>JAUNHU010000039.1 GCA_030523825.1 Lautropia sp. | reverse complement strand
GGCTGCGCTCCAAGCGTGACCAGATCGCCATCCTGCAACAGGATCTGGCCAGTGCGCAGCGCGCCTATGAACTGGTCGAGCGCCGCATGACCGAGAACACCGTTGCGATGAGTGCCGGCTTCTCCAACATCAGCGTCATCACGCCGGCTGTCGTGCCGTTGCTGCCGAGCCGTCCCAACCTGGTCCTGAACACGGGTGTCGGCGTCTTCCTGG
The DNA here is from genome assembly GCA_030523825.1 of Lautropia sp. Taxonomy (GTDB): domain Bacteria; phylum Pseudomonadota; class Gammaproteobacteria; order Burkholderiales; family Burkholderiaceae_E; genus Lautropia. The sequence goes on along the minus strand of JAUNHU010000039.1, from coordinate 26,057 downwards.
GCCTGTTCATCGGTCTGCTGGCAGCCTTTGCCCTCGAAGCCGCGCAGCGCCCGGTTCGCAACGCCGACGATTTGCTCCAGGCTTCCGGCATCCCGGTTCTGGCTGTGCTGCCGTCGTCGCAATCCACGCGAGCCCAGCGCCTCATCGGTGGCACGGGTCCGACTGTTGCTCCCCCGTCCCTGCGGATCGGTAACTGATACATCTGTCTGGCATGGCAACCTCGATTCTCAACCGCGTGCCCCGGGTCAGCGGGGACCAGTCCTCCTGGTTCCCGCTGCTGCTCGGCGCCCTGTTCCTGTTTGCCGGTGCGGTCGTTGGTCTGGTGGTTGCCACCGGCAACCTGATCCTGATCGCCCTTGTTCTGGGGGGCATCGGCGGCCTGCTGCTGCTCAATGCACTTCCGGCCGCTGTCTGGCTTCTCCTCATCGGGGTCTTTCTCATCAATGGCCCCATCGGTTACTTCTGGCCCAGTCTGGCCAAGGTCTCCTGGCTGTTCTCCCTGCTGGGCATCTTCATGTCCGGCGCGGCTCTGCTCTACGCGGTGGCTGGCACCAAGCGCTTCGAGCGCCCGATGCCGGCCTTCATCTATTTCAGCCTGGTGTTCATCTTCCTGGCGCTTGTCTCGGCCGTCATCTCCGACGGTGGACTGAATGAGGTGGCTTCCGGGGCCAAGCGTTACTTCCATTTCTGGGGAGTGATGTTCCTGCTGGCGGTCATCCCCTTCTCGGAAAAGCAGGTTCGCAACTGGCTGCTGTTTCTGCTGGGAGCGGGCCTGGTGCAGCTTCCGATGACCCTGTATCAGTACGTGGTGCTGATGCCCGGCGTCATGGGGTACGACAAGCCCGGCTTCGTCCCCTTCGACATCATCGTGGGCTCCTTCGAGGGCTCCATCACGGGTGGTGGCGCCAGCTCGATTCTGGCCATGTTCCTGGTGCTGATGGCACTGGCCGTCTTCATCTCGTGGCGTGAAAAGGTCCTGAACGGCCTGGTCGCGCTTGTGCTCATCGCCTTGCTGCTGACACCGCTGGGTCTTGGTGAGACCAAGATCGTCATCATCATCATGCCGGTCGTGCTGTTTGCGGCCTATTTCGATCTGGTCGGCAAGCGTCCGCTGGCCTTCCTGGGCATCGTCATCATCACCCTCATCGCGGGGGCCGTGCTGGGGTATCTGTACTTCACGGTGCAGGTGGCCGGAGACATGGCCAACATGGCGCCTGACGAAATCATCCGGGACACCTTCGAGTACAACTTCGGCTCACGCGGCTACTACGCAACCGGGGTCAACCGTCTCACCGCGGTGCCCTACTGGTTCGAGTCCCAGTCCTGGAACAATCCGCTGAAGACGTTGTTCGGCACGGGCCTGGGGTCGTCCTATGGCGTGGACGGTCTGGTGCCCGAGCCCGGTCACATGTTCTCGCTCCACCGGGGCATGCACATCGACCTGCTGACCACGTCCACCGTGCTGTGGGACGTGGGCATCGTTGGGGCCATTGTGTACTTCGCCATCTTCTTTGGCGCGATGGTCAACGTGGCCAAGTGCCTGCGTGAGGCCACCACCGGGTTCGACCGGATGCTCTGCCGGGTTCTGATGGCCGGTCTGGCCGTCACGCTGGTCATGTCGATGTACACCAACAGCGCGGTGCTGCTGGTCAGCCACGGTTTCATCGTGTCCTTCATCCTGGGCATGATTGCATGGCGCTATCGTCATGGTCCGTTGTCGCCCACGGCTGCCGACCTCCGGCGCAGCCAGAAGTCGCGGATGGCAGGCGGTGGAACCAAGGTTATCTTCCCGACCGATGGCCTGTGGTCCAACACCATCATTGGCCGCTATCGTGAGCAACGTCAGCTCGGCCATTCCGGTGCTGGTGTTGCATCGGGGCGCGGACAAGATGCTCAGGCACGTCCGGCCTTGCCTGCGGCATCGCTGACACGGCGCAATCGTCAGGCAGGTGCTGATGAGCCGCCGGCAGGACAGCCTCAGCCAGTGGCAGATGCCGGGCAGGGCGGTGCAGCTCAGCCTGTGGCAGGGGCGGCTGTCGAGACCGGCGCTGCCAACGAGGGGCATGCTGTAGCTCCCGTGAAGTCTGGCAGTGTCGCCGGGCAGGCGGGGGCGTCACAGGGCTCCATGCGCCAGGCGGCGCCGGGCTCTGCAGGCGCCGGTGGCGATGCGCCGGCAGCTGCTTCCGCTGCGCAGCCCGTGGCATCCCCGGTGTCCGGAGCCGCCGTGTCTGAGGCCGGCCAGCCGGCCACGCCTGCCCCGGCATCGGTCGATCCCTTTGCCGCAACGGCGGCTGCAGGGCGCACGGCGCGTTCCGCTTTCCCGCAAGGGGCTTTCCCGCAGGCAGGCAAGCCGTTCGCTACTGCGCCGGCTGTCGCTGCTGCTCAGGGGGCTTCACCCGTTGCAGATGGCGGGCGCCCGTCCGTGGCTTCTGCGGATCAGCCGGCTCAGGCCCAGGCGACGCCCGCAGCCATTGCGCCCTTTGCTTCCACGGCCGAGGCAGGCCGCACGGCGCGCTCGGCCTTTCCGCAGGGGCAGGTGCTGCCATCCACACCGGCTGTTGTGGGCTCGTCTGAGCCTTCCGCTGCGCCGGCATCTGCTGCACCTCTGGGGGCAGAACAAGCAGTGGATACTGCTTCGCCTGCACGGGATGTTGCTGCCCAGAACAGCTGGACGCCACCGGGCAAGGCCGATGCACAGTCGCTCAGCGCTGCGGGTGCCAACGCTTCGCCCGCATTTCCTGCCGGGCAACCGTTGAAGTCCGTGTCTGCCTTTCCGCAGGCGGCCGGGCCGGGTGTCAGCCGCGTGCCCAGTGCGCCGGCAACCCCGGTTTCTGCTCCGCTGGCAGGAGGTGCTTCTGGCGGTGCAGACTCTGCTGCCCGTCAGGCAGAAGGGCATGCATCGGTTTCGCCGGCACCTGTTCAGCAGGGAGGCAAGCGTGAGCCCGTGATCGACATCAACGGTCCGGAAACCCGTCCGATGTTTGCCGACGACGAAGACCCCCGCAATGGGGCTCTCCCGCCCAGGGCAGAGAATCGCAAAGGTCCTGGCCGCGCCTGACGAGCGCAGCTCCCCCCTAGGGGCTGGCAGGTGCATGGCAGATTGCCGTGTGCGTGCCAGCCCCTTTTTGTTGCGTGCGGTTCTTGTGCGCGACGCTTTGGGCTGGATGCCCGCTGCACTCGGGTCGCCGGATATCCACGGTTAGTGCCTGGCCGCTGTGGCGGTGGGGGGCTGGCGGCTCATCTTCATGAGCCGGGTTGGCGGTTGCGGTGCGCTTGCGTGTGTCTCGATGACCGGTGTTAGCCTGTTTCCCTTCGCTGCGGTCTTTGGGGCGATCGTTGAAGCCGCGCGCTGTGCGTCCCGTGATGGACTCGGGCGTGAGGCAGCCCGGCGCAAAGGGGGCGGGCAGAGGAGAGGCGCTTCAATCAGGGCGCGTCAACCAGACAAGGAAACGCAGCCCTGAAAAAAGGGCGGGGGGCGATGGCCGCCCCCCGTTTACTACACGCACACAACAACACGAATCTTTTTGCTGTTGAAATCCCTGCCCGCTGTGCGTGACGGGCAGGGGCGTCTCAGGTCATCATTCCAGCGGAGGCGGATTGTCGCGGAACTCCTGGGTGCTGATGCCGCCGCCCGGTTCCGGCCGGCCAGCATCGATGGTGGCAAAGTTGAACGAGCGCCATTCGTTCCTTACATACTTCGACCGGGACACGCCCACGCCAGGGAAGTAGTAGGCAGGTGCCGTCTCGTTCACGCGGGTGCTGGTTTCCGGATAGTAGTCGGCGCCGACGTGGATCAGGTACTTGGCCAGGTGGCGGTCATCCGGCTTCGAGGTGTCATCGACCACAAGGCGTGCCTGCAGCGTGACCACGATGGCCTTTACATCCCAGCTGTCGAAGCTCCTGACATCACCCCAGCCGTGGAAGACGCGATCCCGACCCTGCGGCTTCAGCGACCGGCTGCCGTCCGCGTTGTTGCGGATGTTGGGCACGGCGGTATTGGAGCCCTGCAGGTGCTTCGGATAGTCTTCTCCCGAGACAGGCACGCTCATGACCTGTTCCCAACGGTTGTTGGAACGGCGCTTCATGTAGATCTTGATGGGCCTGATCTGGACTCGGGTGTTGGTTGCGCGGTTGCCGACGCCATCGAACACGACCAGCCAGGGGTTGATTGCGTTCCAGTAGGCGTTGCTCTTGAAGTAGGTGTTGGCGGGCTGCCAGTAGCTCGGGGTGTTGGAGCCGCGCGGGTTGTTGCCCATCACGACGAAGCCAGGACCGTTTGCCCAGCCCATGCCCATGTCGACACCAGCCAGCGCACCCTCGTTGTACAGGCGCATGTCGTCGATGATTTCCTGCACCGAGTTCACCGTGCCCTGACCGCTGGAGCTTTGGGTGTTGCTGCTCTGTGCCTGGGGAGCTGCGACGATCTTCACGGCCGGAGCGCTGAAGCTGACGACTTCACCCGTGGGGCTGTGGACTTCTTCCGTATACACCAGCGTCTTGCCGACATCGGCGGCGGTCGGGGTGTAGTGCGGCCCCCAGCCCAGTTCGGCGCCATCCACGTACCAGCGGGCATGTGCGACCGTGCCGTTGGCGTAGGCGCCCATCGTGCGCAGCACGCGCTGGCCTACGGTGGCGTTGCCGGTACCCACCGAGATGCTGGGCTGGCTGGTTGCCGTCGGTGCCGCGCCCTGAACATCGACCACGTTGCTGTAGAAGTTGGCGGTCTTGCCGTTGCTGGTGTTGCGGACACGCTCGACCAGGCTGATCTTCTTGCCGAGGTCGGCGCTGGAGGTGGTGTAGCTGCTGCCGGTTGCACCGCTGATGTCGGCGCCATCGCGCTGCCACTGGCGTGCGTACACTTCACCGTTGCGGTACGACCCGGTCTTGAAGGTCAGGCGTTGGTTGACCGTGGTGCGATCCTGAACCGACAGGGCAGGGGCCGTCACCACAGCCGGGGCGGCGTTGTCCACCACGGTGATTTCGGCGCTGTAGAAGGTCTTGACTTCACCGGTCTTCGGGTTGCGCACGCGCTCGCCGTAGATGATCTTCTGACCCACGTCAGCAGCGACCGGGGTGTAGCTGGCCGAGTAGCCGTTCGGGATTTCCACGCCGTTGCGCAGACGGAAGCCCTCGAAGGCCACACCGTTTTCATAGACGCCGGTCACGCGGGTGACGGGCTCGCCAACCATCACGACCTTGCCAGCCGGCGCAAAGCGGGGGGCTACCGACATGGTCGGTGCCGGGCTTGCCTGGGCTTCGGCGCTGGAGGCGGGCTGGATCTGGGTGTTGACGGCGGTGGCGCTGCCATCAGCCTTCACGACCGTCACTTCAGCACTGTAAACCGTGATTTCTTCGCCGGTCTGGCCGTTGCGGATGCGCTCGCCATAGACGAGAACCTTGCCCACGTCGGCTTCGGTCGGCGTGTAGCTGGCGCCGGTTGCGCCTTCGATCTCGACACCGTTGCGCAGGCGGAAGCTGCGGATCGGCTCGCCCAGCTCATAGGTACCGGCAACGCGGGTCACGGCTTCGCCGACGCGGATCACGCGGTTGTTGGGGCCGAAGGCGGGCAGCGTCTTGGCGGCGGGGGCGGTGCGGCTGATGACCGTGACCGGGGCGCTCTGCGCGACGATGGTCTCACCGGTCTGGGGGTTCAGAACCCGCTCGCGGTAGACCAGGCGCTTGCCCAGATCGGCTTCGGACGGGGTATAAGAGGCGCGGCGGCCGTCGGGGATGTCCACACCGTTGCGGGTACGGAAGGCTGCAGTCGGGAAACCGTTGCGATACTGGCCGCTGACGCGGGTGACGGGCGTGCCGACACGCACGATCTTGCCGGCGGCGGCAAAGGCCGGAGCGCGAGAAATGACGGGAGCCGTGGCCGATGCCTTGGTTGTCACCGACAGCATTTCCTGGTGGACCTTCTCGCCTTCGGAATGCTTGAGGAAGACGACGCCGGCAGCCGGTTCTTCGCCGGTTTCAAACAGGATGTCCTGGTTCAGCTCGGTGGACACCGTTTCGGTGGTCGGCTGCTCCTGGGCTGCCTGTGCGTGGGTGGCCTGCGCATCATTCGTTGCAGTGCTGCCACTGCCACCGCCGCCACCGCAGGCGGCAAGCAGGCTGGCGCTCAGAAACAGCGCAGCCAGCGTCCGGGGTTTCGACACCATCCCGGCCATCGGGCTGTTGTCCTTGAGATCTTGATATGCAAAGGGTTGCTTGGTCATGATCCGTGAGTTTTGGTTGGTTCATCGGTTCCCTGCGCAGCCTGTGCGGGGCTGCCAGGATCGTCGTGTGTGCGGTTCGCGGAATGAACTCTAGGCAAGCCCAAGTTGGTTGTTAAACAACGCTGGATGAGCGGTTGCCCGTGGTGGACGGGAGTGTCTTCCGGGGGGCCATTGGCTGGTTGTCGGGATTTTTTTCAGTGCTTCGCGGCATTTCGCACGCTTTTTCTGTGATGGCTTTGACGCACCAGGGAGATGCGCTGGAACGAGGGCGGCGTTCCTTCAGATGTCGGTGGGTGGAGCTTTCCGGAGATCTGTGCCGTCTTTTGTTGTTGTAAGTTTTTTCGACGGGGCGGTGAAAAAATCTTCGAGGTATCAGGCGCGCTACCCGGACAAATGCATGGCAGCGCGTCAAATGGCACGCAACGGTGCTGCCCAGGATGGCAGCACCTCCGGTCTGCGACTACAATCGTGCCTTTATTGAAGTGTTGCGGGCCCGCTGGCGCAGACATGTTTGGCCTCCCCCGCAGGCGAGTGCCAGTTTGAGCTGGTCACGCATTGCAGCCTGTACACCCGCACACGTACCGTCGATGGTGCCCGCTCCATCGCCCGAGTGCCCCCTGTGGTGCCGTTTCAGGTTTCTGCCGTGAGCATTGCCGTCCCTGTCTGGCCTTCTCGCCCATCGGCCCTGTCCTTACTCATGCGCGAACGCTTTTCCTCCTCCTGTCGATCCCTGGCCCTGCCTCTGTTGCTCTGTCTGCTCTCCGCAGGCTGCAGACCATCCTCAGAGGCCGGGAGCGCGGCCATTTGCGCGCCGACAGTCATTGGCGAGGCGGATCAGGGCCTGACGCTGGAGGTCTCCGACCGCGTCGTGAAGACAGTCGGCCCGGAATATTTCGGCTTCAACCTGGAAAACAGCGAATTTCAGCTCTCGCTCTGGGACGGCGAACGCCAGCAGGTCAGTCCTGAAGTCACTGCCTATCTCAGGCAGCACTTTGCCGGAGCGGTCTATCGCTATCCCGGCGGTACCACCTCCAACTATCACCGTTGGCCCCTGTCTGTTGGCGATCTGAAATCGCGCAAATCCGTTCGCATCAACGACTGGATCGAGCTGCCGCGCATCGAATTCGGGGTGGACGAATACCTGAAATTTGTTCAGGAAGCTGGTGGTCAGGCGTGGTATGTGCTCAACATCAAGGGAGATATCGACAAGATGGCTCCCATCGAAACCCTGGCTGGCGAAGCTGCCGGACTGGTCAGGCACATCGCGGCGCGGCAGGTGCCGGTCGTGCGCTGGGAGCTGGGCAACGAGCTTGACCGCTTCCACGAGAAATGGCCTTCGCAGCGCTACATCGACCGTGCGCAAACCGTCATGAAGGCCGTGCGTGGCGTCGACGGCAATGCCCGTTTCGTCAGCATGATGGCCGATTTCGACGCCCAGTCCGACCTGGGCATCTCGGCCTCTCAGTACAACACTGCGGTAGCCCGGGGGCTGAAGGGCGCAGGCATCAGCGAGTACGCACAGCATCTCTACTACGACGGCCCGCCCGATGGCCCGCCGGTTCCCAATCGCCTTGAGCATCTGTGCCGTTCCATCGGCAATGCCCGTACCGCAGGCATTCCGCCGCAGCAGCTTCGCTTCTGGATCACCGAGCACGCACGCTGGCCCGAAGGCGACGGTGACGACTGGAACAAGAACTGGCGCCTCTCTGCGGATCTCGGCGCCTCCATCAGCTTCTCGGATCTCGTCATCGCGTCGATGCACCTGCCCGAAGTCAGTGGCACTGGCCTGCATTCCATACACGGTAGCACCGGGCCGTGGCCCATGTTCCACCGGCCCGAGGGGGCCAGTGCATTTCATCCGTCGGTTGTCATGCACACCTATGCACTGCTGCGCTCCACCCTGTTGCCGCAGGTGCTGGCCACCCGAAATATCAGCGCCAATCCGGCCGGATACGACGGTGGATACTCCGCGCGCGGCGTGGTCATGACCAATGCCGAGCGCAGCCGTTACAGCGCATGGACCATCAATCGTGACGATGAAGCGCTCGACGTGACCCTGACCGTCGCCAGCCTGGCCGGAAAAACCCTGTCGGCCGAGCTGGCCAGCATCGAGGCCGAAAGCGATACCGTCAACAATTACGACCGCCAGCTCATCGCCGGGCCTGCCCGCAAGCCTGTCGAGCTCAAATTCGATGCCAAAGGGGTAGCACGCTACACCGTGCCGCCGTACTCCATCTCCGGGCTTGTCTTCCCGGCCCCCATGAACTGATCTGCTGTAGATTCACCGTTCATTTCCGTCGTCAGCCAACTCGCCACAACCTATGCCCGACCACGCCGATCACAATCCCTACAGCGTAGGGCGCATTCTCGCCGGAATGAAGCACTTCCTCATGGGCAAGGCCATCACGTCGATTGCAGGCGTCGGCACGCTCATCCTCACGGTGCAGCACCTTCCCGTCGACGAATTTGCGGCTTATTCGGTCATGCTGGGCCTGATCGAGGTGCTTCTGGCTCTCACCGCAGTTGGCACCGGGCAGATCATCACCCGTTTCGTCCCCGAAATCTTCAACCTGCGCTACGCATGGGCGCTCCGGCGGCTCATCGGCTGGACCATCGGTTTGCGGATGATCCTGATCTTCCTCACCGTGGTGGTGCTCATCATCTACCCGCTCTGGCTGGCTCAGCTCGTCAATCTGGAGAAATGGCTCTTCCCGCTGCAGCTCTACCTGGTGGTTGTGCTGTTCAGGGTCACCAGCAACTCGCAGTTTCAGGTGCTTGAGGCCATGCTGGAGCAAAAGCGGGGGCAAACCGCGTTTGCCGCCGTCACCTTCTCCAAGTTCGTGGGCATCCTGATCCTGCTCGCCCTTGGCTGGATGAACCTGGTCAACCTCATCATCGTCGAGGTGATCACCGACGCACTGGGCGCCGTCCTGATGACCTGGGGGGTCTACAAAGCTTCCCGCCCGCGCTCCGGCGACAACACCGATGTTCCGATGCAGCGCACCTGGATGAAGGAGAACCTGCGCCGCATCATTGATTTCGGTATCAAGGGGCATGTTCAGGGGCTCATCATTCTGCCCTACGGTGGTGTCGTGAATCGTCTGGTTGCGGGTAGTCAGTTTCCCGCCTTTCAGGTGGCGCTCTTCGGTTTTGCGCAGTCCATCTTCGACCAGTTCCAGCGTTACCTGCCGGCGCAGCTGTTCAACGGCATGATCCGGCCGGTGATGGCGGCGCGCTTTTCTGCCAACCGGAAGTTCAAGGAAGCTGAAACGGTTGCCAATGCCGTGCTCACCGTCAATCTGGTGCTCATCGGCTGGGCCGTCACCATCTTCGCGGCGGGCGGGGCCGACCTCTATCTCTGGCTGTCCAAGGGCAAGTACGGCGCTGGTGCCGCGCCACTCATCCTCATCATGTGCCTGGTGATGGCCCTCGAATCCTGGCGCCATACCCTCGACAACCTCTGCCATACCGTCGAACGCTACGGCTTTCTGGTGTTCAGCAACACCTTCCTCGGCTTGTCACTGCTGCTGGGTGTGGCCCTGGCGCCCAAGTTCGGCATCATTGCCTTGCCCATCGCCAACTGTATTGGCCTCGTCGTCTCCAATTTCATGGTCATCTACTGGCTTGGGCGTACCGGGTACCCCTACCACAGCAACCTTGAACACATCTTTGCCTGCCTGTTCGCCACGGCCATCGGTTTGGTGGCAGCCGTGCTGTTGCAGGATCTTGTCAGCCAGTGGTGGTGGCGAGCCGTACTCGCTTCGCTGGCTTTCCTCGTCGTCTCGGCTCTGGTGCTTCGCCCCACGCAGCGAGAAGTCAAGATCATGTCATCTGTCATCAGCAAGCGCCGGGGGGGCAGCCCGCAGACCCAGACGACTCAGGCGCCTACCCAGACGCTGGCAGGCTGACGGCAACATCATCCTCCAGGTGCACGGAAAAGGGGCCGCCTTCTCGCGGCCCCTTTTTCGTTAATGGCGGGCGTCCGGCTGCGCTCTCTTGCCCTGCACGCCATATGCATGATCCATCACGGCATGATACGAGGCAGGTAGGTTGGGGGAGGGCGCAGGGCCTTGGCGGTCATGGGCGCCGCAGGCGAGCCAAAGCGGATTCCGGTGTGCGCAGCAGCTTGCCTGCTGCCTCTGTCGCTACTGGCGCAGCATCGTCGCGCAGAATGCGCTGGAGTTTCTGCTTGCGCTGGGGCTTCGCGGTTCCAGATAGCTCGAAGGCATCAACAGCAGGATCAGGGTCATCAAGTGCCAAGCCTCAGATGCCGGAGGCCAGCCACTTGTTCCTCAAGATCGGGGCCACATTCCCCGGTCATCCGTGATGAACCAAAAAAAACCGCCTTGCAGGAAGGCGGCTTGGTGACTCAGACTTTCTGGGTGTCCCGGTGTCCCGGTGTCCCGCCCCGACCGTTTCGCGGGGCCGGCTTCAGTTCAGGCAGCGTTCAGGCTGCTTTCTGGCTGGTCGGTGCCGTTGGTGCTGCACCCGGCTTGCGGGGCTCTGGATGAGGCACGACCTCGAAGCTGATCTGGCTGTCAGGAATCTGGCGGGGGTAGAAGAACGGGATGCCGATCAGAAAGCCCGAGCTGCGGGCTGTCGTGCCAGCCAGATCCTGAAGCAGGCTGGTACCGGGGCGGCGCATGTTCTTTGCCACGACATAGCCCAGATACAGCAGGAACCACCACGGACTGAAAATCAGGCCTCCCATCAGCGACACCCAGAAAACAGCGGTCGGACGCTGATGCGAGATCAGGATCGGCCAGTAGCCAGGATTGAACCAGTGGCGGCGGAAAATCACGCCCTGGAAGCACATGCTGCCGTCGATCAGTGCCTTGCTCAGGCGGGACCACTTGAAGTAGTCAACCGTATGGTGCGTGGCCATGACCTTCGCGAGGGCTCGGATCTTGTAACCGGCGGCGTAGAGGCGCAGACCCATGTCCACGTCCTCATTCACGCGCAGCTCGGGCTTGAACCCCCCCACCTTCTCGAAGGCTTCACGACTGATCATCGAGATGCCACCCAGCTCGGAACGGAATTCATCCTGACGAACCTTGTAACGATCAGGTCCATCGGTCAGGAAGTTGCCCTGCTCGTCATAGAATTTTTCGGGCAGCTGGCCCGAAATGACCGGGTGGACCAGCTTGCCGTCCGCCCCAAGGGCAACCTTGAGGAAGTCGGCGCCGATTTCCATGTCGCCGTCGATGAAGAAGAAGGCGTCGCCCTTCGCCACTGCTGCTCCGGCATTACGGGCGATGGCTGCACCAAGATGGCCGGTAACGCGCACAATGGTCACCTTGTCGCCCAGACGTTCACGGACACGCTCCGGCGTGCCATCCGTCGACTGCGAATCGACGAAAACGATCTCGTACTGATCGAGCCCACTTTCCTTGGTGGCAGCCAGGATGCTGTCCAGGCAGAGGTCGATCGTCTTGATCTGATTACGGGAGATGACGATGATGGAGAGCAGAGCCGTATCCTCGAAAACGTTGATGCACGATGACGGCGCCGTCGGGATGAGGCGTGCTGAAGTGCAGGGGCGCCGCTCGATGAGGTGCCAGCCAGAACATTGATCGTCTGGCTGGCGCAGCGCAAATACTACCTTGCAGACGCCGTCCGGTGAAAGCCTCTTGCAGTCAGGGACGAAAAAGAAGTCACGAACAAGAGCTTTCTAACGATATTTAGCGCTGTTTGTCGGTTTTTGTGTGACCGGACGATGGCTTCGGGGTTTAGCTGGCCGCTTCGGCGACCTCCGCTGCCTTTGCCTGCACAGCCTCCTCGTCATCCTGAGGAACGATCTGGTCAGGCTGCATGTTCACGAGTTCCTGCAGCACTCGCCGACGAATGGGCGTGCGCACGTCGTCCGGGAACTTGCGTCCGAAGAAAGAGGGAGACTGGCGCAGTGCATCGAAGTCGGCATCTGTCAGCCATGAAGGGTTCGCCTCGATGAAGGTGACGATGCAGTGATTCATCGGGCCTGTCTTCAGGCCGAGCTTGCGTTCCGCCTGCTTCATCAGCGACGGGATCAGGAACTCATCGGCAATGCGCAGCTTTGGAAAGTGGCTCTGGATGTCCTGCTCGTCGAAGCGCTTCAGCAGCCATTCCACCACCGGCTTGCGAGCACCGAACCAGGTCGAGCCGTAGAAGGGAGGGAAGTCCTTCGTGAAGACATGGCGGCCGATCTTCGGATTCAGGGCAAGCCTGGTGATCGCACGGGCAATCCAGGCGGTGGTGCGCAGCTTCCCGTCGGCACGATACTGGCCTCCGGTACGCAGCTGCACGCCAGCCAGGTCACGGCGCTTGGGGGAATCGTTGAAATAGATCAGGGCCAGGCGACGAAGGACACGGTGGGGGAAGCTCTCGTCAGCGGTGAGGCCGCGATAGGCCACCGTCATGTAGGCTTCCTCGTCAGCCAGCATGTCGATCCAGGCAAAATCCGCATCGGTCTTGCCCGAGGCCACATGAGCCTCCAGGGCACTCATCGGCTTGATCGGCAGGCAGGTGGGGCTGAGAATCTGGAGGTAGTCGAAGTCCAGATTTTCATGGGCATAGCGCATTGAATGGAAGATGCCCTCGGTGAAGCCCCAGATAGCCCAGCCTGTCCGTTTCGGGTTCGGCACGAAGCGCACATTGGGCTCGTTGACCGAAAACTCCGGCGTCTGGCCGAAGTCGTGATGAACCAGAACCGTATGCGGAGCCAGGGCACGGGCAAGCTGTGCCACGCTTTCCTGGCTATGAATGGCAGACATCACGACAAAAAGAATCTTCGGTTTCATGGCGTATGCGGTCCTGGCAAGGCCCGTTGATCTGCGAGGCACCCCGGCGGTGCGTTCGCTGGCATGGCCTCCCGTGGGGGCAGACAGTGTCGCATGCCGCGACCAAGGGAAAGCATGTGTGCTCCAATGCTACCGGTTGATCGGCTGGCGTTGGCTGATCGGAGGATTGTGGTGGGTGTAACCAACAGCAACATGATGGGTGCGATGTTACCGAGCACCTCTATCCTATTGATGAATATGGGGTTTCCAGAATTACAAAACGGCATTGCTCATTTCGGCAAGGACATTGTTGTGGTATCCCTCGAGATGGCGTTGTATTTTTGCATCGCTGTTGGGTGAGCCCTTTCATCGGCGCCGACGCAAGGTGTCGTGCCAATTATTCATCTTTGTCGACTTTCCGTTGATCGTTTGGCGTGATTAATACATAGTAGGGACGGATTGCAGCCTATAGAATGGCGGCCTTATGAAATCAACTGCCCCTCGCCTCCTTTCGCTCAACTCCTACCACTATCGTCGTGGTGGGTCGGAAGTCGTCTTCCTTGAGCATGATGCCCTGTTCCGCGAACTGGGCTGGGAAACCGCGGTGATGTCCATGCATCACCCCAAGAATCTGCCCTCGCCCTGGAGCAAGTACTTCATCGAGGAGCTCGAACTCGGTCGTACCAATGGCCTTGCAGACAAGGTGGTCAAGGCTTCCAAGGCCATCTGGTCCTTCGAGACTCAGCGCAAGCTCCGCGAACTTCTGGCTGTTTTCCCGGCAGATGTTGCTCATCTGCACTGTATCTACCATCATCTGTCGCCATCTGCGCTGCCTGTGCTGCACGAGGCGGGTATTCCGATCGTGCTTACAGCACACGATCTCAAGATCGCCTGTCCCGCCTACAAGATGCTGAACAGCGAAGGGGTGTGCGAGCGCTGCCGCGATGGATCCGTCATCAACGTGCTCAAGCATCGCTGCATCCACAAGTCGGTGCTTGCCAGCACCATCGTCATGCTTGAGTCTGGCCTCAGCCGGACGATGAACACCTGGAAGCGTTACGTCAACCGGGTCGTGGCGCCGTCCGAGTTCTACCGTAACAAGCTCATCGAGTGGGGCTGGCCGGCCGAACAGGTCGTCTATGTGCCAAACTACGTCGATGCGAATGTCTTCACCCCGTCCTACGAGCCCAGCGATTACATCCTGTATGCAGGTCGCCTGTCCGAGGAGAAGGGGGTTCCCACGCTGGTGAAGGCTGCTGCCAAGGCAGGGGTCAAGCTGCGCGTGGCGGGAACGGGACCGCTTGAAGCTGAACTCAAGGCACTTCCCAATGCAGACAGCATCGAATGGTTGGGGTATTGTTCCGGAGACGCCCTCTGGGATCAGGTTCGTGGCGCCCGTGCACTCGTGCTGCCGTCCGAATGGTATGAAAACGCGCCGATGAGCGTGCTGGAGGCCTTTGCCTCGGGTACGCCTGTCGTCGGAGCCGATATCGGCGGCATTCCCGAGATGATCACACCCGAGACGGGGTGGGTGTTCCCCAGTGGTGATGTCGATGCCCTGGCCGGAGTGCTCACCGAAGTTGCGGGCAAGCCCGATGCCGTCATTGCCGAGATGGGACGGCATGCGCGCGAACGTTGTGCCACAAAGTTCAGCCGTGCGCGGTATATTGAGGGAATTCAAACCGTATATCGAGAGCTGGGAGTAAAGTTTTGAGCAGCAAACCCCATACTTTGCGGATACTCGGCATTCGCGGTGTGCCTGCGGCGCATGGTGGGTTCGAGACGTTCGCAGAGTATCTCGCCCTTTACCTGGTCAGAAAGGGGTGGAAAGTCACCGTTTATTGTCAGGTGGATGGCAAGGGGCCCATGTACGAGGATAGCTGGGAGGGTGTTCACCGGGTCAATATTCCCATCGCGAACGAAGGTCCGGCGGGCACCATGCTGTTCGACTGGATCTCGACCAGGCACGCGCAGAAAATCGGAGAGCCCTGCCTCACACTGGGCTACAACACGGCCGTCCTTTGTGCCTTCCTGCGGTTTTCCGGTGTGCCCAATGTCATCAACATGGATGGCATCGAATGGAAGCGGGGTAAATGGGGGCTTGCCCCCAAGATCCTGTTCTACCTCAACGAATGGGCCGGAGCATGGCTTGGCGATCATCTCATCGCTGACCACCCCGAAATCAAGGCGCATCTGTCGCGTCGTACCAGCAGTGACCGGATCACGGTCATCGCCTATGGTGCCGAGGACATCCAGCGGGCCGATGTCGCCCCCATCGAGGCGCTGGGCCTGGAGCCGGGGCGCTTCCTCAGCGTCATAGCGCGGGCCGAACCTGAAAACTCCATTCTGGAAATCGTTCAGGGCTTCACCCGCAAGAAGCGGGGCATGAAGCTCGTCATCCTTGGCAAGTATGATGACGCCAACCCCTATCATCGGGCGGTGAAGCAGGCGGCAAACGACGAAGTCCTCTTTCTGGGGCCCATCTACGACAAGAAGGTCGTCCAGGTTCTGCGGTTCTACTCGGCAGCCTACGTTCATGGGCACCAGGTCGGCGGAACCAACCCTTCTCTTGTCGAGGCACTGGGCGCAGGCAATGCCGTCATCGCGCATGACAACCAGTTCACTCGCTGGGTGGCAGGGCCGGAAGCCGCTTATTTCGATGGTGCCGACAGTTTTGCAAACCAGCTCGATGCACTTCTCGCCGATCCGGCCAGAATGGATCGGATGCGCGAGGCGTCGCGCCAGCGCTTCCAGGAGGCCTTCCGCTGGGAAAGCATCCTTGGCCAATACGAACAGCTGTTGCTGAAATATCAGAAGTGAAAGGGGAGGGCATGGCCTCGATGGCTGCGTTCGGTGCTGCCGAAGGCCCGGTCAGGGCCATCACGCTCGATCTCGACGACACGCTCTGGCCGGTGCAGCCCGTGCTGACGGCCGCGAGCCAGCGCATGGTCGAGTGGCTGCGTCCTCGTGCCCCCCGCTCGGCGGCCGTTTTTGCCGCCGGATACGACCTTCAGGCGCTCAAGCGCCAGTATCCCGAACACTCCCATGACATGAGCTGGCTTCGCACGCAGAAGCTGCGCGATGTCCTGTCGGCACAACAGGAAGATCCTGCGCTTGCCGAAGCAGCATTCGAGGTGTTTTTCGAAGCGCGTCAGTGCGTCCATCCCTGGGATGACGCCATCGAGATCCTGGAGATCTGGTCCCGCCGCTATCGCATTGCTGCCATTTCCAATGGCAATGCCGATGTTTTCCGCAGCAGTCTGGGGCGGTATTTTCACGCCGCCTATGGCGCTTCCACCTTTGGATCGGCCAAGCCCGATCCGCGCATCTTTCATGCTGCCTGTGCGGGGCTGGGAGTTCCTCCCGGCCAGGTTCTGCACATAGGCGATGACCTGGAGCTGGACGTGCTTGCGGCTCGCCGGGCCGGTCTGCAATCAGCCTGGCTGCGTCGCCCCGGGCTGTATAATCCCTCTGATGTTTCCCTGCTGGGGGAAGATGCGCTGCCCCGACAGTTCAACAGCCTGTACGAGATTCATCTGGCTCTCGGCAATTCCGACCTGCATTGCTGATCTCTTTTACCGAACATGTGAGTTTCATCATGTTCCGGAACGAATGGAGACTCTTTGGCTACAGGGTCGGGGCTTATACTCAGGTTGGTAAAAAACCTTCTCCTCATGCGCCCTGCTGGCCGGTTGTTCCGGGTTGATCGGGCGTGCCCATCATCTTTTTCCCCAGCAAACATCATCTGGATTTTGCCCGGAGGGCCCTGCACATGTTGATCGACGCAAACGAGATCACATCTTCATCCATCATTCAAACCCAGGTCTGCATCGTTGGTGGAGGTGTCGCCGGCATCGCCATGGCGCTTGACTTCGAGAAGGCTGGCATCGACACCGTCGTCCTGGAAAGCGGTGGAAAGCGTCGTGACGAGGCCACGGCCGACCTCTATCGTGGTAGCAGTTCCGGCATTCCATACGACTTTGCCGATGGAACGCGCAGCCGATTCCTTGGCGGCAGCAGCAATTGCTGGGGGGGCTTCTGCCGTCCCTGGGATCAGATCGCCTTCGAGCACCGTCCGTGGGTGAACCAGAGCGGTTGGCCCATTGGTCGAGCAGACCTGGATCCCTTCTATGGGCCGGCCCATGACATCCTGCAGGTGCCGTCCGACAACTATGATCCGGCAGCCTGGGTCGGCATGGGCGACGAAGAACCCACTGGCCCCGGCAAGGGCCAGAAGTTCGTCTCCACCCGTCTGCCGGTCGATCCAGCAAAGCTGGAGCAGATCATGTCGCAGTTCAGTGCCCCGATCGCCATGGGTGAAACCTATGCCGACGACCTGGCGAGGGCACAGCATGTCCGCACCTATCTGCATGCAAACGTCGTCGACATCCAGTGCAACCCCTGGGGGGGCGCGGTCGAGAGCGTCAAGGTGCGCACCCTGAAAGGTGTTTCGGCCACCGTGCAGGCCAAGGTGTTCATCTTGGCAGCGGGTGGTATCGAGAATGCCCGTCTGCTGCTTGCCTCCAATCGCCAGCAGAGTGCCGGTATCGGCAACAAATACGATCTGGTTGGCCGTTACTTCCAGGATCACCCCCGCTTCGTCAAAGGGGAGGTCGAGTTCGTCGATCCCTATCGGTACAACCCGCTGTTCGACATCAAGTTCCACTGCATCGCAGAAAACCTCTGGATTGGCGACAAGCGGATCTCCGGCCAGCTCCGCATTCCCTTCGAGGTGCAGAAGGAGCGTGGCATGCTCGATGCCCAAGTCTGGTTCCGCTCCATGTACCCGGGTGAGGGCACCGATGTCGTGCGGGCGCTCTATCGCATGCGTCAGCGGGTGCGTGGCAAGTGGTCTCCCGTCGTTGGTCTGGGCACCGATCTTGGTCACATCTTCTCCCATCCGCTCGATTCCACGGCCTACACCTACGCGCATCTGTCCGGCTCGCACAGCATGGTCAAGCGCATTGCCATCGAGGTCATTGCCGAGCCGGAACCCGATCCCGACAGCCGTGTCACGCTCAGTGACAGCGTCGATGCGCTGGGCATGCGCCGTGCCAACATCGACTGGCGTCTCACCCAGCGCACCCGTGACAGCGTCGACACCACCTTCGAGCTGGTTGCGCGCGAGCTGGAAGATAAGAAGCTGGCCAAGGTCAGGCTTGAGCCGCGCATCAGCGAAATCGGCCTCCCACCCGATCTCGAAGGTACCTATCACCACATGGGTACCACCCGCATGAGCGACTCCCCCCGTCAGGGTGTGGTCGATCGTCACTGCCAGGTGCATGGGGTGGAAAACCTCTATGTCACCGGTTCGTCGGTTTTCCCGACGTCCTCGTCCAACAACCCGACCCTGACCCTGCTTGCGCTGGCGCTGCGTCTGTCCGACCGCGTCATCAATCAGTTCAAGACGGGCGCTTTCGATAGCACGGCCGCTGACACTGAAGCTGGGCGCGCCAACGCCGCAGCTTGATTCCGCGCGTGGCTACTGAGCCTGATGATGCTTGAGGCCTGATTCTCTGCCAGGCTGTCAGGCAGAGGGCAGAGGGCAGAGGGCTTTCCCACCCGCCCGCCGCCACCTTTCACGGCGGATAGGTGGCGCTCGTAAACCCTCATCGTGTCTGTTGGCTTGCATGAAACAAGGGCCGCTTCCATATCGGGAGCGGCCCTTGTGTGTTCAAAGAGCATCCGCGGCTTGGGGCTCCGCATGTGATTGCCTGCAGCGTGCGCCAAAGACGAGCGATCCATCCTGGCTCCCGCAAGCCGTCGATAGATCATGGCGGATTCACAGGAATTAGGGGTTTGCGCGACAGAAAGGTGGCATTGGTCCTTCTTGATCGACCGTTTGAATGTTTTTTGTGTCTTTTTGGCGACAGTCGTGTCGCGCGCAGGATGCTACCGCCTTGTTGTGTAAAAGCGTCATCAGGGGGCTGTCTGGCTCATCATGCTGAAGGCGGCCGAGTCGAGTCTGTGTCTATTCCTGACAAATTGACGCAAGGCTGCGCAGATTTTATCAAGGAGAATCAATGGGATTGCTATCTGTCTGCATGGATGTCCTGAACTGCCAAGTCGGCCAGGTCATGGGGCTGAAGGCTTCAAGTCCGTTTTTGTTACTAAACGCAACGGGCGCCCAGTGTGTAAAAACCCGGTTTTTGCAGCAGAGTGTGCAATTGTTTGGCGCCAAAATGCCGGTAAGGCGTCAGTATCTCGTTACCCGAGGCAAGTGACGCGTGCGGTTTCGCGGGATGAAGATCGTTCCTCAGAAACCATCTGTCCCCCACTTTCCTCTCGATCGAGATCTGCCCACCTGTCCTGCCGCAATCGACGGCCGGGCCAATGCAGGTCTTGTCAGGATTCAGTACTCCTTGTACGGATAGAACGTCATGAAAGTTTCCAAGCCTTCCTTCAAACTCGCCTCGCTGGCAGCACTCACCATTCTGGCGGCCTGTGGTGGCGGCGGGGGTGATTCGAGTGCCCCTGGCCCCCAAGGCAGCGGAGTTCCGGGCGCTTCGGGTACCCCTGCCAACAACGGGCCGACCGCGCCTGCAAGCTCTGCCGACGCCAACAACGCGGCAGCAAACCGCGTCAGTGGCGAGACCAGAACTGCGCCGACTGCACCGGCAAGCACCGCCAACGTCCCTACGGGCAACACGGCATCCACCAAGCCCACGACTGTCGATCTCACCATCGACCAGAGCAGCGTCCGTGCCGGTAATGGTGGCCTCAATGCAGCGCCCCCCGCCGTCAATCCGGTCAACAAGACTGCTGGTGCCTGGACCGAAACGGTCGACTGGCCGGTCATTGCCATTCACGCAGCGCTTACGCCCGATGGCCGCGTCATGACCTTCGGTACCGATCACAACGTCGAAAACGACTACAAGTTCCGCTACGACGTGTGGGATCCCACCGTTGGCACCGGAAAGGAGTCGCATACGCTGATGCCGCAGGTCACGGATACCTTCCTGTTCTGTGCAGCGCAGATCCTGCTCCAGGATGGCCGTCTGATGATCCTCGGCGGTGACCTGCTGAAGGATGGTCGTACCACCAGTACCGGTGATGACGATGTCAACCTGTACGACCCGAAAGACAATTCGATGGTCAAGACGCAAAACGGCATGGCACTGCCGCGCTGGTATGCGTCGGCCACCATGCTGCCCAATGGCGATGTCTATGTTCAGGGTGGTACCAGCGGTGAGGAGTACCCCGAAGTCCGTTCGGCCGACGGTCTGACTTCGCGTGCACTGAAGGGCATCAACACCCTGCAGAAGTACACGCTGCCCAACGGCAACACCGGTTTTGTCTTCGACAACAACTACCCGCGCAACTTCCTGGCCTCCAACGGCAAGATCTTCGGTTTCGATCCGCACTTCATGTACGAGATCGACACCCGCGGCGAGGGCAAGGTCAAGCTGTTCGGTTCGCATTGGGATGTCCCGCATAGCGAAACTGGTCAGCAAGGCTTCTGGCGCGGCTGGTCGGCCACGTCGGCCACGGCCATGGTTCGTCCTGACCTCATCCTCCAGTTTGGCGGTGAGAACCAGGTTACGCTGATCGACATCTCGTCGGGCTCGCCCAAGCTTATCGACCTGCCGGCGCTGGACAAGGCCTATCACTGGTCCAACGCCACCATCCTGCCCGATGGCAACGTGCTGATTTCCGGCGGCTCCAGCAAGAACCTCCTGCTCGACATGGAGGAGCCGATCAATCAGGATGCAGGTGAGATCAACTACGACTCCTACATCTTCAACCCGGATACGCGCACCTTCACCAAGGGCGCGGCGATGAAGGAGCGTCGTCTCTATCACAGCGTCTCGCTTCTGCTGCCGGACGGTTCGGTCATGTCGTCGGGTGGCGGTGCCCCCGGCCCTGCCACCAACCTGAACGCCCAGATCTATCGTCCGGGTTACCTGTTCAATGCCGATGGCTCGCTGGCCAAACAGCCGGTGCTGGAAGGCAGCGACGGTGGTCTGGCAATGGTGGTCGAGCCGACAGCCAGCTTCTCGATCAATTCGCCTGATGCCGCGGACATCGCCAAGGTCACGCTCATCAAGACCGGTGCCACCACGCACTCTTTCGACATGGATCAGCGCTATGTCGAGCTGAAGTACACGGTGAATGGCAACGCGCTGGACATTGCGCTGCCGGCCAACAAGTACCTGACGCCTCCGGGCTACTACCACGTCTTTGCCATCAACAAGGCGGGTGTGCCTTCCAAGTCCCGGATCATTCGGATCAATCCGTCCGAGAAAACTTCCTGAGCTCCTGAGCCCTGACGTTGAAGCCCCGTCACCTTCCGTGTGATGGGGCCCTGGTCGGGATGCTGCTCTGGCCCGCAACGGCATTGCCGTTGCGGGTTTTTTTGTCGTGTATCTGCCAACAGATGTGCTCACTATGTCGGCTGCCTTGGGCCATTTGTCCGCATGGGCAGGGAGGGATGTGAACAGGGTATTAAGGTAAGCACCTGTCAATCAACCGTAGTGCCGTGATTGGGCCGCCTTGTCTTGAGCCCCCGGTCCTGCACCTTAATTCATCATGAAGATTCGCTGCCCTCTTTTGCCTGCTGCGGTCCTTGTGTCTCTGGTTCTTGCCGGGTGTGCCTCGTCTGGTCAGCGCAATGCTGAAGACAAGGGTGCATCTTCGCCGCTTTCCGTGGAACAGCTGGAGGAGCGGCAGGTTGCACGGGATCAGGGGGTCTATCGGGACACGCAGGCGCGAATTGCCGAGCTGAACGCCAGCAAGGGCGTTCGTATCGACAACTATGCTTTGGCCAAGGCACAGTGCTGGCTGGATGTCAGTTTCCACGAGTACACGCGCAATGATCGCGGTGGCTTCCCTGCCGCTGCATTGGCGCAGGCTCAGGGCATCCTGGATGAGCTGGAGGCGGGGCGCTCACCCGATGTGAGTGAGACGCCTCTGGTCAACGGGGCGCGCCGTTTGCGTCCGGATCTGTGGAATCGTTTTGCCCAGCTCAGGAGTCAGCCGGAGGCGATGAGCTGCGCCGCCTCCCGTCTGGCCTGTGCCGAGGTTGAGCTGGTACATGCGGGCAACGAAATCCGGCAGGGCGGCTGGCGCCATGCCAGTCCCTATATCCAGATTGCCGAAGACCTGACCGCCGAGGCGGAGAAGCAGGCTGAAAGCTGCAAGGCCAGCGTCCAGCCGGTTGGTGCGAAGGCTCCTGCCGATACGGTGCATTCGGTGACGAGTGTCGAGGTACGTTTCCACTTCGATCGCCACGGAGCGGCCGACATCCTGCCCGAAGACCAGGAAAAGCTGCAGGCTTTTGCCAAGGATCTGCAGGAGCAGTTCGTGCAGGTGGACAGCCTGACCCTCCTGGGTCATACCGACCGGATGGGGGCACGGGAATACAACGATCGTCTGTCGGCCCGTCGTGCCGTGACGGTGCGCAAGCTGCTGAACGAGCAGGGTGTGACGCAGCGGATGGCCATCGTGCCGATGGGCCCCACCGAAGAATTCTCGGAGGGGTGCAGTGAAATCGCTGCCGGGCGCCGTGATGAGGCCATTGAATGCCTCCAGCCTGATCGCCGTGTGACGGTGCAGGTGGTTGGCACCCGCAAGCGCTGAGCCCTCGTTCTTCTGCCCGGGGTGCCGTCCAGGTGTTCCGGGTGGCAGCGGTCAGGCATTCTGTACACCAAAAAAGAGAAAACCGCCCGTCCCTGCAGGGGGGCGGACGGTCAATTGCCGGGAATAATCGTTGTTATTAATCGGGCGGGCCGGCCAGAGTGGGCTTCCGGCCCGTGAAGAGCCTGTGCTGCACGCACAACAATCCGGAGTCTGACTGGCCTCATGGGAGGGGGCAGGGATAACTGGATTCGGGAACCGGGAGCCCTGCGCATCAACCATTCGCCTGCGGGCATTATAGGAATGGTTAAATAAGCTGTGCCTTGATTTTTGTCAATTCGTTAACCGCATGAAAACAAACGATTTTCTGACGGGTTGACGTGCTGGCGGAAACCCGGTCGCCTGACTGCCCGTCTGCCTCCTTGCTTTCCTGTTTCCCTGCTTTTCCGTCTTGCTTTTCCATCTCTCGGCCTTTCGGTCTCTCAGCCTATCCGCTTTTCCGCCGCCCGGCCTCTCTGCCTGTCGGCCTTCCTTCCTGCCTTCTCCTGTTTCCTGTCCCTCTGTCTGCCGCGTGTCTGCGCCAGCCTGTCCACGGGCAAAAAAAATCAGGCATCATCCACCGCTGTCTGTTCTTCTGTCGCTAGTTCCGGGTCAGGCCCAGACCAGAGCCCGTGAGGCTCGGCCCTGAACCCGTCAGACCCAAACCAGAACCCCCCAGTCTCAGACTGGGAGCCGGAATCAATCTCCATGTTTCAGTTTTCGATCAAGGGGTGGCGCATCGTCAGTAACCGGATGGCCACCGATGAGCAATGGCGTGCGTGGGCGCGGGGTGAGATCTCGCCCGACAGCCTGCCCGAGTTCCGGCCCGAGCTGGGCTGGTTGCCCGCCATGCAGCGCCGGCGGCTGAACACTCCGGCGCGCCTGATGATGGATGCGATGTCGCCGCTGCTGGCCGAGGGCGAGCATCTGCCGGTGGTTTACAGCTCGCACGATGGCGAGATCAATCGCAGCCTGGCGCTCTGGCTCTCCCTGATGCGGGGAGAGGGGGTGTCGCCCACCTCCTTTGGCCTGTCGGTACACAATGCGCTGGTGGGCCAGTGGTCGATGCTGCGGCAGGACATGAGCGAAAGCAGTGCGATCTGCGTGCGTGAGGAAGGGCTGGAGGCAGCCTTCGCCGAGGCCGTGCCCATGTTCGACGAAGGCGTGGAGCAGGTGATGGTGGTCGTGACGGACGACCCGGCGGCTGCCGAGCATCGGTTGCCGGTACTTCGCGCCCCCCTGTCCTATGCGCTGGCCTTCGTGCTCGTGCCGGGCACCGACTGGCAGCTTTCCTGCATCCATCATGCGTTGCCTGGGCGGAGCCCCGCGCAGGGCGTAACGCTGTCCGTCGCGCCTGCTGCCCATCTTGCCAGCCCGGCGTCCGGGGCCGATCAGCTTGGCCCCTACTGGGGGGCGCTCGACTGGGTGAAGCAGATGCTGATCGGGGCTGACGATTTCACCCTGCATTACAGCCTGCGCGACTGGCGCTGGCAGCGCCTGCGATGAAGGTCCTCGGCTGGCTTGGGCTGGTCTGGCGTTTTGTGGCCGTGGCCATCGCCTTCGTCATCTTCGGCGTGGTGGGCGTTGTGTTCCAGCTGGTGCTCTGGCCGCTGAAACCGCACAGGCAGCCCCCGGCAGGGGAGAGCGGGGAAGTGCCTGGCCCGGGCCGCAGTGGCGGGGATCAGGGTCTCCAGCCGCCGGGCAGCGCGGAACGGGACCAACCGCATCAGGATCACGCTGCCCGGAACCACGCCCTGCGCCGGCAGTTGCTGGCCCGACGCATCGTGGCCTTCAGCTGGCGCTTTCTGGTGCGCTACATGGTGCTGTCGGGGCTCATCACCCTGCGCATGCAGGGGCTGGAGCGTCTGGGCAGACCGGGCCAGCTCATTCTTGCCAACCATCCGTCACTGCTCGACGTGCTCTTTTTCATCGGGCACGTGCCGGGGCTCAACTGTGTCGTCAAGGCCGACCTGCTGAGCAATCCTTCGATGAGTGCCGCCATCCGGGCCTGCGGTTTCGTGCCCAACGACGATTCCGGCAGCATCCTGGCCGAAGCCGATGCTGTGCTGCGCGACGGGCAGGCTCTCCTCATCTTTCCCGAAGGAACCCGCACCGGCTGGGATGGCCTCATCCGCCTCAACCGTGGCGCCGTGTCCATCGGTCTGCGCAGTGCAACGGTGATCACGCCAGTCGTCGTGCGCATGACGCCGCCCGGACTGAAGAAGGGGCAGCCCTGGTATAAAATTCCCTTTTCCAGATATCGCTGCGAGCTATTGGTGGGTGACGACATCGACCCACGGGACTGGCTGGCCGAAAAGCCGCTGCCCATCGCATCCAGACGCCTTACCGAATACCTGCAGGCGTACTTCACCGGGGAAACCACCAGACCATGAACCAGTTGAAACAGGACATCAAGACGTTGATCATCGACAGTCTTGGCCTGGAAGACATCACACCGGCCGACATTGCTGACGACGCCCCCTTGTTTCAGGCCGAAGGGCTGGGGCTGGACTCGGTGGATGCCCTGGAGCTGGGCCTCGCCCTGCAGAAGAAATTCGGCTTCCGGCTCGAAAGCGAGAGTGCTGCCCTGCGCGAGCACTTCCACAGCGTGAACACGCTGGCGGGTTTCGTCCAGTCGATGACGGCAGCCAAGGGGTGAGCCATGCTGAACCGGGATGAAGTCAATCAGTTGCTCACGCGCGCGCTCGTCGATCTGTTCGAGATCGACCCCGCCCGGGTCGTGCCCACGGCCAACATCTACGAAGACCTCGAAATCGACAGCATCGACGCCATCGACCTGATCGACCACATCAAGCGTGAAACCGGCTACCGGCTGGTTGCAGAAGACTTTCGCGCCGTGCGCACCGTCGATGACATCGTCAACGCGGTCATGAAAAAGATCGACGACGAGCAGGCCGGGTGAAGACAGCCTGGCAGATCATCGCTGGCGTACTCAGCGTTCTCTTTCCCATTCTGTGGTTTTTCGGCCGCGATCAGGGGTGGTTGCCGTATATTGCAGGCATGATGGTGCTGGTTTGGGCCGGGCGTGCCATCGTGCAGCCCGATCGCTGGCAGCGCGTCGTCTCGGCAGTGCTCTCGCTGTTCTTCGTGCTGGTGCTCGTGTTGCAGCAGCCGTGGGCCATGTACTGGTACCCCTTCTTCGTCAGCGTGCTGATGCTGCTGCTGTTCGGCGGCAGCCTCCTGTCGAAGCAGAGCCTGATCGAGCGGCTGGCCCGCATCCGGCAGCCCGAGCTCTCGGACGATGCTGTTCGCCACACCCGGCTTGTCACGCAGATCTGGTGCGGCTTCTTCGTGCTCAACGGCGCGATCATCGCAGCGCTCGTGCTGATGGAGTACTGGACTGCCTGGGCGCTCTACACCGGCTTCATTTCCTATGGGCTGATGGGTCTGCTGGTAGCCGGAGAATGGCTCTGGCGACGCCGGCGGCAGGCCGCCAAATGACGGAACG
>JAUNHU010000179.1 GCA_030523825.1 Lautropia sp. | reverse complement strand
TCAGGCCGTTGGCCTTGGTCATCACGTCGAGCAGGGTGATGCCGTTCTGGTAGGGGACGGCGCCAGGGCTCTGGGCCTGGCCGATGACACGCACCACCGACAGCGGGTCGCCGACGATCTTGGTGACGACGACCGATACGCTCGGGTCACGGATGTAGTTGGCCAGCTTGGTCTCAATTTCCTGGGCCAGTGCCTCGGGGGTCTTGCCCACGGCTACCACATCCTTGATGAGCGGAGCCGTGATCTTGCCATCGGGCCTTACCGGCACCTTGACCGACAGATCCGGGTTGCGCCAGACCTTCAGATCCAGCTCGTCGCCGGGGCCGATCTGATACACATAGTTGTGTGAGGGGGCCTTGTCGGGCGCAGGGGGAAGTGTCGAGCAGGCACCGAGGAGCCCGGCCAGGAGCAGGGCGGAGAGGGCACGGATGGGGATCATGGCGGTAAAGGTTGCTTTTCAGGAAGGCCGTTCAGCCGATCATGACATAACTGCATGACTGCAGGACATCATCGGACGTCAGTCAGGAGCCGGGACACATTGCACGCTGTCCGGCAGCATCAGTCGGAGATCGCTACAGGATTGCTACTCTATCGTGCAGATGGGGGGGTATTCCAACAGAATGAGCCCCACAATGTGACCTTTGACCGTAACTTTCGCATCAAAGATCTTTGCTTATGTTAAGCAGCATTGATTCTGAACCGGAAGGTAATTTCACCGTGTTTGTTGTGACGGGGGTTTGAAACGTTGATTTACACGATTGACGTCAGAACGAATGGTTACATATGTCGCGTGAATGCCGCGCTGTTGTCTTTGGCGACATGGTTGAGCGAGGAAAAAAGCCCGTACCGTGCCGTTTGTCACCGGTATCATGCCCTCTGGCCGATGTGGCCGCGCGCGAGGGAGATGCGCCTTGACAACCGATGTTCCTGATTCCCGGCCGGGCCTGACAGGCATGTCTCTGGCCGGAAATGACGCCGACTCTGCGATGGCGCTGACTGGCGCCAGGCAGCGGGCAAACCGCATGGCGCGCATGACCGGTCGTGTCACCTCGGTTTTCGAACGCTTCCCGCGAGCCGATTGGGCCACCCTGAGGGCCACCACGCCCCTCACCCTCTCCGAGGCCGACCTGCAGACCCTGCGTGGCGTCAATGAGCAGGTGTCGATGCAGGAGGTGGTTGATGTCTACCTGCCGCTCTCCCGGCTGCTGAACCTGCACTTCCGCTCGGCCAAGGCGCTGTCCGGGGTGAGGGACGACTTCCTCGGGCGGCTGATGGGGGCTCGTCCTTATGTGATCGGCATTGCCGGCAGCGTGGCCGTGGGCAAGAGCACCTTCGCCCGGGTGCTGCAGGCGCTGCTTGCCCGCTGGCCCGACCATCCCCGGGTGGCGCTCATCACCACCGATGGCTTCCTGTACCCCAACCGGGTGCTGGAGGCGCGCGGCCTGATGAAACGCAAGGGCTTTCCCGAGAGCTACGACCGCAGGCGGATGGTGTCCTTTCTGGCCGCGCTCAAGTCCGGGGAGGCGGTTGTCGAGGCGCCTGTGTACTCGCATCAGGCCTACGACATCCTGCCGGATGAGGTGGCGCGGGTTGAACAGCCCGACATCCTGATCTTCGAGGGGCTGAACGTGTTGCAGACCTGGGGCATGGATCGTCACGTCAGCATCACGGTATCGGACTTCTTCGATTTCTCGATCTATGTGGATGCCGACGAGACCGATATCGAGCGCTGGTATCAGAACCGCTTCCTGTCATTGCAGAAAACGGCCTTCCAGCGTCCCGATTCGTATTTCCACCATTTCCGGGATCTGAGCGAGTCCGAGTCCCGGCAGGTGGCGAGCGAGATCTGGCGTGATATCAACCTGCGCAACCTGCGGGAAAACATCGCCCCCACGCGCGAGCGGGCCAACCTGGTGGTGCGCAAGGGGCCAGACCACGCCACCACCGAGATCATGCTGCGCACGATCTGAGCGCTGGCATGGGCATGCAGCAGTCGTGGCAGGATTGGGGCCCCAATAGCACGGTGGGATTGTTTTGGCCGCGTGACTGCCCGACCTGAAGATTCGGGGGGGCAAGGCTGACATGGCGCGGGCAGGCCCACGTACAAGATGCCGGGCATCAGCCCCGTTTCAGGCCGGGCAGGCAGATTCCCCAATGCCGGCCGGTGGCGGGTCGGTGCCGTCATCGGCTCGTGGAAAGCGCAGCCGGGTCGGATACGGGAACACGTCGTCCAGGATGCCCTGGCGGATGCGCGCCTGTTTCTGCTGCCAGTAGGCCGGGTCGAGCAGGTCGGCGTGGTATTTCATGAAGGTGGCGCGCACCTGGGGGCTGCCCAGCAGGAAGGTGCCGAATTCTTCGGGGAACACATCGTTGGGCGCCACCGGGTACCAGGGCTCGGAGGCCATCTCGTCCTCGGGCGTGCGCGGCTCGGGCACCTTGCGGAAGTTGCAGTCGGTGAGGTAGAGCACCTCGTCGTAGTCGTAGAACACCACGCGGTTCTGGCGGGTGACGCCGAAGTTCTTGTAGAGCATGTCGCCGGGGAAGATGTTGGCGGCGATCATGTCCTTGATGGCCCGGCCATACTGGTCAATGGCACGCTCACGCTCGGCCTCGCTGGCCTGCTCGATGTAGAGGTTCAGCGGAATCATCCGCCGCTCGATGTAGAGGTGGCGGATGATGATGCGGTCGTTTTCTTCCTGAAGCAGGCTGGGGGCGGTGGCGCGAAGTTCATCCAGCAGCTCGGGAGACAGGCGATGGCGCGGGAAGGGCACGTCGGAGTATTCCCACGAGTCGGCCATCCGGCCCACCCGGTCGTGGTTCTTCACCAGCTGGTAGCGGTCCTCGATGTATTCGCGCGAGATGTCCTTGCGTCGCACGTCCTTGATGTACTTGAAGACGTAGGGGAAGGAGGGCAGCGTGAACACGCCCATCACCAGCCCGCGGATGCCCGGTGCGATGATGAACTGGTCGGTGGATTCGTGCAGGTGTTGCAGCAGATCGCGGAAGAACAGCGTCTTGCCCTGCTTGTGCAGGCCGAGCATCGTGTACAGCTCGGACGGGGGCTTGGTGGGCATCAGCGTCTGCAGAAAGCGCACATAGGCCGAAGGCACGGCCATGTCCACCATGAAATAGGCGCGCGAGAAGTTGAACAGCGCCTCGATGCGCTCGTGCTCGACGAGGACGGTGTCGAGAAAGACCCGGCCGGTGGAATCGCGCAGCAGCGGAATGGCAAAGGGATGAATCTCGCCGTCGCGGATGACACGGCCGATGAGGTAGGCACCCTTGTTGCGGTAGAAAAGCGAGCGCAGCACGTGGAGCTGGCAGTCCATCGCATGCGGGGCTTTGGCGCCGAACAGCGTGGGGGCTGCCTCGATGACGCGATCCAGGTCGGCCTCGATGTCCTGATAGCCGCAGGCCAGCCCGTAGTCGATCAGCATCTGCCGCAGCACCGCGTGCCACTGGCCGGGCTGCGGGTAGTAGGCCCGGAAGGACGGGGGCGTGGCGTCCAGATGGTCGGTGGCCACGCCTGGCCGCACGAAGATGAAGGCGTTGTGGAAATACTGGCGTGCCAGCAGTTGCGTGCTCACCGTGTTGAAGAAGGACTCTGCCAGCTCCGGTTGCTGATGGTTGGCCAGCAGCATCACGTAATACCGCTTCACGTCGGCCCAGGTGTCGTCGCGCAGCCGGTCGGTATTGAAGCTGGCCTTCAGCTTCCCGATGGCCTCCTGCACGCGCTGGTCGTAGAAGGTGATGCGCTCACGGGCCAGCCGGCGCATGCCATGCCAGTCTCCGCATTCAAAACAATGCTTGGCCTGCTGGGCGTTGTAGCGGAACAGGCCATAGTGCCGGTCGAATCCGGCCAGCATCGTGCGTGCCAGCCGTGCGGGCAGCGACTCTGCCGCAATCGAAGCCGGGGGGCCGCCCGC
>JAUNHU010000038.1:20129-26336 GCA_030523825.1 Lautropia sp. | reverse complement strand
ATCGGCCTGTGTCGCCGTGTGGGGGACAGCCACCTGCTGCGTGCCGACAGCCAGCTGTTCCTGACGCCTGCCACGGTGAAAAACGGTGGCACCCCGGGCCTGCAGGCAACACCCTGACCCAATTTGCTTGAATCCAGGCCCAGCCGTGCCACAATCCCGGCTCGCCCTTGCGCGCAAGCCCCGAAGCAACCGGGTTGCATCGCGTGCGGTAGAGGGCTGGCGGCAGGGGGCCGAAGCATCAAGAGGGCATGCCACATGGCAGAAAACCCCGCTTTTCGCTAAAACTTGCAGATTCGCCAGACCACGCCAGGGTCGAACGGAGGGAAAACGGCCCCGGTGGGCCGGCCGGGCTTCAAACCCGGTGGGTGGCGCCATGCGTCGCCGGGTGGGTTCGACTCCCATTTCCCTCCGCCATCACTGCCTTCCGTCCGGCCCGCATGCCGATCTGTTCCATGTCGTTCGGGCTGTCAGCCCCGCCTGGCCCATACCGTTCGGAACTCTCAGCCCGCAGGGAAAGCCTTTTGGGCGCACACGGCCGCATTGCCTGCCTGCTGTCATCCAGGGGGCTGAGGGGAGGGCTCCTTGCCCTGCATGCCTGGAAGGGCTTTCGCGGGGATGAACAAGTGCATCACACGCTCTAGAATCGGGCAGACCCAATTTCTGTCCCCGTTCCCATGTCATCCCATCGCGGTCCCGTCGGGCTGGACGCCCTTGGCGATTTCAACGACCTGATCGACGCGCGCTCGCCCGCCGAATTTGCCGAAGATCATCTGCCCGGTGCCAGGAACTTTCCGGTGCTCAACGACGAGGAGCGCGCCATCGTCGGAACCATCTACAAGCAGCAGGGCGCCTTCGAGGCGCGCCGCATCGGTGCGGGGCTGGTGGCGGCCAATCTGGCCCGTCATTGGGAAAACAGCTTCTCGAAGCAGCCCGAAGGCTGGAAACCGCTGGTGTATTGCTGGCGTGGCGGTCTGCGCAGCGGCTCGATGGTGACATGGATGCGTCTCACCGGCTGGGATGCCCAGCAACTGCGCGGCGGCTACAAGGGCTTTCGCCGGCAGGTGGTGGCCGATCTGCCCGGGCTCGTCGAGGGGCTGAAACTGGTGGTGCTCTGCGGGCAGACCGGCACGGCCAAGACGCGGCTGCTGCAACGGCTGGCCGAACAGGGCGAGCAGGTGCTCGATCTCGAAAGCCTCGCACGGCACAAGGGGTCGATGCTGGGCGCCTGGCCCGATGCACCGCAGCCCTCGCAAAAGCATTTCGAGACCTTGCTGCATGCTGAATTGCAGCGCATCGACCATTCGCGTCCTGTCTTCGTCGAAAGTGAGAGCGCCAAGATTGGTGCAGTTGCGGTGCCCATCCCGCTGGTGCAGCATCTGCGCCAGTCCTCCCTCCTCATCGAGATCGACGCCGACCCGGCTGCACGGCTCGAATTCCTGTTGCGCGATTACGCCTATCTGGGCAACGACCCCGAGGCATTCGCCACGCTGCTCGGGCGCTTCGCCCGGCTGCAAAGCCGCGAAACCGTTTCGCGCTGGCAGGAATGGGCAAGGGCCGCAGACCTGCGCCCGCTCTTTGCCGAGCTGATGAGCCACCACTACGATCCGCAGTACCGGCGTTCGCTGGGGCGCAACTTCCCGCACTGGTCGCGCCGGCATGCCATGCTGGTCGATGACCTGTCCGAGGCGGGCATCACAAGGCTGGCGACAGAAATCCGGCAGTTCATCGGGAAAGCGGCGGCCTGATCGCGCTCTTTGCCATCTTTTGCAATTGCTGCCGCAAGACTAATCCTGCCCTAAGTTTCGATCCGCACAATGCCTTCCATCGACAGTCAGACAGGAACGGCAAACGGACTGCGGTAACGAACGGGCATCCGGCGGCAAGATGGTTCGCACGCAAGGATGTTGCCAGAAGCCCGCAAATTTGTCGTGTCCATGACTCGTTGCCGGTTTTCCTGCAGAACTGTACGGTATTTCTCCATCCCTTCTCAGCATCAGGAGTTTGTCCATGAACCGCAAAACCTCTCTCGCCCTTGCCCTGGCCGCCTCGCTGGCTGCTGTCAGTGGTTCGGCGCTGGCCCAGTCCAACGGCCGCATCCACGAAGATGCCCGTGATCTGCCCGAGGCAAAGATCAGCATCATCCAGGCCATCGAAGCCGCACAGAAGCATCATTCCGGCAGCAAGGCTGTCGATGCCGATCTTGACCGTGACGGCGGCCGTGTCCACTTCGATGTCTCGGTGGTGGCGCCCGACAACCGGGTTTACGATGTGGTCGTCGATGCTGTTGACGGCAAGGTGCTGGACAGCCGCGAAGATCACGACGACTGATCTGGATGCTCCGGGCGTTCCGTGAAGTTCACCTTCCGGCACGTCCCGGTGACAGGACATGCGCTGCATCTGACTCCGCGAGATCAACCTCAGCGGGGCACATGCAGCGCGATTTTTTGTGCCGTGCAGACGGCCATGAGTTTTCGGCTCTGCTGGTTTCCCGGCTGGCTGGATTCTGAGACCATTGCTCGAGGGATTTCTTGCGTGCGTCATGCGCCTGATCCGAACTCCCTGGCCTGTTTTGTTGATGTTTTCCCTATTGAGTAAGCCGTGATGCGCGTGCTGCTGGTGGAAGATGACGAGATGATCGGCAGTGCCGTGCAGGCGGCGCTGAAGGACGCCTCCCATGCGGCCGACTGGGTGAAGAACGGCCAGCTGGCGCTGACCTCGCTGCAAACGCAGCACTACGACCTGATGCTGCTCGATCTGGGGCTGCCCGGGCGCGATGGTCTCGATGTGCTGCAGAGCGTGCGCGCATCCGGCCAGATGCTGCCCATCGTCATCATGACGGCGCGCGATGCGCTGGAAGACCGCATTCGCGGACTGGACGGCGGCGCCGATGACTACGTCATCAAGCCTTTCGAGATGTCGGAACTGCTGGCGCGCATGCGTGCCGTGTCGCGCCGGCGGGACGGACAGGCGCAGCCGTTGCTGGTCAGCGCGCATCTCACGCTGGACCCGGCCACGCGGCAGGCAACCCCCACCGATCTGCCGCCCGTGCAATTGTCCAACCGCGAATTTGCGCTGATGCACGCGCTGATGACGCGCCCCGGGGCCATCCTGTCGCGTGCCGATCTCGAAGACCGTGTCTATGGCTGGGGTGAGGAAGTGGAAAGCAACGCCATCGAATTCCTCATTCACGGCTTGCGAAAGAAACTGGGGCGTGATGCCATCAAGAATGTGCGGGGTGCAGGATGGATGGTGTCAAGACGCGGCTGAGACAGTCGATCCGTTTCCGGCTGGCCTGGTGGCTGTCGCTGGCGCTCACGCTGCTGGCACTGCTGGCGGCCGGCATGGCATTTCATGCTGTGTATGACGAGGCCAACGAATGGCAGGACGACATTCTGCGCCAGACGGCGGCGATGGTCAGCAACCTGCCCATGAACGATGAGTCGTTGCGTGAGCTGAACGATGAACTGCACGACGACCGCGATTTCGATGCACCGCTCGTGTTGCAGCCCTTGCCGCGTGTCTCGAAGGAAAGCGTTTCAAAGGAAAACGCCCCGAAGGGAAATGCCGCGTCCGGCGCGCCCCGGAACAGGGACAGCGATGACGATCCAAACGAGATCGACGAGGAAGACGGGCTGCCATTGCCGGCCGACCTGCGTGACGGGCTGCACACGCTCATGCTCGCCGGAAATTCATATCGCGTGCTGGTGGATACCGCCGAAAATGGCCTGCGTTTCGCCGTTTCGCAGGAAACCGAGTTTCGTGAGGAGATTGCGCAGGCAACCGCCTTCAGCACGCTGATGCCGATGCTGCCGCTGTTGCCGTTGTTGCTGGCCCTGGTGGTATGGCTCATCAACCGCATGTTCCGGCCGCTGGCACGTGTGGCCTCGGAAGTGGATGCGCGGCGCGAAGATCAGCTGCATCCGGTGGCCGACACCGATCTGCCCTCGGAGGTCAGCCCCTTCGTGCATGCCATCAACCGCCTGCTCGGGCGTGTCGACGAGTCGATGGCGATGCAGCGCCGCTTCGTGGCCGATGCGGCGCATGAATTGCGTTCGCCGCTGACGGCGCTTTCCCTGCAGGCCGAAAGGCTGGCCGCCGTGCCACTGCCGGACGAGGGCCGGGAGCGGCTTGCAACATTGCGCGAAGGCATCGAGCGTGGCCGCAATCTGCTCGATCAGCTGCTCAGTCTGGCGCGCAGTCAGGATCAGGGGGCAGGGCAGCGTGCGCCCCTGAAGCAGGTGGATGTGCGCGCCCTCTATCGCCGCGTGCTGGCAGACCTGCTGCCGCTGGCCGATGCCAAGGGGCTGGACGTGGGCATGCTGGATGGCGAGGACGTGAGCATCATGGCACGCGAGGACGAGCTGACGACGCTGGTGCGCAACCTGCTCGACAATGCCATCCGCTACACGCCGGCAGGTGGTCAGGTAGACATGGATGTCCGAAAGGATGGCGACCGGGTCGTGCTGGAAATCGAGGACAGTGGCATTGGCATTCCCGCATCCGAGCGCGAGCGTGTGCTCGATCCCTTTTATCGCGTACTGGGCACTGGCCAGACCGGCTCCGGGCTGGGGCTGTCCATCGTGCGGGTCATCGCTCAGCGGATGAATGCCGAACTGCAATTGCTCGATGCCACCCGTTTCCCGCAGGGGCTGAAGGTGCGGCTGGTGCTGTCACCGGGGCAGCAGGTTTCCGACCGGCCTGTCGCGGCACTCCCGGTCTGACAGAAAATCCAGCGTGGCCGGCAAAAGATTGTCGGTATCAAGACAATCCAGCCGCAGATCCACCGGCAGTGAGCGCAGCCAGGTGATCTGCCGTTTTGCCAGTTGCCGGGTAGCCACCACGCCGGCCTCCTTCAGCGTGTCGGGCTCACGCCTGCCATCCAGCATCTCCCACACCTGCCGGTAGCCCACGGCGCGCATGCTCGGCAACTCGGCGTGCAGTTCCGGTCGTGCCCGCAGCGCCTTCACCTCGTCGATGAAACCGTTGTCCAGCATCTGCTGAAAGCGCTGTTCGATGCGCTGGTGCAGCACGCTGCGCTCGCTCGGCTCCAGACTGATGATGCGCAGGTCGGGGTGCGCCTGCGGGCGGATGCCTGCATGCAGTTCGGACAATGGTTTGCCGGTGATCTCGATGATTTCCAGTGCGCGCTGAATGCGCTGCGAATCGTTGGGCGGCAGTCGTGCGGCGGTGACGGCATCCAGCGTGGCCAGGCGCTGGTGCAGATGCGGCCAGCCATGCCGGGCTGCCTCGTCATCAATACGTGCGCGAATGGCTGGATCTGCCCCGGGCAGATCGTCCATCGGTTGCAGCAGCGTGCGGGCGTACAGCATCGTGCCGCCCACCAGCAGTGGCAGTCTGCCACGGGCGCGAATGGCGTCGATCAGCGGCCAGGTGTCGTCGCAGAATTCCGCGGCGCTGTAGGCTTCGTGTGGGTCGCGGATGTCGATCAGGTGATGCGGCACCTGCGCACGTTCGTCTGCCGTGGGTTTGGCCGTGCCGATATCCATGCCCCGATACACCAGGGCCGAATCGACACTGATGATTTCCACGGGCATCTGCTTCGCCATGCTCAGGGCGAGCGCGGTCTTGCCCGAGGCCGTCGGGCCGAGGATCATCAGGGCGCGCATGCGTGTTCGCTCCTCCTCATTGCCCGCGCATGAACCACTTGTCCAGCTCGGCCATCGTCAGGCGGAACCAGGTGGGCCGGCCGTGATTGCAGAAATCGGCATCCGGCGTGGCCTCCATGTCGCGCAGCAGCGCGTTCATTTCGGCAATGGTCAATGCCCGGTTGGCGCGTACCGAACCGTGGCAGGCCATCGTCGACAGCATCCGGTCGAGGCGTTTTGCCACGGCATCATGGCGGGCAGGGGCCTGCCAGGCAGCCAGCACGTCACGGGCCAGCCGCTCGGGGTCGGCACGCGACAGCAGTGCCGGCACGCTCAGCACCGCAATCGTGTCGGGCGAGCGCACCTCCATTTCCATGCCCAGCTCGGCCAGCGCAGCGCCATCGTCGGCCACTACCGCCACATCCATGTCGGTGGCTTCAAACACGGCAGGAATCAGCAGCGGTTGCGACACCAGCTTGTGCTCGCGCCGCGCTCTGCGCATCCGCTCCAGCGTGATCCGCTCGTGCGCTGCATGGATGTCGACGATGATGAGCCCGTCGGCTGTCTGGGACAAAAGATAAATGCCGTGCAACTGTGCCAG
>JAUNHU010000038.1:0-20029 GCA_030523825.1 Lautropia sp. | reverse complement strand
TGCTGCTGCCAGTCGGGCATTTCGGGGGGGCGCGGTGCCTGAAAGCTGAGGCTCGCTTCCTGTGCGGCCTTCTCATTGCGCGTGTGGGCTTCATCATGGCGCAGGGACTGCGCCGGATGACGATTCGGGGCTGCATGCGCTGCGGGGGCCGTGTAGGTGCTGTTGCTGCGATGCGGCATGCCCGCCGGTGCGTGTGTTGCGCGCCCTGCCAGAGGGCTGTCGCCGGGTTCGGCCGCCGGGGCAACACCGATGCGTCCGCGTGCCTGATCGCCGCCGCTTTCCTGCAGGCTGATGGTGCGTGCCGCCGCCGCATGGGCTGCGGGCATGCTGTCGCGCAGCGTGTTTTCCACGGCATGAAAGAGCAGCGAGCGCACCGCCTGCGGGTCACGGAAGCGCACCTCGGTCTTGGCCGGGTGCACGTTCACATCTACCAGCATCGGGTCGATGTGCAGAAAGAGCGCGAAAACCGGATAACGCTCACCGTGCAGGCGGTCGCGGTAGGCCTGGCGCACGGCTTGCGCCAGCATCCGGTCCTTCACGAAGCGGCCGTTCACGAACAGGTATTGCCGGTCGGCGCGTGCGCGGGCCGCATCCGGTTCGCCCAGCATGCCGTCGATGCGCAGCGGGCCTGCTTCGGTACTCAGCGGCAGCAGACGCTGTGCCTCGCCCAGCAGGGCGCCGATGCGGTGCCCGATGCTGCTGGCCGGCCAGCGGCGCACTTCGCGGCCGTCCTGGTGGACGATGAACTGCACCTCGGGATTGGCCAGTGCAATGCGGCGGATGGCTTCCAGGCAGTAGGCGGCCTCGCTGGCGGGAGACTTCAGAAACTTGCGCCGTGCCGGCGTGGCCGAAAACAGGTCGATGACCTCGATGACCGTGCCGGGGGCGATGGCAACGGGCTCGGGTTCCGGCATGGCCTGGCCGGGCTGCACTTCCACCTTCCAGCCGTGCTCGGCGCCCAGCGGACGGCTGGCCACGCTCATGCGCGCCACCGAGGCAATCGAGGCCAGCGCCTCGCCACGGAAGCCCATCGTGCCCACCCGTTCCAGATCGGCCAGCGAGCTGATCTTGCTGGTGGCATGCCGGGCCAGTGCCAGTGGCAGCTGCTCGCGGGCGATGCCCCGGCCATTGTCCGTCACCTGCATCCGCCGCAGGCCGCCATCATCAAGGCGCACCTCGATCTGCGTGGCGCCCGCATCCAGCGCGTTCTCCATCAGCTCCTTGATGGCCGAAGCCGGGCGCTCGATGACCTCGCCGGCGGCAATCTGGCTGATGAGCACATCGGAAAGCAGGGCGATCGGCCGCGGGCCGTCGGGGGAACCGTTCGGGCTGGCAGCCGGCAGCGGAAACTGTTGGGTCGGGTCGGACATGCAGGTGGGGAGGCAGCAGGGCGGTCGGGATGTCGTCAGCGCCATTATAGGGAGGGTCGATGACGGAGCAGGGGGCGTCCGTGATGTGACAGGATGCGCAGTGATACAGGGTTTCACGCTTCAAAGGGGATGGCTCGGGTAAACTTGGCGGTTTGCGTTTCAAGGGGATTGGCCCTGCCTGTGGGTGTGGCACTGCCCGCGTCCGCCCGGCCTGCGCAGATCCCATGAGCCATCTGCCGGGCTGGTTCATGGCGGCTCTCACGGCTGCCCCCGCTTCTGTTCAGAACGCAGCGCTCCCGTTTGCGGCGCATTCGTGCGCCGCTTCTCCTCCTCTGATGTTTCCACCGGCAATCGTGTGCCGGCTTCATTTCGCATAGCAATGGACTTCGCTACCCTCATCGACATCTTCCTGCATCTCGACAAGCATCTGGCCGCCGTGGTGCAGGACTACGGCCCCTGGGTCTACGCCCTGATGTTTGCCATCATCTTCGTTGAAACCGGGCTGGTGGTGATGCCATTCCTGCCGGGCGATTCGCTGCTGTTCGTCGCGGGTGCCATCGCCGCCGTCGGCGGGCTGGATCTGGGCCTGCTGATGCTGCTCCTCACCATTGCCGCCATTCTGGGCGATGCCGTCAACTATTCTGTCGGCAGATATTTTGGGCCGAAGGTATTCCAGTGGGAAGACAGTCGCTTCTTCAACAAGGCGGCCTTCGAGCGCACTCATGCCTTCTATGAAAAGCACGGCGGTGTCACCATCATCGTGGCGCGTTTCATGCCTTTCATCCGTACCTTTGCGCCCTTTGTGGGTGGTGTGGCCCAGATGACCTATTCCAAGTTTGCCACCTACAACATCGTCGGCGGCATCATCTGGGTGGTCAGCCTCACCGGCCTGGGCTACCTCATCGGCAATACGCCGTGGGTGCAGGCCAATTTCTCGTGGGTCACGCTGGCGATGATCATCGTGCCGGCCCTGCCTGCGGTCATCGAGGTGCTGCGTCACACGGTGTTCAAGAAGAAGGAGCCGCAACAGGCGGCCTGATGATGTGATTCCCCCTCACAGCGGGGGGGGGCGCTCATGAAAAAAGCTGCGCCTGGCGCAGCTTTTTTCATGGTGGTTTCGCTTGCCTGCCCGCATGGCACCCCAGATGCCTTTCTTGCGCGGGGCCTGAGTCCGGCACGGGGGCCGGGAATGGATGGAAACAGGGCGCAGAATCCTGCGCCCTCTGTGGCGGAGCACCATGCCGGCCGCCCCGCAGTGTTGCTCAGGTATCAGCGCTTCGTGATGGCATCGAAGTAATACCTGACCTCCAGCCAGCCCTTGAAGGCGGTCTTTGCGCTGCCGGCTCCGGCCCTGTTGCTGTCGCGGAAGCGCTCGTTCGGCTCGAACATGCCGACGGCGGCCTTGAAGCGCCAGCGGTTGTCCGGACGCCATCCCCAGACCAGATCGAGCCCGTGGCCGATGGCGCGGGCGCTTTCATCGTCAAAGCGCTGGCGCATGTCGGTGTAGCTCAGCGCGGCAGTCTTGTCCTGACGGTAGTAGTGGTAGACCAGATCCCACGAGGTCTGCTTGTCAGGATTGATGCCGATGCCCGCGGTGATGATGTGGATGTTGCTCAGGTCGGGGTCAAGCACCACGCCGTAGTTATCGAAATCGGCCTGACCGCCGAAATTCGATTCGTTGTCGTGCAGGCCGGTCTGCAGGTGGGTGCCGTTGGTGCCGCTGTCGTTGCTGCCGTGGCCGCTACCCCAGGCGTAGCCGATGGTGAGGCGGGGCTTCATCTCGTGCGGCGAAATGCGCAGCGTGGCGCCCAGGTCGATGGCCTGGCCGCTGTACTTGTCGCCGCCCAGATGACCCTGGGAAAGGCTCAGCACGGCCCAGTGCCGCAGGGAATCGTCCTTCGGCGTGGCGTAACCACCGATGCTGAGGTGGTTCATCCGCACGTTGTCTTCGCCGTTGCGGCGCACCACGCCGTTCAGGGTAATGTGGCGGCGCTTTGCCAGCTCGTAGTCGGCCACGAAACCGAAGTAGTTCTGTCCGTCGCCCTTGGAGTCGCTGTCCAGCAGGTCGCGGTTCCAGTGGTTTTCACGACCAAGAAAAGCCTGAAATTCCCACGGGCCGCGCTCATGGTTTGCCCAGACACCATCCAGCTCCTGGTCGAACATGAACTTGCGTTCATCCTCCACATCCCAGCGGCCGATGCGCAGCAGCGTGTCGTACTCGGCATAGTTGCCTTCCGCGTAGAGCTGGTTGATCTTCAGCAGGCCGTGGCTGTTGTTGCCATCCTCGGTTTCGTGCTCGTGATCGACGCGCAGCTCGGTTTCATTCACCAGAGCCCAGCGCCCCTCGCTCTGCCAGCGCAGCGCGACGATGCCCATCGGCGAGAGGGTCACGTCCTGGCGGATGTCACCCGATTCGAGGCGACGGTTGCGACGGAACTCTGCTTCCAGTTCGAGGTGAGGCTTGATGTGCAGTCCGGGCTGCACGTCCTTTTGCTGCGCCAGGGCGGATGTGCCGAGCAGGGCGGTGCCCAGCAGGGCCACGCTGGTTGCCACTTTCAGCGGGGATACCCGGTGGCCCGAATGGGCAGGCGCTTGCCTGGCTGTCAGGCGGGGCTCATGAGGTGGTCTAACGGTCATGGGTCTCTCCATGTGAAGGTTGCCAGAGGGGCATTGGCCGGAGCGCGGGCGCACAGGGAGGGCGTGTCACGCATCGGCAACGGGGTGGGCATCGGCCACGTTCTTCGCGTACCGATGATAATGTGCCTTGAACGGGTGTCTTGAGGTCAAAAGGCTGACAACCGTGTCAGGCAATGGGCGATCAGCGCTTCGGTGGTGTGGTGCCGATCGGGAAACTGCGTGCTGAGAAAGACGTGCCGCGCCAGGGACAGTGTGGTCCATGCGGCGACGGATTCCGTGGGGATGCGGTGCGTGCCGTGTTCGATGAACGCTGCCTGCACGGCATGTTCGTGCGCCTGCATTGCCAGTGGGTCTTGCTGATGACGGAAGGCGCTTTCGGTGAGGTGGGCAATGAAATTGCCCGCGTCCAGCGCCGGGTCTCCCTCGCAGTACAGATCGAGGTCCAGCCAGCAGAGCGTGTCGCCATCGACGAGGATCTGGTCGGAATAGCAGTCGCGGTGAATGCCGCAGAAGGGATTGGCCGGCAGCCTGGCGGCGAGTCGCGTGCAGCCGTCGAGTACCGCGAAAATCTCCGTGGCAAGCCCCGGCCGGAGGCTGGCTGCCCGCAGCAGACGGTCTTCCAGCATCGTCATCTCGTCTGCCAGCGTCCAGCGTTTGGCCGTGGGAACGCCGGCCCTGTGCAGCGAGGCAATGGCCTGGCCGATGCGCGTGGCCAGCGCCACATCACTGCCGGGGCGCAGCAGGCTGGTCGCCATCGTGCCGGGCACCTGACGTTGCAGCCACAGCCGCTGCTCGGGCAGCAGGGTCAGTGCTTCGGGAACCGATAGTCCGGGCATGTCGAAACCCTGCGCGTACAGAGCCCGCTGCACCTCGAAGCCGTGGCGGTCTGCGCCCTTGAAGCGCAGCTTGCCGATGAGCAGCAGATCGGGATGGCCTGCCTGTTGCAACCGGTACTGCAGGAGCGCCCGTTTGCCTGGCTTGTGGCGCAGGCAGCGGATCTCCACCAGGCGGGCATCACGCGCTTCGGCGGGTAGCGCGGCCCGCAGCAGCGGTTGCATGGTGTCGATGTCGTCAGCATGGCCCGGCAGTTCGGGCGGGCTGGAGACTGCCGCGCCGGGGGGCTGGCGCAAATCCACTGGCAGGGTCGAGGTTGCTGCACGGGCAGTTTTCGGTTCGCTGCCGGGGGGAAGGGAGGCGGCCTTGGTCATCGGGAGGAGGTGAGTCGTTGGGTGAT
The DNA here is from genome assembly GCA_030523825.1 of Lautropia sp. Classification (GTDB taxonomy): domain Bacteria; phylum Pseudomonadota; class Gammaproteobacteria; order Burkholderiales; family Burkholderiaceae_E; genus Lautropia. Next base: position 14,788 of record JAUNHU010000038.1, on the reverse strand, counting down.
GTCCTGTGCTGTTTTCAGCAGGGCTTGCATCCGGGCCGGCCAGTCGGCACGGCGGATGCGAAAGCCCTCGGGCATCAGGCGAAGCAGATGGCCTGCGGTGTAGATGCCGATGCTTCGGCGCTCCCGGGCCGACAGTCCGGCGTCGTAGTCGGTGGAGAAGGCATCCACAAGTTCAAGGGGGGCGGGACGTTGCGCGGCTGGCAGGTCGAGAGACTGCATGATCAGCCGGGCGAGGAGCGACCCCAGATCACCGAGGGGATCGCCGTGTGCGGCATTGTCCCAGTCGATCAGGTGCAGTTCGCCGTCAGGGCTGCGAATGATCTGTTCGAGAGAGAGATCGCCATGAGTCAGCGTTGCCCGTGCGCCTGCCTCGGCTTCGTCCTGGCAGAGGGCTGCATCCAGTTGTCCGCGCAGCGCCTGCACCTCGGCCTGCAACGCCGGGCAGAGCAGGCCGCAGGCATCGGCAGCCCGTGCGATGGCCTGCGTGTGGTCCTGTGGCCGGTATGCGGGCAGCGGCATGGGAGCTTCGGCCTGATGAAGCCGCCGCACGGTGGCTGCGACCTGTGAGAGAACCGGCGCATCTGGCCACCCTCCGGCGCCTGCCGGGTCGAGGCTATATCCTTCCAGCCAGCGGCTTGCGATCAGGTGATGTGTGGAATCGCTGCACAGCAGGCTTTGCCCGCCCAGTGCGGCGGCGATCATGGCACCGCGCTCTGTGGCCGCAAAATCATCCGGGGTGCAGGCCCGGATCAGCACTGCCGCCGAGCTGTCAGGGCGCAGCAGCTGGCCGATGAAACGCCGCTCGGGCTTGTAGCGCAGCGGGAGGCAGGGCAGCACCGTCTCCTCGGGCCAGCCGGCATCAGCGCCCAGCGCGCTCAGCGCAGGGGAGAGGCGCAGCGGCATCAGATGGGCATGGCCCGCCGAGGGCACTACAGGCATCCGCCAGCCGGAGCCGGCGCCTTCGGCTTCACGCAGCAGCGCGTGCATGGCACTGATGCGGCGGTCATGCTCGATGTGGGCAACTTGCAGCCACGTTGTTTCGTCTGCATGGGCCGACAGGCCTGTGCCTGCTCGGAAGCGCTTGTCGATCCGGCGGCGTTGCCAGTCCCAGTCGGGGCTGTTCGCCGAAAACAGGTGGACATACCCCGGAATTTTCCGCCCGTTTTCCTGCCGCACCATGATGCGCGCCAGGCAGCTGCGCCCCGGTTTGTAGCGCAGATAGCCTGCCTTCACCGAAGCGATGCCGGCCTCTGGTGCCAGCAGCCGGAGCCGGGTCGTGAGAGCCGTGTCGTCGAGCAGCAGGGGCAGGCCGGGAAGGCCGGGGTCGCGGCGGACGAGATCCTGTTCGGCCGCGTCCCGGTCATGGCTGAAGGCAGGCGCGTCATGGCCCACATCAACCGGCATGGCTGTCGGCCTCCCCCGGCGTTTCGGCGTTGCCGGTGGCCTGGCGGTGCAACTGCCAGAGGCCGGCATAGTGGCCGCCGCGGGCCAGCAGCTGGTCGTGCGAGCCGCTTTCGGCAATGCGGCCTTCATGGATGAAGACGATCCGGTCGGCCCGTGCAGCCAGATCGAGGTCGTGGGTAATCATCAGGGTGGTGCGGCCCTCGATGATCTGTTCGATGGCCTCGCGCACCACGGCCTCGCTCTGGCGGTCGAGACCGGTAGTGGGCTCGTCCAGCACGAGGATCGGGCATTGACGCAGCGCCACACGGGCGATGGCCAGTCGCTGGCGCTGGCCGCCGGACAGCGTGGAGCCACGCTCGCCGATGACCGTGTCGAAGCCTTCGGGCAGGGCGTCGATGAATGCCTCGGCATTGGCCATGCGGGCGGCCGCGCGGATTTCCTCGTCGCTGACCTCCCGGCCGGCCGCGCAGGCCAGGTTCTCGCGGATGCTGGCGGCAAACATCAGGGCGTCCTGCGGCAGCAGGCCGATCTGCGGGCGCATCGTGGCCAGCGTCCAGTTGCGGATGTCCTGGCCGTCGATCAGGATCTGCCCCTGCTGCGGTTCGTACAGACGCAGCAGCAGCAGGGACAGCGTGGACTTGCCGATGCCGGAGGGCCCGACCAGCGCAACATGCTCGCCGGGTGCCAGTTCCAGGTTCAGCCCCCGGAACACGGGCCGCGTGTCTTTCCCATAAGAGAAATGGATGTCGGTGAACTTCAGCCGTCCCTTGAACGGAGGGGCTGGCAGGGCAAGGTCGGAGTCGACGATTTCCGGTGTTTCTTCGAGGATGTTGGCCACCCGTTCACCTGATGCCAGCGCCTTCGAGAGGCGACCTGCATACTTGGCATATTCGCGCACTGGGCGCATCGAGTTCTTCAGGTAGGAAATGAAGACGACCAGATCGCCGGCACTGAGCTTGCCACCCATGACCTGCATCGCGCCCTTCCACAGCACCAGCGCCGTGGCCACGGCCACCAGCAGGTCGATCGAGCGTTCCAGCCCGGCAGCCAGCTTCTTGGTGCTCATGTCGGCAGTGACAGCCTGGCCTTCGCTGCCACGGAAGGTGCGGGAAAAGCCTTCTTCGAGGGCCAGCGACTGGACGGTACGGATGGCCGACATCGACTCGGTGGCGGCCGCAGCGAGTGTGCCTTCGCGGGTGCGCTGCCTGCGGCTGGCCTCGTGGATCATGCGGCTGCTGCGCTTTGCCGAAAACCACATGAACGGCAGCGGAATCAGCGAGTACAGCGCCAGTTCCCAGTTCAGCACGAACATCACGGCAAACATCCCCACCAGGATGAAGATGTTGGCCAGCATCGGCAGCAGTGCCGAGACCGTCACTTCCCGCAGGTGTCCGATGTCATTGATGAGCCGCAGGGCCAGATCGCCGCTGCGGTGGCGCTGGTGGAAGGACATCGACAGGCTCAGCAGCTTCACGTAGAGCGCATTGCGCACCTTGCTGATGACTTCGTTGCCGATGCGGGCAAAGCCCACGGTTGACAGATAACCTGTGAATGCCCGCAGTGCCGCCGTGACGATGATGGCGCCGGCACTGAACCAGATCAGTTCGAGTGCCGTAAGGCCAAAGGGAAGTTCCCTGGCGGCCTGCTGGCCTGTTTCCAGCACATGATCGACGACGAGCGCCAGCGGCCAGGGCTCCAGCAACCGCATCAGGGTGCTCGCCAGCAGGGCCAGCAGCGATCCGGTCATCAGGGCTCCCTGTCCCTTCAGGTAGGGGCGGAAACGCTTCAGGACACGTGCGACGGGAGAGGGCGGTTTATTCCGGGGCATGGACGATAGGGGGAAATGGAAACAGCCAGGGTTGAGGGGGCAGGAGGGCACCGCATGCCGCGTGTGGATATCGGTGCCCGGGCACGATCATCAGTGCTGCTTTTTTGCCTGATCGGCAATGGACAGGAAGCGTTCGACGACGGCATCCCAGCTGTGGCCGGCGATGATGCGTTCCCGGCCGGCATGGCCCATCTGCCTGCGCCGGGCGGGGTCGTCCACCAGTTGCATCAGGGCATCGGCCAGCGCCTGCGGGTCGTCGGGTGCCACCAGCATGCCATCCACGCCATCCATCACCACGCTGTCGAGATGTCCGACACGGGTGGTGACGACCGGAAGCTCGGCGGCAAGATATTCGTAGATCTTCAGCGGCGAAAAGTAGAAATCCTGTTGCGACGGATAGGGTGCGGTGGCAATGTCCATCTGCGTCAGCAGGTCGGGCACGTCATCGGCCTGCACCGCACCGCTGAAGTGGCAGTAGTCGCTCAGCTTCCGTTGTGCCAGCGATTCCTCGATTTCGGTACGGCAGGGGCCGTCGCCCACCACCAGCAGGCGTGCCTCGGGGCGTTGCCGATGCAGCAGGGCAAAGGCATCCACCAGCAGCGGCAGGCCATGCCAGGGTTTCAGGGTTCCGACAAAGCCGACCACGCAGGTCCTGCCTTCGAGCCCCTGCTGTGCCCGATCGGTCGCGCAATGCGCGAAGCGATCAGGATCGACCCCATTGGCGATGACGTGGATGCGGGAGCTGTCGCCCGTCCAGCCTTCGAGATAGGCTCCAACGGCCGGGGAGACGGGCAGCAGTGCCGTTGCCAGGTTGAACACCGAGCGGGCGATTTCTTCTGCCTTCTCGGGCATGACCAGGGTGCGGTGCGTGCGCTGCTCGTCGATGAGCGGGGCGTTCACTTCGAGCAGGCCGGGCACGCCCTGCGCGTCTGCCCAGCGCATGCCGGCGTCACTCCACAGCGAATAGCGTTCGTAGACGAGATCGAAGGGGCCGTGTGCATCGAGCAGCCGACAGGTGTCGTCATTGCTTCGCAGACAGGCCATTGCGCGTTCTTCTGCCATGCCCTTCGGGATGGCGGGCAGGGGAACGCAGCATACCGTGTCCAGGCCCGGTGGCACCGGGCCGTCGAAGCGGGAGGCAAACAGGGTCACGCGGTGTCCCTGCTTGATGAGGGCGCGAACGATGGACTGCACGTGGATGGACGCACCCTTCGTGCCGAAGACCGGAATGCCGGCATCGGCGCAGACATAGGCGATGTTTTTCATGGGGGAGTCGGGGGTCAGCTTGCTTGTCGGGGAATATCGGGCCGGTTGGCTGCGGGTTGTGACGGCATCCCATCCGGGCGCACGACCGTGTCGCCGCCGTGGGGAAGGGCGCCCGATGGCTGGGCATCCTGCGTGCGGGCCTTTGCGTCGAGCCGGGCAATGCTGTCCTCGAACATCGAACGCAGGAGCTGGGTGTTCTTGCGCGCGTCGTATTCCTGCTCGATGAGTTGCCGGGCGTTGCGGGCCAGACGCAGCCCCTTGTCGGGATGGGCCAGCAGGTCGGCGATGGCATCGGCGAGCTGCCCGGCAGATTCGGGCTCGACGCACAGTCCGGTGTCCTGATCGCGGATGAGTTCGGGAATGCCGACCACGCGGGTGGAAATGCAGGGCACACCCAGCGCCATTGCCTCGACGAGGATGGTGGGCAGACCGTCGCGGTCGCCGCCCTGGCTGATGATGCAGGGCGCAACCATCATGGCGGCATTGCGCAACAGGTCGATGACCTGCGGCTGGGTCTTCACGCCGGGCAGCTGCACCCGGTCCTGCAGGTTCAGGCTGTTGATGCGTTCTTCGAGGAGTGCGCGCTGCGGGCCGGCTCCCACCAGCGTGCAGTGGCAGGCAATGCCCCGGTCACGCAGGATGCCCATCGCCTCGATGAGGAAGGGAAAGCCCTTCTTCTCGACGAGACGGCCAACGCCAACGATGTGGGGCGGGCGGGTTTCCGGTGCCTGGTAGGTGAAGGTGGAAAGATCGAGACCGTTGTAGATGCGATGGGTGTTGTCGGCTCGTGCGCCGTGGTGCTGACGCAGGTGTGCCAGGTTGTAGTCCGACACCGTGACAGTGAACGCCGAGTCACGAATCTTTTCATCAAGATTCACGGGTTCGTCATACTGGTGATAGATGTCCTTGGCGTGCGCGGTGAAGCTGTAATGGATGCCGGCAAAGAGGGCAGCGAGGCGGGCGACCGTGGCGGCCTGCGTGCCGAAATGGGCATGCAGGTGCTTCAGGCCGGCGGCAAGTGCCTTTCTGGCCAGCACCAGCGCCTGACCGGCGGTGGTCTGGTCATGCTCGAAGATCTGCGCAACGTTCTGCCGGAAGCCCGGCAGGGCCTGGTGGCTTTCCTGCAACAGTTGCCAGAACAGCTCGCGGTCATGGAACTGGTGGCGAATGCGGCGAACGGGCGCACGCACGCGTGAGATTGCCTCCTGGAAGTGCGTTTCTTCCACGGGGCCCAGTGCAAATATCTCGACGGAAACGCCGGTTGCTTCGAGGGCAAGAATCTCGTTGACGACAAAGGTTTCGGAAAACCGGGGGTAGCGCTTGAGTACGTAGCCTACCGACGGTGCGGACTCACTGACCGACATGGGTTGTTCTCCTGGCAGGGGTGGCAAGCAGTTCGGCTGCTTGCAGGGCAACGCGGTCGAGGCCGCTGAAATCGAGGACATCCTGATGATGCAGGCGGGGAAGGGGCGGCTTTGCCAGCCATTCGCTGATGAGGGCAGGGGTCAGTTCATCGGGATGGATGCAGTCGACCAGCCCCAGTGCGGAGAGCCTGTTGGCACGCAGCCACTGTTCCTCGCGGGGAATGACGCGCGGCACCAGCAACACCTGCTTGTCGAGTGCCAGCACTTCCATCGTGCTGTTGTAGCCGGCCATGCCGACGACGGCGCGGGCCTGGCGGATCAGTTCCAGGGGTTCGCTGAGGAATTCGATGATGCGCATGTCGGCGCGATTGCTGACCAGATCCTGCAGCCGTCTGCGGGTGTCTTCGGGCATGAGGGAGCCGGTCAGGATGACACCTTGCCAGCCGGCGGGCAGGGTCGACTGTGCGAATGCCTCGGCGATGGCCTGGCCGTCCTGTCCGCCGCCCATCATGCACAGTGCATAGGGAACGCCCTCGGGCATGGGGGAGGTGGCGTTCTGTGCCGTGGTGCGCAGCGACGGGTCGAGGTAGCCGACATGCGTGACGGGTACGTCGAGCGTGTTCAGACCGTAGACTTCGGCCGTGTTCTGCACGCGCGTGTCGCCGTACACCCAGATGGCATCAAAAAATTGTTGCAACGTGTCGAAGGTGTCGAGTTTTTGCCACTGACGGGCCACAACGTCGGGTGTGTCGATGATGTCACGCAGCCCCAGCACGATGCGCGTGTTGCCGCGTGCCTTCAGGCTGCGCAGGCTTGCATCCAGCTCGGACAGTGCGCCGCGTGGCACGTTGTCGATGACGAGCAGGTCGGGGTCCCATGCGTGCAGTGCGGCCTCGATGGTGTTGCTGCGCAATGCGACGAGACGTGACAGTTCGATATCTAGCGACCGGGAACGGTAGGTGCCGTCGGACAGCTTGCGGTAGGCGGGCAGCGTGATGCTGTCGATGCCCGCAGGCAGCGCGAAGGCTCCTGATTCCCGGATGCCGGAGATCAGCAGCACGTCGGCCGAAAGCGGCGCCTTTACCAGAGTCTGAGCGAGCAGGGTGTTGCGCCGGATGTGCCCGAGCCCCATCGTGTCATGGGAGTAGAGCGCGATACGGGGCCTGTTTGATGCCGTGGAAGTCATCGCAAAGGGTTTGAGAAGAAGGGAAATGTATGACCCGGTTTCCGGTGGGATGTGGTGTCCGGGTGCCAGAGGAGGACTGGCGGGTTTTCCTGTATTGCGTTTGATGCGATTATGGCGCAGTAACCATGAACGGGGGGTGAGAGTGGTGTTCACTTCCTGTTCAGGGCAGTTCGGATAGGATGCCTGCATCATGAAGACCTTTGTCTGCACCCTTGCCCTCTTGCTGTTGGGCTCTTCCACGCTGGCTGCCGACCACGACGAAGTCCGTCGTGGTGTGCTGGCCGGCAAATTCAAACCGCTCGCCGAAGTGCTGGCGGGTGTTCGTTCGCGTCATGCCGGCGAGATTCTTGATGTCGAGCTTGAGCAGGATAGCGAAGGGCGACATGTTTATGAAGTACGCCTGCTCGACACGAAGGGGCATCGGCGCGTTCTCAATTTCGATGCGATGACGGGTGAGCAGGTGGGCGCCGCTTTCCAGCGGGACCTGACCGACATGCGCCCGATCCTGAAAGAGGTTCTCGGAAAATATCCTGGCCGTCTGATTGACATCGATCTTGAGCATGTGCGTGTCGACAAGGCGTATTACATCTTCCTCATCCTGCGTGACGACGGTCTCGTCGAGCGGGCTCTGGCCGATGCCTATACCGGCAAGCTGATTTCCGGTGGCAACGCAATGCTTGCCTTTGATGGGGTGCGGCCGATGGACGAGGTGGTCAACAAGCTGCTGCGCCAGCATTCCGGGTCGGTGCTCGAAGCCGAGATGAAATACGACAAGGACGGACGACTTCTCTATGAGGTGGACATGCAATTCCCTGATGGCAGGCTGGTCGATTTTTCCATCGACCCGGTCACGTCGCGTGTCTTGAACGATGATGAAGTTGGGGAGAAATGATATGCGTGTCCTGATCGTCGAAGATGATGCCGAGCTGGCAGCCAGTCTGGCCATTGTGCTGAAGGAAGCCGGCATGGTGGTCGAAACGGCCTCCGATGGCAATGAAGCCTCCTTTCTGGGTGGCACCGAGAGCTATGACGCCGCAGTGCTCGATCTGGGCCTGCCCGGCATGGACGGCATCACGGTGCTGAAGCAGTGGCGCGAGCAGGGCCACAATTTCCCTGTGCTGGTGCTCACCGGCAGAAGTCGCTGGAGCGACAAGCTGGCCGGTTTTGGTGCCGGAGCCGATGATTACCTGACCAAGCCCTTCATGCACGAGGAAGTCGTGTTGCGGCTGCGTGCCCTGGTCCGCCGTGCGCATGGTCATGCCGATCCGGTGCTGCGTGTGGGCCCTCTGGAATACGATACCAACCAGGGGCGTTTTTCGCTCAATGGTCGTCGTCTGGAGCTGACGGCGCATGAGGAGCGCATCCTGGCCTGCCTCATTCATCAGCCGGGCGTGGTGCTCAGTCGTGCCGACATTTCCGAGCATGTTTACGAGCGTGACGCCAATCCTGATTCCAATGCCCTCGATGTGCTCATCAGCCGAATCCGGCGCAAGCTGGGTGTGCCCATGTTGTTGACGGTACGCGGGCGCGGCTTTCAGCTGGTTGACCCCAATGATCTCGGTGGAGACGTGGCGGAATGATCCGTTTTCGTCAGGGGCGGCTGGCGCATCGTCTGCTGGTGCTGGGTGTCGTCACCATGTTGCCCGTGCTGTGTGTGGGTGGCCTGCTGGTGCGTTACCAGTTGCACGGCATGGTGCTGCGCAACATGGACAGTGCGATCTCCGAGCGCATGGGGCGCGTCGTTGCCGGTGTCAGTGTCGATCCGGAGCGGATGTCGAGAGGCCGTCGCATCCTGATCGACCACCGGCTGGTGCACGATGAGTTCCGTGCGGTGTTTTCCGGCTGGTACTGGCAGATCGAGATGGACGGGGTTGTCGAGCGTTCGCGCTCGCTCTGGGATACCAGCCTGTCGGTGGCAGAGGCAGAACGTGTGCGCAGCGACATGAGTCTTCGTCGGCTCGATGGCCCGATGGGCATGCCACTCTTTGGCCAGACACGGCAGGTGCAGATTGGCAATGACCTGCTGCAGGTGCATGTCTATGGCTCGGGTGAAGGGCATATCCGCGACCTGGAGCGTATCGACCAGGTGCTGCTGGTGATGCTCTCGCTGCTGGGCGTGAGCCTGCTGGCCGTGATGTGGTTGCAGGTTCGTCTTGGGCTCAAGCCGATGGTGCGTTTGCACAACAACGTGCAGCGCTTGCAGCGTGGTGACAAGACCCGGGTGGGACAGGGGTATGGCCCCGACCTCGATCCGATTGCGCATGAGATCGACGCCGTGCTTGACCGCAATGCCCGCATGGTCGAGCGGGCACGCGGCAATGCGGCCGACCTGAGCCATGCACTCAAGAAGTCGCTGGCGCTGCTCAATGCAGCTTCGGGGAGCGAAACCGTCGATGGCGGTTTCGTGTCGCGGGAGGTTGCATCGATGACCCGCCTGATCGAGCGTCATCTGTCCCGGGCCGGATCGGGCGCCGGCGATCTGCGACGAATTGATGTCGGCGAGTGCGTGCAGGGGCTGCTTGGCCTGATGCGTCAGCTCCATGTCAACCGCAATCTGGCTTGGAGTCTTGATATCGAGGAAACGGTCTGCTGGCGTGGCGAGATCACCGATCTGGAGGAAATGCTCGGCAATGTGCTGGACAACGCCGGCAAGTGGGCGCGTTACCGTGTCCGGGTTGTGGTGCGTCATGTGAATCTTCTTCCGGCAGGCCGTCCATCAGACCCGTCCGCACGGGATCGCCATGTCGAGATCACCGTGTCGGATGACGGCAAGGGGCTCGATGAGGCCGGCATGATGGAAGCCATGCAGCGCGGGCGGCGTCTGGACGAACGTGTCGAGGGCAGCGGTCTGGGGCTTTCCATCACGGCAGACATCGCGGAAACCTATGGCGGTACCGTGAAGCTGAGGCGCGCGCAGATGGGCGGACTCGAAGTCGTCATCCGCCTGCCGGGGTAGCGCATGACACGTTCCAGGAGCCCCTGCCGGCCACGCTGAGGTTCGGTTTCCATCTTTTTTTTCTCTTTTCTTTCGGGTGTGCCTGCCCGCGGGTAGCGCACGTCCATTCGCATGCCTTCAGGGGTGCAATTTTCTTCCCCGCCGAAACCGGCACAGTAGCCGGACGCATCGACGTGGCGGGGCTTTTTTCCTCCTCCTTTCCAAACGAAATTCTTGTCATGAATCTGGTCATTGTTGGTTCAGGTTATGTGGGTCTGGTCACGGGCGCCTGCCTTGCCGAGATGGGCCATCACATCACGTGTGTGGATGTCAGCGCCGAAAAGATTGCCGGTCTCGAAAAGGGCGTGATGCCCATCTACGAGCCGGGGCTCGACGAGCTGATTGCCCGCAATCGTCAGGCAGGTCGCCTGCGTTTCACCACCTCGCTGCCCGAAGCGATGCGTGAGGCGAGCATGTACTGCATCGCCGTCGGCACACCGCCGCATGAGGACGGTTCGGCCGACCTGAGTCATGTGCTGGCCGTGGCACGGGAAATCGGCCAGCACCTCGACAAGCATGCGGTCATCATCAACAAGTCGACGGTGCCGGTGGGCACGGCCGAAAAGGTCGATGCTGTCATCCGTGAGGAACTGGCAAAACGCGGCGTCGATATCGAATTCGACGTGGTCTCCAACCCCGAATTCCTGAAGGAAGGGGTTGCCATCAAGGACTTCATGCAGCCCGACCGCATCATCGTGGGCGTGGAGCAGGCCCGTTCGCGCGAAATGCTGGATGAACTCTATGCACCTTTCAGCCGGCAGGGCGCGCGCGTGCTCTACATGGGCGTGCGTGATGCCGAGCTGGCCAAGTACGCAGCCAATGCGATGCTGGCCACGCGCATCTCCTTCATGAACGAGATTGCCGATCTGAGCGAGCGACTGGGCGTCGACGTGGAAAACGTGCGTATCGGCCTCAGCATGGATGACCGCATCGGCCATCGCTTCCTCTTTCCCGGTTCGGGCTATGGTGGCTCGTGCCTGCCCAAGGACGTGAAGGCGCTGGCCAGCATGGCAAAACACGCGGGTCTGGATGCTTTCGTGCTCAATGCGGTGGAAAAACGCAACGAACGCCAGAAGCAGCGTCTTTTCGAGAAGGTGCAGGCAGAGATCGGCCCGGATATGAAGGACAAGGTCGTGGCCGTGTGGGGGCTGGCGTTCAAGCCGGGCACCGATGACATGCGTGCTTCGCCCAGCATCACGCTGATCGAGTCGCTGATCGCAGCGGGGGCAAAGGTGCGTGCCTTCGATCCGATTGCGACCGAAACCGCACGTGTCGTCATGCCGCAAGAGGCCCAGAAGACTGGTGATCTGGTGTTCGTCTCGGAGCAGTACGAAGCCATCGACGGCGCCGACGCGATGGTGCTGGTCACCGAGTGGCCGATGTTCCGGGTGCCGGAATTCGACCTGATGCTGGAAAAGATGCGTCAGCCTGTGGTGATCGACGGCCGCAACCAGTATGTGCCCGAGGACATGCGCAAGCATGGTTTCCGCTACACGGGCGTTGGCCGCTGAGGGCTGAGCGCTTGGCGCGGGGCGTTGCCGGGGAGGTGTTTCCCGGTTGCGCGGGATTTCACGAACGACAGCCCTGCGACCGTATTACCGGGCAGGGCTGTGCTGATTAAACAAGGCCCGCAGGTGCTACGCGGATCGTGGTGCTCACGACTGATCACCGCGTGATGTTCCAGTTGGAGCGTTATAACCAGACGGGCGCGAAATAAGGTGGCAAGCGATGCGTCATGAAGCCGGTGCGAACGGGCTTCATGCGCAGTTTGCGCTGGTTTTTTGCTGGCAATTTCTTGCCCGAACGGGCGAGGACTCAGGACATCTTGCCGCGCGGGCCGGGTGGGTTTTTCCTGCGGTAGTCCAGAATGCCCTTGGCAATGGCGCGGGCCAGTTCGTCCTGATAGGCAGGAGAACGCAGGCGCTTTTCCTCGTCGGGGTTGCTGATGAAGGCGGTTTCGACGAGGATGGACGGAATGTCGGGGGCGCGCAGCACGGCAAAGTTGGCCTGTTCGACGCTGGCCTTGTGCAGCCGGCCCACCTGGCCGAGTTCGCCCAGCACCAGTTTTGCCAGCCGGCGGCTGTCGCGGATCTGCGAGGTGGTGTAAAGGTCCAGCAGCAGGCTGGCTGCTTCGGTGCTGGTTTTCTTGTTGATGCCACCGATGAGGTCGGAGGAGTTCTCCTTGCGGGCCAGCCATTTGGCGCCCACGCTGCTGGCGCCGGTGTTCGACAGCACGAAAACCGATGAGCCGCGGGCATCGGGGCGCACGAAGGCATCGGCGTGGATCGACACGAACAGGTCGGCCCGCACGCCACGTGCCTTGCTCACGCGCTTGGCGAGCGACACGTAGTAATCGTCGTCGCGGGTGAGGGCGATGCGCAGATTTTCTTCCTTTGCCAGCAGGGCCTGCACCTTCTTTGCCACCGCCAGCACCACATCCTTCTCGTAGGTGCCGCGCGGACCGATGGCGCCGGGGTCTTCGCCACCGTGACCGGGGTCGAGTGCCACCGTGAAGATGCGGGTGGCTTCGGGGGCGGGCTTGCGGCGCGGGGCGTCGGTACTGCGCCGTGTGCCGTTGCCTTCCTTGCGGTCGGCCTTGTCGGCATTGTGTTCCGGGCTGCGTGAGGCCAGCCTGCGATCGTCTGCATCCTCCTTTGTCCGGGCCGTTGCGTTCTTCTGGTTGCGGGCATCGTTCTGGTTGGCCGAGGCGATCAGCTGGCTCAGCGGATCGACTTCTTCCTTCGGATAGAAATCGAGCACGAGCCGGTGCTTGTAGCCAGCGGCAGGCTTCAGCGTGAATACCTGCGGGGCCACGGCCTGCTTCAGGTCGAAGACGATGCGCATCGTGTCCTTGTCGAACTGTCCGACACGAATCTGGCGCACGAAGGGGTCTTTTGCCGATACCTTGGCCAGCAGCTCGCGCAGCTGGTCTTCCAGTTGCAGCCCGCGCAGGTCGAGCGTGACGCGGTGCGGGTTGTCGATGAGCTGCGCCCGGAAGGGCAGGGGGTGAATCAGCTCCAGCGTGACCCGGGTGTATTCACGCGAGGGCCACATGCGCACGGCCGCAATGGCAGTGGCGGACGATGTGGTGTGTGCCGTCTTCTTTCTGGCCAGTGCTGCATCGACGGAGCGAAGCGGCAGTAGCAGGGGCGTGCTCAGCCCCAGCTTCAGTAGCTGTCGTCGGCGCTTTTCAGCAGGTTGGCGAGTGAGGTCAGACATTGTTTTCCGGGCACACTGAGTGCGTGTACGACCAGGTGGCGTTCTTCGGTCGATTCGGCCAGCGACAGGCGCAGGTCGAGATCGGCCGGTGGCAGCGCCCCGCTGGCCTGTTCGGGCCATTCGATCAGCATCAGGCCGGGCGCGGCAAAAATATCGTCAAACCCGGCGTCGAACCACTGATCTGGACTTGAGAATCTATATAAATCAAAGTGGTACACCGGATACCTTGGTAGATTATAGGTTTCCACGAGCGGATAGGTGGGGCTCTTGATACGACCTTTTACCCCCAGCGCCCGAAGAACGGCGCGGGTGAGGGTGGTCTTGCCGGCCCCGAGATCGCCGTGCAGGGTGATGAGAAAGGCTTGTTTTTCAAGCATTGCCTCCGGCAGGGCTGTGGCCAGCGTTGCGCCCCAATGCTCGGTCTGCCGTTCATCAGCCAGCGTGTAGTGTTGCAAATCGGAAGTCATCGGTGTTGTATTCTGGACTAAAGTGCTTGCCTGTGCCGCCTGTTTGCGGCCGCCGGTCTGTGGTGGCATGGCTCCGGCGGGGTCTTCCAGGAACATCGTGCAAGGGGGGGCGTCGGCGGTGTGCTGCGTTGCCTGATGGCTGCGCGGTGATGTTGCAGCCCGCCGGGGCGCATGGCAAGTCGGTCATCGGCCTCTTTCATTTTTAGAGCGTGTCATGAACTTATTCGTCCCCGCGCTGGTCCCAAAACCGTGTGCTGGCAAGGCGCCACGCGCCGTCAAGGCTGGCTGCCTTGTCAAGCGTGGCAACGCAGTCCAGCGCGCGGTTTTGGGGCCAGCCCGCAGGGAAAGCCCCGCAGGACGTGCAGCACTGCGTTGCCAACCCCTTGAATCCATCCAGGATTCGGCGGGTCTGGCGCCTTGTTCTGCACGCCCTGTGGGGCTTTCGCGGGGACGAATAAGTTTATGACACGCTCCAGGAACAGGAACGTTTCGGGATGCAGGGCGGAAGACAGGCACGCAATGATGAGGCAACCGTGCAGATGGCGGCGCGGCTCGTTGAAGCGCAGGAACTCATCCAGCAGTTCTGCGATGCGTTGTGGCTGGAGGATGGGCTCTCGAAGAACACGCTGATGGCCTACCGGCGCGACATGGCCGGGCTGGCGCGCTGGCTGGCGCTGCCTGCGCGCAATGTGGGGCTTGCCGAGGCTTCCGAAGCCGACCTGCTGGCTTATCTGGCCGCAGGGCATGGCAGTGTGCGGCCCAGTTCCAGCAACCGGCGTCTGATCGTCATCCGGCGCTTCTATCGCTATCTGCTGCGCAATCGTCTGCGTGCCGATGATCCCACCGTGCGCATCCGGGCCATGCAGCAGCCGGCGCGTTTTCCCGGCTCGCTGAGCGAGTCGCAGGTGGAGGCGCTGCTGGCCGCCCCCGATGTGAACACGGCACTGGGGCTGCGTGATCGTGCCATGCTGGAGGTGCTCTACGCCACCGGGCTGCGGGTGTCCGAGCTGGTGGCGCTGAAGATGCTGGAGGTGTCGATGGTGGACAGCCTGGTGCGCA
>JAUNHU010000178.1 GCA_030523825.1 Lautropia sp. | reverse complement strand
TCCATGCGGTGAACAAGGCGGTGGAGTCCACCGTCCGCGCATCAGCCCAGTGGCAGGGGGTGCAGGAAGATCCGGCGCGTTACGGCTTGCCCAGCGTGAAAGCGCAGCCCGCTGGCGACCGCCGGGCAGGGGTGATCTGGCACACCCAGGGCTCCGGCAAGAGCCTGCTGATGGCGTTCTATGCCGGGCGCCTGGTCAAGCATCCGGCCATGGCCAACCCCACATTGGTTGTGCTCACAGATCGCAATGATCTCGACGATCAGCTTTTCTCGACGTTCTCGATGTGTCGTGACCTGATTCGGCAGACGCCGGTACAGGCCGATAGCCGTGACAATCTGGTTTCCTTGTTGGAGCGCGCATCAGGCGGTGTGATTTTCACAACCCTGCAGAAGTTCGGCGAGGTGGCGGAGCCGCTCACTACCCGTCGCAACGTGGTCGTCATGGCAGATGAGGCGCACCGCAGCCAGTATGGCCTCAAGGCCAGGGTGGACGCGAAGAGCGGTGAAATCTCCTATGGCTTCGCAAAATACATGCGCGATGCCCTGCCAAACGCCTCTTTCATTGGTTTTACCGGGACACCCATCGAGGCGGATGACGTGAATACACCTGCCGTGTTCGGCAATTACATCGATGTTTACGACATCAGCCGAGCAGTGGAGGATGGCGCTACCGTACCGATCTACTACGAGTCGCGGTTGGCCCGTATCGAACTCGACGAGGAAGAGAAGTCGAAGATCGACGCCGAGGTCAATGAGCTGATTGAAGGATACTCCGCGGCCGATCAGGAGCGTTTCAAGAGGAAGTGGTCAACGGTCGAAGCCTTGGTTGGCAGCGACAGGCGTCTGGCTGTTGTGGCCAAGGATATGGTCGCTCACTTCAAAGACCGCATGGACGCCCTTGAGGGTAAGGCGATGGTGGTGTGCATGAGCCGCCGCATCTGCGTCAAACTCTACAACGAGATCGTCAAACTGCGACCGGATTGGCACAGTACCGACGACAATACAGGTGGGGTGAAGATCGTGATGACGGGCGCAGCCAGCGACCCGGAGGAATGGCAGCAGCACATCGGCAACAAGGCACGGCGTGATCTCCTTGCCAAGCGTGCCCGCGATCCCAAAGATCCGCTCAAACTGGTGATTGTGCGGGATATGTGGCTGACCGGCTTTGACGCGCCGTGCATGCACACGATGTACATCGACAAGCCGATGCAGGGACACGGACTGATGCAGGCCATTGCGCGCGTGAACCGTGTGTTCCGCGACAAGCCTGCCGGGCTGATCGTTGACTACATCGGCATTGCGCAGAACCTGAAGTCTGCGCTGCAGCAGTATTCCAGGAGCGACCAGGAAAACACCGGTGTTGACGAGGCACAGGCCGTTGCGGTGATGATGGAGAAGTACGAAGTGGTGCGGGACATGTACCACGGCTTCGACTACGCATCGGCGCTGGACGGCTCGCCGCAGGCGCGACTGACAATGATGGCAGCGGCCATCGAGTGGATTCTCGACCTGCAACAGAAGCTGGCAGCAGAAGAGAAGACAGAGGAAGGCAAGAAGAATGCCCATCGCCGATACCAGGACGCAGTACTGGCATTGTCGAAGGCGTTCGCGTTGGCCGCCGCGTCTGACGAGGCCCGCAAGATTCGGGAGGAGGTTGGCTTCTTCCAGGCGATCCGCGCCGCTTTGGTCAAGAGCGCTACGGGCTCTGGCATGACCTGGCAGGACCGTGAGCTGGCGATTCAGCAGATCGTCAGCCGGGCGGTTTTCTCCACCGACATTGTTGATATCCTGGCTGCTGCGGGCATCAATAGTCCGGACATCTCCATTCTCTCGGATGAGTTCCTCGCCGAAGTTCAGCAGATGGAGAAGAAGAATCTTGCACTGGAAGCCCTGCGCAAGCTGATTAACGACGGTATTCGCTCACGCAGCAAGGCCAACGTGGTGCAGACCAAGGAGTTCTCCGAACGGTTGGAGGATTCGGTGGCGCGTTATCACGCCAACGCCATCACCACCGCTGAAGTGCTGCAGGAATTGATCCAGCTTGCCAAGGACATCCGCGCGGCGCGCCAGCGCGGCGAAGAGTCCGGGCTGTCAGACGAAGAAATCGCCTTCTACGATGCTCTCGCGGAAAATGAAAGCGCCGTGCAGATGATGGGTGACGACAAGCTCAAGCTGATTGCCCATGAATTGCTGACAAGCCTGCGCGAGAACGTGTCGGTCGACTGGGCCAATCGGGAGTCCGCCCGTGCCCGGATGCGCGTGCTGGTGAAGCGCATCCTGCGAAAGTACGGATACCCGCCTGACCTCCAGGACAAGGCGGTGCAAACGGTGCTGCAACAGGCCGAGGCGCTGTCGTCCAGGTGGTCTGGCGGGGGAGGCTGACGGGCGGGCACATGGCTAAATCCCGGATTGCTATGCACACCATCATGGCGTAGCAGAAGTCTGAAGGGTTCTCCCTAGGAAAAATGCTACGAACGCTTGGTACTCTGGCCGAAATGCGCAGACATGCTGCTTGATAATGCGCTGCTACAAGCTGTGAGGCAGCCCTAGGGGGGTGTTGTACGAGAGCGGCCGGCATTGGTGAGGGTCAAGCCTGCATAGCGCGTCTTTACGGGGAAAGCTTCTCCCAAACGAGGTGGTGCGCTTCCTCAGGTGCCAGGGGCATTGGGTCGAGATCGAGTATTACCACTGGGTTTACAAGGAGTATCGTAGCGGTTGGGTATTGAAGCATTACCTGGAGCGTGTTCCTGAAAGTTATTAAAAAATCCATGGGCTTCGGTGAGGTTAATGGAGGATAAGTTGAGGCTGGTTGTGTATCCTTCACAGGTTGTTGAGTACGATCCAAACGTATAACGGGCTATACCCGGTATACTGGATATCACAAAAGGGGGAGATATATGTCCGAAGTTGCAGCTCTGGAACCGTTTGGAGGATTTCATTCTGCGTTTTACTTTCGCGAGCTGTATCTGCGAGACGAGGTTCGCTACGAGAAATTTTACTGTCCGTTCTGCGGAGTGCTGCTTGACCCGGTGTTGGTTTATGCGCCGTCAGATCAGGAACTTGGCAAGAGTCCTCATTTTCGTACCCAACGGGGCGGCGCGAATCATCATGACGGCTGCGACGGAAACCCCTGTAACTACCAGAATCCGACGCGGGCAAATCCGGTTCAGGAACACATTCAGAGACTTCCGTTCTCATTGCCCACGGAGTTTGCCGCTTATGTTGAACCACAGTCTGGCTCCCAGTCTGGCTCCGCTTGTAGAGCGCCAGTTCCTAGTCTCACGCCGGCGGATATCCGTCGCCGGCGAGAGGAGGCGGGGCGCAGATATGGTGTAGCCCGGTTTCGTGTGTCGCTTGTTCAGTCGTTGGCAGAAGTGCATAACGCGATATTAAAGGATGCCTACAGACGCAAGGAAGAGAATAATTGGAGTAAAGAAGAATTTAACAACTGGATTAAAAATGTGTTGCAGGCGCCAATCAATTTACGTGGGTTTTCGACTACATATAGAATTGCTCTGCATGATCTTTGGTTTGCTGTTCCGAGTTGTCCTCGCGTGTTTCACGGCAGCCAGGCCAGGGTGGAGCAGGTTGAGGGCGGCTACCAGATTACATCCAAGCGACCGGGAAAGGTTGGTAAGGGAAACACAGTTCTGCCGTTCGTCATAACCGTATCATTGCGTGATGCAGACGGTGTCGAGCTGCGGGGGGCTCGTAGAGCATTGCTTCGTCAACTGGAACGTGCCGTCAAGGAAGATGCCACTGTTCGATGGTATGCTTATGGCCGTGCGAATATGACAGACGAACGATTTGAACTGGCATTTGACCGGGCTAATATCAGCGACCTTTTTGTGAAGCTGCAAAAGAAAGGGTAATGTTTCGCTGGTTCACGACAGGCCTTCCCTGTAGGGGCGCGGGTCTTGTTGGGAATGGCGAGCCAAACCTCGAACGGCGATTGCGTGGAGAGGTCGTGTTGTCAATAT
>JAUNHU010000177.1 GCA_030523825.1 Lautropia sp. | reverse complement strand
GCACGAAGCCCATTGCCAGCAGCACCAGATCGGCCTTCACCTCGAATTCGGAGTTTGGCACTTCCGCCATCTTCATGCGGCCGGTATTGCGCTCGGTGATCCATTCGACCCGCGCGCAGGTCATCGACACCAGCCGGCCATCTGGCCCCGCATTGAAAGCCTTGGTCGTGACTGACCAGTCGCGTTCGCCCCCTTCTTCATGCGACGACGACGTGCGCAGCTTGATGGGCCAGTAGGGCCAGGTCAACTGCTTGTTCTCGTGCTCGGGCGGCTTCGGCATCAGCTCGAACTGCGTGACGGAAGCAGCGCCCTGCCGCAATGACGTACCCACACAATCCGAGCCCGTGTCGCCGCCACCAATGACGACCACATGCTTGCCGGTGGCACGCAACTGATCCGGCAGGGAGTCGCCCGCCACCACGCGATTCTGCTGCGGCAGGAACTGCATGGCGAAATGCACGCCGGGCAGATCGCGCCCCGGAATCGGCAGATCGCGCGGCACTTCCGATCCGCCGGCCAGCACCACGGCATCGAATTCCTTCAGCAATTGCGAAGCGCTGACCGTGCTGGTGGCAAGATTGTTGATGATGCCCGGCCATTCATCGGTCACGGCCACGCCGGTGCGGAACACCACGCCCTCGGCCTTCATCTGGTTCACGCGCCGGTCGATCAGCGCCTTATCGAGCTTGAAATCGGGAATGCCATAGCGCAGCAAGCCTCCGGGCCGGTCGTTCTTCTCGAAGACGGTGACGGCATGCCCTGCGCGCGCCAGTTGCTGCGCACAGGCCAGACCCGATGGCCCCGACCCCACCACCGCCACCGTCTTGCCTGTAAGACGTTCTGGCAACTGCGGCTTCACCCAGCCCAGCTCCCACGCCTTGTCGATGATGGCGTGCTCGATGGACTTGATGCCGACCGCATCAACGTTGATGTTGAGCGTGCACGCAGCCTCACAGGGCGCCGGACAGATGCGCCCGGTGAATTCCGGGAAATTGTTGGTGGAATGCAGGATCTCGATGGCCTCCTGCCAGCGCCCCCGGTAGACCAGATCATTCCAGTCCGGGATGATGTTGTTCACCGGACAGCCGTTGTGACAGAACGGAATGCCGCAATCCATGCAGCGTGCGCCCTGCGTCCTTGCCTGCTCATCGTCCAGATGCAGCACAAATTCCCGATAGTGATGCAGCCGCCTGCCCGGCGCTTCGCTTGCCTCGCTCAGACGTGCATATTCCAGAAAACCCGTAATCTTTCCCATGCTGAAATCCTGTTCACTGCGCGGAAAGCCGCCCCGTCCTCGCGGACGACTTCCCTGATGTTCGGTGCAGGCCGGCGGCCTGCAAATCACTTGCCGTCAATGGCACCCGACACCGGCGGCCTGCGGGCAACAGCCCCGGCAGACCCGCCGCCCGGGCACCCGACTCGTCAGACATCACCCGGCCGGCGGCTGGCGGGCACCTTCGTGGCGCTGCCACCACCGCGTGCCTTGCGTGCAGCCGCCCTGGCCGGTTTGCCTGCTGCAGGAGCATCTGCCGCAGCCTGCTCCGTAGCAGAACCCGCCTCACTGTCTTTGGCACGAGACACCTCCACGCTTGCAGCACCTTCCGCGCAGCCACGGGCATCTGCCTCGTCCGGACGGCGGGCCGCCATGTCGGCCAGTGCGCGCAGATACTCCGGCGACACCACCTTCACGAACTTGCCGAGATTGCCCGGCCAGTCGGCCAGAATGTCTCGCGCCCGGAAGCTGCCGGTGTGGCGGAAATGCGCCTTGATGAGCCCCTTCAGGATGTCCTCGTCGGTTTGTGCCGGCAGATGGGGTTGCGCCCGATGCCAGACAGCCTGGCCAACTTCGGCCCGCTGCTGCTCGCTGCTCATCACCGGCGACAGCGTCACCATCGCCAGATTGCAGCGGTCGGCAAAGCTGCCGTCCGGATCATGCACGTAGGCAACACCACCCGACATGCCGGCCGCAAAGTTGCGCCCGGTATTGCCCAGCACCACCACCGTGCCGCCCGTCATGTATTCGCAGCCATGATCGCCGGTGCCTTCCACCACGGTGGCTGCCCCCGAATTTCGTACCGCAAAGCGTTCGCCCGCCACGCCATTGAAAAAGGCTTCTCCCTCGATGGCGCCGTAGAGCACGGTGTTGCCGACGATGATCTGCTCGGGGCCGAAACCGCGGAACTCGTTGGGAGAACGCACGATGACACGACCACCCGACAGGCCCTTGCCCACATAGTCGTTGGCTTCACCGACCAGATCGAGCGTGATGCCACGTGCCAGAAATGCCCCGAAGGACTGACCCGCCACACCGTTGAACTGGATGTGGATGGTGTCATCCGGCAGCCCCTCGTGCGTGTAGCGCCGCACCACCTCACTGGACAGCATCGTGCCCACCGTGCGGTTCACGTTGCGGATGGGCTTGATGAAGCTCATCGGTTCCTGTTTTTCGAGCGCCGGCTTCGCCTTTTCGATCAGCACATGATCGAGCGCGCGATCAAGATGATGGTTCTGGGTTTCCACCTGACGGCGCGCCACATCGGCGGGCATGTCCGGCGCATGGAACACCCGCGAAAAGTCCAGTCCCTTCGCCTTCCAATGGGCAATGCCCTTGCGCATGTCGAGAAATTCGGTGCGACCGATCAGCTCGTCGAAATGCCGCACGCCCAGTTGTGCCATCAGCTGACGAACTTCCTCGGCAATGAAGAAGAAGAAATTGACGACATGCTCGGGCTTGCCTGCAAAACGCTTGCGCAACACCGGGTCCTGTGTGGCAACGCCCACCGGACAGGTGTTCAGATGGCACTTGCGCATCATGATGCAGCCTTCCGCCACCAGCGGCGCCGTGGCAAAGCCGAATTCGTCAGCACCGAGAATGCCGGCAATCACCACGTCACGCCCGGTCTTCATCTGCCCATCGGCCTGGATGCGCACGCGACCGCGCAGGCGGTTCAGCACCAGCGTCTGCTGCGCCTCCGACAGACCCAGTTCCCACGGCGTTCCCGCATGCTTCAGCGAGGTGAGCGGACTGGCGCCGGTGCCACCGTCGTGCCCGGAAATGGTGATGTGATCGGCCTTGGCCTTGGCGACGCCTGCCGCCACCGTGCCCACGCCCACTTCCGACACCAGTTTCACCGAAATGGATGCACGGGTGTTGGCGTTTTTCAGGTCGTGGATGAGCTGGGCAATGTCCTCGATGGAATAGATGTCGTGGTGCGGCGGCGGCGAGATCAGACCCACGCCCGGCACCGAGCAACGCAGGCGTGCGATGTATTCGCTGACCTTGTGCCCCGGCAACTGCCCGCCCTCGCCTGGCTTGGCACCCTGCGCCATCTTGATCTGGATCTGGTCGGCAGACGACAGATATTCGGCCGTGACACCGAAGCGGCCCGATGCCACCTGCTTGATGCGCGAGCGCAGCGAATCGCCGGGTTGCAGCGGATAATCCGCCTCAACCACGTCCTTGCCCAGCACCGAGGCCAGCGTCGCGCCGGTGCTGATCGGAATGCCCTTCAGCTCCTGCCGGTAGCGGACATGGTCTTCGCCGCCTTCGCCGGTATTGGATTTTCCGCCGATGCGGTTCATTGCCACCGCCAGCGTCGCATGCGCTTCGGTGGAAATCGAGCCCAGCGACATCGCGCCGGTGGAAAAACGCTTGACGATTTCCGCTGCCGGCTCGACATCGTCCAGCGAGATCGCCTTTGCGGGGTCGAAGCGGAACTCGAACAACCCGCGCAGCGTCATCAGCCGCTTCGACTGGTCGTTGATGAGCTGTGCATATTCCTTGTAGGTCTGGAAGCTGCCCGAGCGCGCCGCATGCTGCAGGCGGGCCACCGAGTCGGGCGTCCAGAGGTGCTGCTCGCCGCGCACGCGATACGCATATTCACCGCCGGCTGCCAGCGAATTGGCCAGAACCGCATCGCCCCCGTAGGCAGCCTCGTGCATGCGCAGCGCTTCTTCGCCCACGTCGAAGATGCTCAGGCCCTCGATGTTG
>JAUNHU010000037.1 GCA_030523825.1 Lautropia sp. | reverse complement strand
AGCGTACCTTCGGTTTCGACAGTGCCGTGGCCGTCGTTGCCCTGGCGCTGGCCCGTCTGGAAACCACCGCCCGCAGCCACGGTCGCGTGATGATCCTGGAGACGATGGGCCGCTACGCAGGCTGGATCGCGCTTGAGGGCGGTCTGGCGGGTGGCGCGGACATCATCCTGATGCCCGAGCAGCCCTACGACCTGAACACCGTCATCGAGGTCTGCAAGGAGCGAGAGAAGAAGCAGGGCTACACCGTGATCTGCATCGCCGAGGGCGCACGTGCCATCGATGGCGAGATGACCATTCATTCCCGCCTGGAAAACAGCCCCGACCCGATCCGTCTGGGCGGTGTGGCCAACGTGCTGCGTGAGCAGCTGCAGCCGCACCTGGAAAGCGAGGTGCGCAGCACGCAGCTGGGCCACGTCCAGCGCGGCGGCACGCCCACGCCTTTCGACCGTGTGCTGGCCACCCAGTTTGGCTGGTACGCAGCCAAGATGGTGCAGCGCGGCGAATTTGGCCGCATGGTGGTGCTGAAGGGCGAGGAGTGCCAGAGCGTGAAGATCGAGGATGTGGCCAATCGCACCCGCAACGTGCCGATGGATCACAGCCTGGTCAACGTGGCCCGTTCGCTGGGCGTGTCGCTGGGCGAGCCTGCCTGACGATACCCTGAAGGGCACTGTCCGGCCCGGACAGGCGCCCTCGGCATGACTGCCGGCAAGCGCGATGCAAAAAAGAGGCTCTCACGCACATGTCGTGAGAGCCTCTTTTTCTTTCATGTTTCAGCGTGCTGCGTACTCCAGCCGCTGCCTGGATTTCGCTGCCGCTTCCGTCAGGCGTCAGCGGGCTGAGGCGACCTTGCGGCTGGTGCGGCTGACAGGACGGTTGACCTTCTGGCTGGCACGGCGACTGCTTGCCTGTTTGACCGTGCTGCGCTTGCTGCTGGCCACTGTCTTGCGGCTGGCGGAGCGCTTGATGACGCCCTTGCTCTTGCTGGCCGAGGCCGTTGTCCTGGCCTTGCGCGGCAGCTTGTGCTGCACGCTGCTGCGGGTCGAGCGGATCGACGACGACACCTTGCGTGAGCTGACCCGGGTAGCGCTGCGGGCGCTGGCGCTGCGCGATGGCGTGGAGCGGATCAGCCGCAGGCCGCTGCGTGTGCGCACGTCCGACAGGTTCTGTTCGGCGCTGGCCACCTTGGGCGTGGCGCGCAGCAGCTGACGCGAGCCGTCTTCCGCGACCAGCAGGGTCTGTTGCTGGCTGCGGCGAACCACGAGCCGCATGCCGGGCTTCAGCGGGCTGACCCGGCGATTCAGCGCTCGAAGCTGTGCCACCGACACACCGTAGCGGCGGGCAATCGAGGTGGCCGTTTCACCCCGGCGCACGCGATGAACCATCGGGCCGCTCTCGACGCGCTGGTAGAGGCGGGGGCCGTTGAACTGCTCGACCAGACTCTCGTCGCTGACTCGTTGCGTGGGCACGAGCAGCCGGGTGCCGGGCAGCAGGCGTGCCGAGGAGGAGATGCCATTGACGCGCAACAGTTCTGCCGAGGTCATGCCGCCGATGGCTGCCAGGCTGGACAGCTGTTCGCCGGGCAGCATCGTGTGCGGTTGCCAGGAGACGAAGGGGCGTTTCTGCGCGGCGTGCTCGGCCATCGCCGCCTTGAACTGCTCGATCCGATCCACCGGGATCTTCAGCGTGTTGCTGCGGCTGGCGGAAATGACCGGACGGTTGTGGGCAGGATTCAGCGCCAGAAACTCGGCTTCGGTCATGCCGGCGAAGCGGGCCGCCAGCTTCAGGTCGATGGGGCGGGTTTTTTCGACCGTGACGAAGTAGGGCTGGTCGGGCAGGTCGGGAAGCTGCAGGCCCAGGCGGTCGGCGTGCTGGATGATGTGCTTGATCGCCAGCAGCTTGGGGACGTAGTGCCGCGTTTCGGTGGGCATCCGCAGGTGGGCATAGTCTGCCGGCCTGCCGGCAGCGCGGTTGGCCTTCACGGCACGGCGAACCGAGCCTTCGCCCCAGTTGTACGAAGCCAGTGCGAGGAACCAGTCGTTCTCGTTCAGTTCGTGGATGCGCTGCAGGTAATCCAGCGCGGCGCGGGTTGATTCGACCACATCACGGCGCTTGTCCACCCACCAGTTCTGCTTCAGGTCGTAATGCTTGCCCGTGGAGGGAATGAACTGCCAGAGGCCGGACGCCTTTGCCGACGACATGGCCGTGGGGTTCATCGCACTTTCCACGAAGGGCAGCAGGGCCAGCTCGGTGGGCATGCCCCGCTTCTCGATCTCCTCGACGATGTGATGCAGATAGCGCGAACCGCGTGCAAACATCCGCTGCAGATAATCGGGGCGCGACAGGTAGTAGCGTTCCTTCTCGGCAACCAGCGGCGAATCGAGTTCGGGCAGTGCAAAGCCGGCCCGGATGCGACCCCAGAGGTCGTCGCTGACCACCACGCTGGCATCGTCATCGGACAGTGAGGCCGTGTCGAGCACCCGAACCGCATCACTCTGGGTGATGGCGCTGTCGCTCACACGGCCTGGCTGGTAGGTGTCGGAGGAGAGCTCCCTCGCCAGATTGGCCTGCGGGGGAGGAACGCTGGCGCAGGCAGCCAGCCAGCCCGAGCCGAGCAACAGGCTGGCGCGGGCCAGGAGGCGCATCCGGCCGGAGCGCGATGGGGAGGGAGGTTTCGCCTTTCCGGCGGGGTGATCGGGGGCACGCACGGGCGATTCCTGTGAACCTGTGAAGCGGGAAACTGGGTCGTGGGTAACGCACGCACACCGGGGCGACGAAACCCCGGGGCGAACGAAGCAACGGTTACAACCCACGATAGCACAGGATGCCTGTGTGGAAAGTTACCGCGTTTGACATTCCTCCGGCGGTGATACCCGCCGATCGGATGTTTCAGACAGGTGGGCGAAAGACGTTTTTCCAGTTGCGAAGCGCCTCGAAGACCGTGAAGGAGTCGATGTAGGCGGGCCGCAGGGAGTCGGGCAATGCTTGCGAAAGGGCCGGCAGATGGCTGCGCAGGAAGGGGTTGGTGGCGTTTTCCAGCGCAAGCGTCGTCGGCAAGGTTGGCTCCTGACGGGCGCGCAGCAGCTGACATGCCTCCAGTCGCTGGCTGATCCGGGCGTTGCCCGGCTCGGCTGCCAGGGCAAACTGCAGGTTGCCCAGCGTGTACTCGTGGGCCGCGTAGATCCGGGTGTCGTCGGGCAGCGTGGCGACCAGGGTGGTCAGCGACCGAAACAGTTGTTCGATCGTGCCATCGAATACACGCCCGCAACCTCCGGCAAACAAAGTGTCTCCGCAGAACAACGCAGGGGCCGGGTGGCCGGGCAGGCTTTCGCAGAAGTAGCTGAGGTGATCGGCGGTATGACCGGGCGTGCCGAGCACCTGCAGGGTCAGACCCAGCGGGGCAATCTGCACGATGTCCTCGTCCATCACGACCTCCTCGACACCATGCACCACGCAGTCGGCGGGGCCGATGACCCGGGCCTGCGGCCAGCGCGCCTTCAGCTCGGCAAGACCGGCGACATGATCCTGATGGTGGTGAGTGATGAGGATGGCGGCAGGTGTCAGCGCGTGCGCGTCCAGATGGGCCAGCACGGGAGCGGCTTCGCCGGGATCGACGATGACGACCTGCTGCAGATCGGGGGCC
The DNA here is from genome assembly GCA_030523825.1 of Lautropia sp. GTDB lineage: Bacteria > Pseudomonadota > Gammaproteobacteria > Burkholderiales > Burkholderiaceae_E > Lautropia. The sequence continues at coordinate 23,001 of JAUNHU010000037.1, read as the reverse complement.
GATGGGCCGATCCGCCAGATGTAGTTGTCCGCCCGTGCCGGGATGGGCACTACCGTCTCGTACCGGGCGGGGAGGTAGGAGTGTGGGTCAAAATCGTGGATCATCGGTGCTTGGCTCGGAAACAGGGAGTGAGGACAGGCATGAAAAACCGTGATGAAGGGCCACGTACACCCCCTCATGTTACCGGCAATGATCCCGCAGGCGATACCGGGTTGGAAGAAATGCGAATGCGTGCGTGGGCTTGGCAGGATTCGGCGCCGGCGCGGCATCTGTTCGCCTGGGCCAGACCGCAGCTCGACGAGGCTGTCGGCAATGTTTTCGGCTTTCATGCGGTGCAGCTTGGCATGCCCGCCATCGACGCGCTGGCAGCCAACCGGATGCCTGATCGCATCCATGTGCTCAGCGGCACCGGAACCCCGGACTGTGCGGTCTGGCAGCCGGGCCTGCGGGTGGCGCGATTCGACGAGCTGCCCTTCGACGGGCAATCCATCGACCTGGTCGTCATGTCACCCGCCCTCGATGGCAGCACGGACCCGCACCGGCTGCTGCGCGAGGTGGATCGTGTTCTCCGTCCCGAGGGACAGCTGGTGGTCCTGGGCATCAATCCCTGGTCTCTCTGGGGTTTGCGTCATCAGTTGCCCGACCGGGCCGGAGGGCGATTCCTCCCGCATCCGGGCACGCTGATCTCGGCGCCGCAGCTGCGTGACTGGATCCGGCTGCTGGGCTTCGAGCCGGGCGAGACCGTCTATGGCTGCCATGCCTGGCCGCTGGTGCATGGCGAATGGCTCCGGCGCACCCAGGCCCTGTTTGCGCGTGCAGGTGAGCGCTGGTGGCCGGTTTGTGGTGCCGGGTACCTGGTGCGAGCCGTCAAGCGGGTGCAGGGCATGCGGCTGATCGGCCCTGCCTGGCAGACCACGTCGCTGGCCCGTGGTACTGCCGTGGCGGCAGGGGGCAGGCAGTGCCGGGAGGCTCCCGGGGGCGACACGGATCAGGGCCTGTGCGTGCTGCCCGCAACGCAGGCGGATTCTTTCCGGTCAGCTTCGGATTCGGCTCGGGAGATGTTTAGAATGCCGGCATCCTCGTTCCAGCAAGACAGAATTTCATGACCAACAAGTGGGTGGCTTATACCGATGGGGCCTGTGCTCCGACCAATCCGGGCCCTGCGGCCTGGGGGCTGGTGCTGTTTGCACCGGATGGCGCCGAGGTGGCGGCCGAGGGCGGCTTCATCGGGCCGGGCACCAATCAGATTGCCGAGATCACGGCGGCCATCGAGGGGCTGACGCGCACGCCCGAAGGTGCCCATGTCGAGCTGGTTTCCGACAGCCAGTACGTGCTCAAGGGCATCAGCGAATGGCGCGCCGGCTGGGAGCGGCGCGGCTATCGCAATGCCAAGGGCGATCCGGTCGCCAACCTCGACCTCTGGAAGCGGCTCTTTGCCGTGGTCGATGCACGCAAGGTGCAGGTACGCTGGGTGCGCGGCCATCAGGGCAACGTCAACAACGAGCGTGCCGACCGGCTGGCCGTCGGTGCACTGGAAAAGGCACGGGGCGCAGCATGACGGAAGGCATCCGCCAGGTGGTGCTCGATACCGAAACCACCGGCATCGAGGCCAGCAAGGGTCATCGCATCATCGAGATCGGCTGTGTCGAGATGGTGAACCGGCGCATCACCGGCAACAACCTGCACATCTACCTGAACCCCGAGCGGGAGGTGGACGAGGGCGCCGCGCGCGTGCATGGCATGACCTGGGACGACCTGCGCGACAAGCCGGTGTTTGCCGACGAGGCAGACCGCTTCCTGGATTTCGTGAAGGGGGCGGAGATCATCATCCACAACGCGCCCTTCGACGTGGGCTTTCTCGATGCCGAGCTGGCGCGGCTGAACCGTGGCACCTTCGCCTCGCATTGCCGGGGCGTGATCGACACGCTGGCGATGGCACGCGAACAGTACCCCGGCAAGCGCAACAACCTCGATGCGCTGTGCGAGCGGCTGATGGTGCCCAACAAGCACCGTACCCTGCACGGCGCGCTGCTCGACTCGGAACTGCTGGCCGAGGTGTACCTGGGCATGACCCGGGGGCAGGGCAGTTTCGACATCGGTGCCGTTCACGAAGACGAAGGTGCCACGGCCCAGGGGCATGCCGGTGGTGGCTGGCCCCCGAAAGGGCTGCGGGTACGCCTTGCCGACGATGCCGAGAAGGCGCTTCACGAACAGGGTCTGGTTGCCCTCGAAAAACAGTTCCGTGCGTCGATGCTCTGGCATCGCAGCGGCCACGGTTGATCTCACTTTCCGTTACACTGCCGGCATGTCCAGCAAAGAAACACGCATGTCCTATCGCGCCCGGGATCGCGTTTCCCAGACCTCACCGGATGTCGACGCCCTGGTGTCGGCCTCGCTCGGCCTGACCAGCAGTGGCAGCCGCACTGAAGGCATGTTCTGGGAGGGGCGTCTGGCCCGGTTGCTCGATCGCATCCTCGATTCCACGCAGCCTGCCCCGATCATGGCGGCGCTCGATCAGCTCACCCAGCAGGATGGCACGGCCTATGGTGCCCTGGTCGAGGCTGTCGAGCATGCGGCCGAGAGCGTGCGCGTGCCGCCCAGCAGTGCCCAGCGCGACACGTCCGCGGGCGAGGAGCGTGCCGGGGCCAGCCACGGCCTGCTGGTGACTGCGCCGCTGGTTGCCTGGACCCGGTTCAGCATTCCGTCCTGCGCACTGCCCGCCGAGGTCACGGCACGTCTCACCCGCCTGTGGCAGGATCTGGTGCTGGCGCCGGGGGTGAAGTTCCAGATGCAGCCCTGGCTCTACAGCCTCGATCAGCTGCCGCATGATTTTTCCGAGCTGCGCAAGCTCACGCGCAAGCTGGCTGCCTGTGCTGCCAACGGCACGTCCTCGCGCTTCGATGCCCGCACCATGCCCGAAACCGCAGAGATGCTGGCTGACACCCGTTTCCTGCTGGGGTGCGTGGTGGTGCCCGACGTGCATTCCCCGGTCTTCCGCTGGCAGCTCGGTGGCGCCGAGCATCGCTCGCGTGCCCAGTGTCTCGATGCCTGGGTGGCCCAGAGCCGGTCGCTGCTGGAGCCCTTGCTGCCCGGTTGTGGTTTCGAGGGGCTGCTGCCCGATGCCTACCATGCCAACCTGCGCGAATCCGACCGCCGGGTGCGTGTCTGGGGCATCAAGGCGGCGGTGCACTATCTCGTGCATTCGCTCGACATCGAGGCAACTGCGATCAAGGCAGCGGTATCGGGCTTTGGCTACACCCGTGTCGACGAGTACCGGATCGGACTTTCACTGCAGGACAGTGACGAGGTTGTGCAGGGCATCGTCTGGCCGCTGCTCGGCCCCGAATCCGAATCCGACGATCCCTCACCGGTCGATCAGATCCGCGAAACCCTGCAGGAAGTCGGCGTGAATGACGTGCGTGTCTGGAGCGGGCTGATGGAGCCGGAGTTCTGCGAAGACTGCGGCTCGCCGTTCTATCCCAATCGCAGGCAGGAACTGGTTCACGTGCAGATGCCGGAGGAAGCCGCCACCGGGCCGGTGCATTTCCACTGACGGGAGATCGGGTCGTCGTGCGCCGGCCGTTGCGTGTCTGACGGCTGTGTGAGAAGGCAGGCATTTCAGGCATGACGGACAGCAAAAAGGGCTGGATTTTCCAGCCCTTTTTGCTGTCCGTTTTCTTCTGTTGCTGGCGTGCCCTTGCACGTCACGGGCGTTTGTCACCCCGCAGGAAGGTGCGCCGGGCGCATGCGGGGACGAAGCAGTTCTTGACACGCTCCAAGCTGCTGCCTTCAGGCTTCTGCCTTCTGGCAGCAGACCGGACAACGGGTTCAGATCGTCTGCTTGTTCAGCCGGCGCCAGGGCGAGTCTGCAAAGTACGATGCTTTCAGGATGATGGGATTGGCACGTACATTCAACATCACCATACGACCTGCAACACGTTCGATATCTTTCTGATGAACGTGAAACCGTTCAATTGCATCCTCATCATAGAATGCCTCGGCATTCAGCGCCTTCAGGGCGTTCAGCTCCAGATGAAAGCGGTATTGGCGTCCGTCGCTTGACACGGCCGCAAAATCAATGCCGTCCTCGGTGGTTTCAGGGGGCGTGTAGGTCAGGCCAACGTGCTTGTTCCAGTCGTTTCGGGTGTTGCTGAGTTGTTGTGCGGGCATGGCAGTGCGTTCAGTCGATGTCGGTGTCCGGCTGCGGCGAAGGGTGCGGCAGCGCGCGATGAACGAAAGACTATCAACCGTTTTTCCTGTGTGGCCGGTACGGGATGCCGTCTGACCGTCATCCACCTTCCGTTCGGCGACTGGGGGGCTGTTGGCGTGGCCGAGCGGTTGTTTGCTGCCGACCGGCAGCCGCCGGTTTTCCGCGTTTCACGCAACGCTGTTGCCATTGGCCCACGCTCGTGAAGGGGCTGCGTTCCCACATGTGTATCGTCGAAGTTGCGCCTGTCCGTCCCGTGTCCTCCCTGAAGATTTTTGAAACGTCCATTCCGTCGCCTCCCGGAGAGGTGTGCGTGTACAGCAGGAGGAAAACCGGATGACTCTCACTCAGACCGTGCATCAGGGGTTGCGCGCCGTTCGCGGCAAGGGACCGGGCAGCTGGGCGCGCAATGCCTGGAAAAGGCATCTGTTCAGGCATGCACCCCGGGCGCATCTGTTTCAGGGCGTGTTCGGAAGCTTTCAGGAAGCGGTGGCCAGCACCCCGGGGCATAAGCCACTCAGCTATGACAATGCGGCTTCGGCCAGCATGTACCGTGATCGTCTGTTCATCGACGAGCACGACTATCCTGCCATCTTCTGGATTGCTGAATCCCTGCGCGAAGGCATGCGCACGGTGGCCGATGTCGGTGGTGCCGTGGGGATCAAGTATTTTGCCTTCCAGAAAGTGCTCGACTGGCCCGAGGGGCTGCGCTGGCAGGTGATCGACATGCCCGCTGTGGCCGAGGAAGGACGCCGCTTTGCTGACGAACTGGGGGCTTCACCCGACGTGCTGTGTTTCTCGGATGAACTGCAGGATGCCGATGGCGTCGATCTGTTCTATGCCTCGGGCGTGCTGCAGTATCTGGATAAGTCGCTGCCCGAGATCCTGCAGGGCTATGCGAAAAAACCGCGTCGCCTGCTCATCAACACCACGCCCATCCACGAGCAGCATGCGTACTTCACGCTGAACAGTATCGGCACGGCCTACTGCGGCTACCGGATCGAGGCGCGCGAGGCTTTCATCGAAGCCATCGAGGCGCAGGGCTATCTGTTGCGTGACGACTGGATCAATGCGGGCAAGAAGATGGAGATCATCGGATCGCCCGAATACAGCCTCGACCATTACAGCGGCTTCTGTTTCGATCGTGTCTGAGCGGATCACTCCCCTCGTGCCGGGCAGGTGGTGGCGAGCCTGCCTTTGCCACGCTGCAGGCAGCCGCTCAGCCGCTCGCCCGCATACAACCCGGTCCTTCCTGTCTATGCTGCCTGCGAAGTGGCATCCCCCGGTTTTTCATGGAGCGCAGTCCAGGGTATGAAAGTTGCGGAATTGGTCAGCAAGGGCGTGCATGCAGCAAGGGAGCGCGGGCCGTTGAACTGGGCACGTGTCGCCTGGTGGCGCCGGCAGTTCGTTCATCAGCGGGCTGCACACCTCTTTCTCGGTGTGTTCTCCCGTTTCGATGAGGCGGTGGCCAGCGCACCGAAAACGGCGCCGCTCAGTTATGACAACCCGGCTTCTGCGCGGCTCTATCTCAATCGCCTGCACGCAGACGAATACGATTACCCGGCCATCTTCTGGATCGGTGAGTCGTTGCGCGAAGGGATGCGCAGCGTGGCCGATGTCGGTGGTGCCGTTGGCATCAAGTATTTTGCCTTCGAGGAATTCCTGCGGTGGCCCGAGGGACTGCGCTGGCTGGTGATCGACATGCCGGCAGTGGCCGAGGAGGGCAGGCGATTTGGTGCCGAACGGGGTGTGCCGCCCGACACGCTGGCCTTCTCAGACCGGATTGCCGATGCCGATGGCGTGGACGTGTTCTATGCGTCGGGCGCGCTGCAATACCTGGAGAAATCGCTGCCCGAGATTCTGGCCGCCTACAGCCGCAAGCCCCGGCGCCTGGTCGTCAACACCACCCCCATTCACGAGAAGTGGAGTTTCTTCACGCTCAACAGCATCGGCACGGCCTATTGCGGGTATCGCGTGATGGCGCGGGACGAGTTCATCGCCGCTGTCGAGGCGCAGGGGTATCGCCTGCGGGATTCGTGGCGCAACCCCGGCAAGCAGATGAAGATCATCGGCGCGCCGGAGCACAGCCTCACGTACTACAGTGGTTTCTGCTTCGACCGCATTTGAGGCTTTGAACGGGAAAAGCGCGCAAAAAAGGCTGCCCTGACGTGACCCGTACTGACGGGACGGCAGGGCAGCCTTTTTTCTGCATGTACCGGACACCGGCAACAGCGCCGGCGCCCGATGACAATGCTCAGTAAACGCCTTGCTGGCGCATCGCGTCGGCCACTTTCACGAAGCCGGCGATGTTGGCACCATCCACGTAATTGACGCTGCCATCGGCCTTCTCGCCATAGCGCACGCAGTTCTCGTGGATGTCGGTCATGATGGCCTGCAGGCGCTGATCGACTTCTTCCTGCGTCCAGGACAGACGGATGGCGTTCTGGCTCATTTCCAGACCCGAAACGGCCACGCCACCGGCGTTGCTTGCCTTGCCGGGAGCATAAAGCGTCTTGGCTTCAAGGAACACTTCGACCGCATCCAGCGTGGTCGGCATGTTGGCGCCTTCGGCCACGCACTGCACGCCGTTGGCAACCAGGCGCTTGGCGTCTTCGGTGTCGAGTTCATTCTGCGTGGCGCAGGGCAGGGCGATGTCCACCGGCACATGCCAGGGCGTGCGGCCTTTCTCGAACTTCAGCTTGTTCTCCGCGGCAAAGGCCGACAGGCGACCACGCTTGACGTTCTTCAGTTCGAGGATGGCCTCGACCTGCTTGCGGGACAGGCCGCCTTCGTGCACCAGCGTGCCTTCGGAATCGGACATCGTCACGACACGGGCACCCAGATCGAGTGACTTGAGTGCAGCGTACTGGGCGACGTTGCCCGAGCCGGAGATGGCCACGCGCTGGTTCTTGAAGTCCTGGTTGACGCGCTTGAGCATTTCCAGGGCAAAGTAGACGGCACCGTAGCCCGTGGCTTCGGGGCGGATGAGGCTGCCGCCGAAGGTGAGGCCCTTGCCGGTGAAGGTGCAGCCGGTGTCGTTGGCCAGCTTCTTGTACATGCCGGCCATGAAGCCGACCTCACGACCGCCGACGCCGATGTCACCGGCCGGCACGTCGGTGTTGGGGCCGATGTGGCGATAGAGTTCGGTGATGAGCGCCTGGCAGAAACGCATCACTTCGCCGTCGCTCTTGCCCTTGGGGTCGAAATCGGAGCCGCCCTTGCCACCGCCCATCGGCAGCGTGGTGAGCGCGTTCTTAAAGGTTTGCTCGAAGGCAAGAAACTTCAGGATGGACAGGTTGACCGAGGGGTGAAAGCGCATGCCGCCCTTGTAGGGGCCGATGGCGGCATTGTGCTGAATGCGGAAGGCGCGGTTCACCTGCACCTGGCCCTTGTCATCGACCCAGCTGACACGGAACTGAATGACACGATCGGGTTCGACCAGACGTTCCAGCAGGCCATGATCGGCGTAGGAGGGGTTTTTCTCGATGAATGGCCAGAGACTGGTCATCACTTCCTGCACGGCCTGGTGGAACTCGCTCTGATGCGGGTCCCGCTGCTTGACCATGTTCATGAAGTCGGCGACGGATTTGTATTTCAAGGTGTGGCCTCCTGGAAAAGCGTGAAACGTGGTCGACTGCGGGAGGCGGTGATCGGTGCCTGTGTGGCCCTTTTCCTGGCAGAGCAGGAGCAGCGGGGCCGGCATGGCGTACCTATCGTTTTCCCGGGTTCTCACGTGGGAGCTTAATGTTAATCCATTTCGATCCTGTGCTTTGGCAGAAGTTTGAACGCAGCGCCGTGAAATGAGCATTATGCTTAGTCAATTGCTGGTTTGATTGGCATTCTGTCAATTTGCAGAGGGGGGCTTTCCAGAATGGCACTGGCCGGAATCTGCCCGGTTTTACTGTCTGCCGGCCCGATCCGGGAACCGAGTTACACGACACGCATCAGCGGATTTTTCCGGTTATGCACCGTCACGGTGCGCGCGTGCGGATCTGTGTGGCGCATCCGCGCGGTGATGGTGCGTTCGATGGCATGTGTGCCGGGGGTTGCCTTGTGCGTGCGCAGTGCTCTGCACCGAGGTGGCGCAGGGCGTGCGTGCCCGGAAATGTGCGCAAGGAGCCGGGCCGGGGATGTTTCATCGGGATTCGTGCGGGTATGCACCGCCATTGTTGTGATGACAGATATATCCATTCTGTTTGAAGGGTTTTCCCGGTCGGGCGGGGCATGGTGCAGCGTTTGCGCGTGGCTGCCATGAATCGTCGATGCGTTGCGCGCGCTGGAGGATAATGTCGACCAGTGTGTTCACCCCCTGCCCGAGACGAGGAGTACGCCCCGATGTTCAGTGTGAAACCCCTGCTGGAAATGTCCATCAAGGAAGCCTTCGCGGTAGGCGCCCTGCTGATTGCGATGATGGGTTACGTCATCATTTCGACCGGCTGGCTGCCGCACATGGCCCTGCTGCTGGCGATCATCGTGCTGCTGGTCTATGGTCTGCTGCGCGGCGTGCGCTATCAGGACATGCAGGCGCGCATGGCGGGCGCGGTCAGCCAGAGCATGGGGGCGGTCTACCTGTTCTTCTTCATCGGGCTGCTCGTCAGCGCGCTGATGATGAGCGGTGCCATTCCCACCCTGATGTATCACGGCTTCGGCTGGATCACGCCTTCGCATTTCTACCTGTCTGCCTTCGTGCTGTCGTCACTCATCGGTGTTGCCATCGGCAGCAGTCTCACCACCTGCGCAACCATCGGTGTGGCGTTCATGGGCATGGGGGTGGCCTTTCATGCCGATCCGGTGATTACCGCCGGGGCCGTGGTGTCGGGCGCATTCTTCGGCGACAAGATGTCGCCGCTGTCGGACACCACCGGCATTGCCGCCTCCATCGTCGGCATCGACCTGTTCGAGCACATCCGCAACATGGCGTATACCACCGTGCCCGCCTGGCTGCTGAGTGCGGTGGCCTTTGGCTGGCTGATGCCCGAGGTGGCGGCCGATGAACTGAACCGTGCAGGAATGTTCCGGGAGCAGCTGATGCAGTCCGGGCTCATCCACAACGACGCCCTGCTGGCCTTCGTGCTGCTGCTGGGGCTGGCGCTGCGCAAGGTGAGTGCCATCGTCGCCATGATCGCCACCGTCGGGTTCTCGATCATCATCACGCTCATCCACAATCCGCTGGATCTGGCCACGCTCGGTACCTGGCTGTATGCCGGCCCGAAGTTTTCCGGGGAGCTGGGTGAGGTGTCGAAACTCATCTCGCGCGGTGGTGTCGAGAGCATGTTCTTCTCGCAGGCCATCGTCATCCTGGGGCTCAGTCTTGGCGGGCTGCTGTTTGCCCTCGGAGTCGTTCCCAGTCTGCTGGAAGGCATGCGGCGTTTTCTCACCACCGCAGGGCGTGCCACCTTCAGCGTGGCGGCCACGGCGGTGGGCGTGAACGTGCTGATCGGTGAGCAGTATCTGAGCATCCTGCTGGCCGGTGAAACCTTCAAGCCGGTCTACGAGAAGCTGGGCCTGCATCCGCGCAACCTGTCTCGCACACTGGAAGACGCCGGCACGGTCATCAACCCGCTCGTGCCCTGGAGTGTGTGCGGCGTGTTCATCAGTCAGGCGCTGGGTGTGCCGGTGTGGTCCTATCTCCCCTTTGCCCTGTTCTGCTGGCTGAGCCTCGTGCTCACCCTCATTTTCGGCTGGACCGGGCTGACGCTGAGCCGCAAGCAGCGTGCTCCGAAAGAGGCATCCTGAGCAGGGAAAGGGCGGGCCACGCATGGATGGCGATGGCTGGCTTGTGGGAGCCCGCCGCGGGTAAGGTGAAATTCGCGCTGGCGAGGGCAGCCGGGGCTCTCCCGGCCCGGCGCGCGGCGTATTCTGCGGCGTGGGCCTTGCTTCGGCTATGATGCGGACTGGATAGCGATACCCGTGCCTTCCCGGTGAGGTAATGGCCTGGCAGGGGGAAGGTTTCCGTGGCGCAGCCAACGCCTTTCAGCACGATACAGGCCGGAGCTTCCGGTCAGGGTTCATTCCGATTTTCAGAGGTTTTTTGTCATGAGAATGCTGCACACCATGTTGCGCGTCGGGGATCTCGACCGCTCGATCAGGTTCTACACCGAAGTGATGGGCATGTCGCTGCTGCGTCGCTCCGAGAACCCCGAGTACAAGTACTCGCTGGCCTTTCTGGGCTATGGCGGCGGCAACCCCGATCAGGCCGAGCTGGAACTCACCTACAACTGGGGCACCACCGAATACGAGATGGGCACCGCGTATGGCCATATCGCCATCGGCGTGCCAGACGCTTATGCTGCCTGTGAAAAGATCCGGGCGGCTGGTGGCAACGTCACGCGCGAGCCAGGCCCGGTGAAGGGCGGCACCACCGTCATTGCCTTCATCACCGACCCGGACGGCTACAAGGTGGAGCTGATCCAGCGCCCCGATGACATGGGGGCAGGTCAGGGGCTGCGCTGAGCCGCTCGCTTTCCTGTGCACGGATGAGCGGCATCCGCTTCTCCATCCTGTCGGCCTGCTGCGGCTGCCTTGCCAGACGGGCTCACAACGATTTCGGAAGTTGATTCATGAGTGACAAGACCTATACGCCCCCGGCAGTCTGGACCTGGGACAAGCAGAATGGCGGCAAATATGCGTCGGTGAACCGGCCGACGGCAGGGGCCCAGTATGAACAGGAGCTGCCGGTGGGCAGCAAGCCTTTCCAGCTCTATTCGCGTGGCACGCCCAATGGCGTGAAGGTGACGGTGATGCTGGAGGAGCTGCTGGAACGCGGCCTGCCGGCAGGCTACGATGCGTATCTGATCGACATCGGCAAGGGCGACCAGTTCGGCAGCGGCTTCGTTGCCGTCAATCCCAATTCCAAGATTCCGGCCATCGTCGATCGCAGCGGGCTCCAGCCGATCAACGTGTTCGAGTCGGGCGCCATCCTGCTTTATCTTGCAGACAAGTTTTCTGCGTTCGTGCCGCCGGCCGATCAGCCTGCTGCGCGCGCCGAGTGCCTGTCGTGGCTGTTCTGGCAGGTGGGCAGCGGCCCTTATCTGGGCGGTGGCTTTGGGCATTTCTATGCCTATGCGCCCGAGAAATTCGAGTACCCCATCAACCGCTTTGCGATGGAAACCAAGCGTCAGCTCGACCTGCTGGACAAGCGGCTGGCCGAGCGTGCCTTCATCTGCGGCGATGACTACACCATTGCCGACATGGCGATCTGGCCGTGGTATGGCGTGCTGGTGCAGGGCAAGCTCTACGGAGATGCGGCACGCTTCCTCGATACGGCTTCGTACAAGCACCTGGGCCGCTGGACCGAGCAGATTGCCGCCCGGCCGGCCGTGCAGCGTGGTGCCAATGCGTCTTATCAGCCGCTGAAAAAGGACTGAGCAGGGCTCTCATCCGTTTTGCCCGCGTCGGCTGATGTGGGCAAGCAGCAAGAAAAAGGCCGCAGGTGTGTTCACCCGCGGCCTTTTCCTTGTCTCTGCGGCAGAACAGCGTGAAGACGCGCGTTCTGGCCGCGTGCCTGCTGCCCGCTGAGGGACGACCTGAATGCCGGCCCGAGGCAATGCCTCCGTCACGCACGCGCCGGAGGCATCGGAGGGGTCAGCGACGGACTTCGGCCAGCCAGGCGCCGATGTCCTTTTCGGCCTGGGCCATGCGCCGGCCGCGAATGGCGAGCGCGCAGTTGTCGCGTGTGGCGCCGCCTTCCAGTGCCAGCCCCGGCGTAACCTGGGCATTTGGGCAGAGCGCCGCCAGCTGAGTAAACGCCTTGCCTGCACCGGCGCCTGCATGGGTGCAGAAGGGCAGAATCGTTTTCCCCTGCCAGTCGGTGCGGCTCAGCCAGCTTTTCACCGGAGGCGGCAACTGATCGTCCCAGTTGGGAAAGCCCACGAACACGTGGTCGAAACCACTCAGATCGGTCTCGAGCGCGTTGAATTTCGGCAGATATTCCAGCTCGTTCTCGATCTTCACCTGCTCGAAGGCACCCTTGTAATCGCGCGGGTAAAGCTGCACCGGCTTCAGCTGCACCACGTCGATGTCGATCAGCTTCTGGATGAGCCAGGCCGCGGCCTCGGTGTTGCCGTGCTGCGAGAAGACGACGACGATGGCCTTGTGGCCGGCTGCGTTCACGAAGGGCACCTGGTTGGCGGCAGGGGCTTCTGTGCTGGCCTGAGCGGGCACCGCACCGGTACCTGTCGTGGGGTTGGCAGCTGTGGCTTCCGTTGTGCCTGTGGTTGCGGCAGTCTCGCCGTTTGTGGCCAACGCTGAAGCGGCAGCGCTGGTAGCGGTGGAACTGCCTTCTGCCGGTGTGGTGGCAATGCTGCCTGCCGGGGAAACCGGGAGGTTTTCTGCGCTGTTGGCGCTGCCTTTTGCTGCTGGCGCTGTGCCCGCAGCAGCCGGCGCGTCGATGCTGGTCACGCGCCAGTAACGCAACGCGGTGCCCGCCGTGTCATCCGCTGCTGCGGGCTTGCGGGCCATGACGGCGCTGATTTCGTCGGCACTGACACCGGCTGCCTGCAGCAGCGGGGTGAGCGCCACGGTGCGGCTTGCCACCCGCTTGCTGATGCTGGCTGGCAATTGTTCGTCGATGGCCTTTGCGAGGCCGCCGGGGCCGATGATGACGAGGATTTCGCCGGATGTGCTCATCGGATCAGGCTCCCTGCGAACCCGTCGCTGTGCCGGCCGGGGGTACTGCCGTGCCGGATTGTGCGTCGTCCGCCGCGGGAATTTCCCGGTCGAGCCACGCCCGGAACTGCATGCGGGCTTCGGCCAGCTGTTGATCTTCGAGCGGCATCAAGACGCCGTCTTCCTCGACGCCGCCGATGAGCGCCAGACCGTCACGGACCACGCTGCCGGGGCAGGCAGTTTTCAGTTCGTCGAAGGTGTTGCCGGGGCCGTTGCCGCTGTGCGTGCAGAAGGGCAGGATCGTCTTGTTTTCAAGGGGATTGTCGTCCAGCCAGGCCGCCAGCCCGCTGGGCAACTGATCCGTCCAGACCGGAAAGCCGAGGATGATCGTGTCACAGGCGCCCAGATCGGCCTCGTCCACGTCGATGGGTTCGGGGCCGTCGTCGTCCGGGTCGAGCATGAATGCCTGTGGACGCTCGATGGCCACCAGCGGCAGGCCGGTTTCCTGATGCAGCAGGCGGGCCAGCGTTTCGGTATTGCCGGTGAAGGAGTAGTAGAGGATCAGGGCCTTGCCGTCGGCAAGTCGGGCGTGCCGGGCAGCGTCTGATGCCGGGGAGAGGGCGTCAACCATGATGAGAGGGGCGGGCTGTCTGATGGACTGATTATTATGCCAGCAGCCATCAGGAGCGGCGGGTGGTGCACCGGGGGCGAACAAGTTCATGACACGCTCTAAAATCAGGGCTTCGGATCGCTGAAACGACATCGGAGGATTTCCCCGTGAATGCCAGAACGTCTGCCCATGTGGCGCAGCCTGCAGGAACCCCGCTCCCGCCGCTGGAGGTTGACGCGGCCAACGGCCCGTGGCCGCTGGGCATGACGCCCGAGCAGTTCCTGCGCGATTACTGGCAGAAGCGGCCGGTGCTGATCCGCAACGCCTTTCCCGATTTCGAGTCGCCGATCCAGCCGGAAGACCTGGCCGGGCTGTCGTGCGAGGAAGGTTCGCTGGGGCGCTTGGTTACGCATGATCCGGCCACCGACGCCTGGACGCTGCGTACCGGCCCCTTCGATGAGAGCGATTTTCCGGGCATGCCCGACCATGACTGGACGCTGCTGGTGCAGGACGTGGACAAGTGGGATGCCGATGTGTGCGCACTGCTCGACCATTTTCGCTTTCTGCCGGCCTGGCGGATGGACGACATCATGGTCAGTTTTGCGGCTCCCGGTGGTTCGGTGGGCGCGCACATCGACAATTACGACGTTTTCCTGCTGCAGGGCGTGGGCCATCGGCGCTGGCAGATCGACACGAAGCCGAACCCCGACGACAGCTACCGCGACGATGTGCCGCTGCGTCTGCTGAAGGTGTTCGGCCCGGACTGCGATTGGGTGCTGAAGCCCGGCGACATGCTCTACCTGCCGCCGGGGGTGCCGCATCATGGCGTTGCCGAGGACGCCTGCCTGACGATTTCCATTGGACTGCGGGCGCCATCCAGTGCCGAGCTGCTGGAAGACTACATCGACACACTGACTTTCGAGGCCGATGAGCGCATTCGCTACGTGGACCCCGACCTGACGGTGCCGGCTGACCCGCACGAGATCGACGATGCGGCGGTGGCGCGGGTGATCGAGACGCTGAAGAAACTGCGCATGGATGACCCGCAGCATGTGGCGGAGTGGTTTGGCCGTTTCATCACCAGCTACCGGGTGGCGGCGGGGCAGATGCCCAGCGAGGAGGATGCCAGCGGCGAATCGGTGCTGGAAACCGTGGCCGATGGCATCCACTGGCAGCGCCACGCCTACTCGCGCATGGCCTGGCGGCGCACGCCCGATGGCGCCAACCTGTACGCCAATGCGCGCTCGTGGCCGTGCCGCAATGTGGATGACGTGAAGAAGATCGTCGCGGCCGAAATCATCGACGAGGAATTGCTGGCAGGGCTGAGCGAGGAAGGCATCGGCCTGTTGCAGCAGCTGGCCGATGCCGGGCATTACGAGCCGATCGACGAGGCCGATGTCTTCGATGAGGACGAGGACTTCGACGACGGGGATGAGGAAAACTGAGTTTTCGCAGTCACCCAGGGGATCTCCCTCCTGGCTCAGAACGGTGCCGAGCGCGAAACGTTGCTTGGCATCGTGGAAACCGCGGTGGACGCTGAAAATGCCAACCCGCCCTCGCGGGCGTTCTGGCGGATGGCGGCCGGATCAGCCCGCTATTGCAAGGGCATGTTCCGTGGCGGGCTTTCGACGCGTGTGAGCTTGTCGGGGTTCCGGACAATCAGAATCTTGTCCAGGCTGTGTTCGGCGTTCCAGGAAAAGCCGACCGAGGCAATGACACTGCCTTGCTCATGAATCAGTGCGCCCCGGAGGCCGTTGATGACCGTTGGCGTGCAATGGCAGGTTTTCCAGAAGCGCCGCAGCTTGGTGGCAATGAAATCGAGAACTTCGCCTCTGCCTACCAGCAGTTCGGGATGGGCCGGCACCTTGCCGCCACCATCCGCCCCAAGGGTAACGTCCTGCGACAGCATCGCTGCAAGCTGCGCGGTATCGCCTGTTTTGACCGCTGACCTGAAGGCGGAGAGCAGCAACTCTTGGCGTTCCACTGGCACGACATTGCGGCGATCCGCATGGGCGACGTTCTTCCTTGCCCGGGAAACCAGCTTGCGACATGTCGCCTCTTTGACGCCAAGCGTCGCGGCGACGTCGGCATAGGACTGGTCGAAAATCTCATGCAGCAGAAAGGCGGCGCGCTCCTTTGGCGCAAGCCGCTCAAGCACCAGCAGGAAGGCCATCGAGAGCGATGATGCCAGTTCCGCAGCGTCCTCCGGTGTTGAGCCGGTATGCGTGCAAACGGGTTCGGGCAGCCAGACGCCGATATAGTCCCCACGGGCGCGCTGTACGGAGCGCAGCATGTCAACGCAGTGGCGAGTGCAGACGGTCGTCAGCCAGGCGGCGTGATTCTCTATGGCATGGCGATTCGTGCCGATCCATTTGAGATAGGTGTCCTGAACAGCGTCCTCGGCATCCGCCAGCGAACCGAGCATGCGATATGCAAGCCCGGTCAGGAACTCCCTTCTTGCCTCGAACAGATCCGTATGGTCGTCGTGATGCATTTCAGTGGGCGGAAATCCGGATGCGATTCCAGACATTGATCATCGTCACGTTGGCGGTCAGCGCGCCAATCTGCTCTTGCGTGAAATGCTCACGCAGCGTTGCGCGCAGTGAACCGTAGTCTGTATCCGGTTCAAGCCGGGTCAGGGCTTCGGTCCATGCCAATGCAGCACGCTCGGGGAGCGAGAAGTCGCTGACATGCCGCCAGACCAGGATGTTGTGCAGGCGTTCATGGGTTTCTCCATCCTCAAGAGCCTCCTTGATGTGAAGTTTCACACAATGAGCGCACCCATTGATCTGGGAGGCGCGCAGCAGTACCAAGTGGTAGAGCTTGCGTTCCAAGCCGTGTGTGTCGATGCTGGCGTGCACTTTCAGAAAAGCATCGAAGACATCCGGGATGGATTTTTGGTAGTTGAAGGGAGTGGCATTAGCAGCGGTGGTCATCAAAATCCTCGTCGAATGAAGTTCATACGCCTATAAGACGAACGATGACGCCGGTTTGTGACGTGGCCCGCGCGCAGTGTTGCCGATCCCTGCTGTCAACCACTACACGCTGCACGCTGTCCATGCGAAACAACTCCAGGTAGAGGAGGCGAAAAGTCAGTGAAGGCAAGGCCAAGCCAATTGACGCGAGGAGGTCAAGCTTGGGGAAGCCTCTATCCTCCGCTGGTTCGAGGTTTGGGAAAGTCTACGCAAGCAGTGAGATCTTTATTCGAGGTCTTCTTGCAAGAAATCCAAAACCAGCTTTTCAAATTCATCCTTTGCTTCGATATTCGTAAGGTGAACAACAGGCAGAACAACCAATTCCGAACCAGCGATAACGGAATGCATCTGCTCGCTATGCTCGGCCTTTGTGACCTCGTCATACTTGCCGGCAATGATCAGGGTTTTATTCTGGATCAGCTTGTTTTCCCTCCGGAAGTCAGCATCCCGCACAGCAGCGAATGACCCTGCAAGCCCGATTGGCGAAGTGCTGACGATC
Organism: Lautropia sp.; assembly: GCA_030523825.1. Lineage (GTDB taxonomy): Bacteria > Pseudomonadota > Gammaproteobacteria > Burkholderiales > Burkholderiaceae_E > Lautropia. Next base: position 6,103 of record JAUNHU010000037.1, on the reverse strand, counting down.
ATCTTCCGACCGGGTTTGCAACCAGCGGCAAACTGGAGCCCTGGCCTTTGAAACCAGTTCGCGGTGTCAATATCGAGCCACCCGTCTCCGCTGTGGTCAATACCATCGAACCGCTGATCTACATGGCGGAACAGGGGCAAGGCATCGCTTGCCTTCCCGATTTTTCTGTACAGCGTCAGATCGCCAAAGGAACGCTGATGCAGGTGCTTGCTCCGCATACCCGGCACTCTGGGCTCTTTCGATTGCTGTGGCCGTCCAGCCGGTATATGACACCGAAAATCCGCGCTTTCGTGGATTTCATGACGGAAAATCTGTTTCCGGATCAGTCGTGAGGTGGCCGAGGAGGGTGTTCACAAGCGGACCAGCGTGATTGCGCCTGAATGCCCTGTTCCTGATCGCGTTTCAGTGCTTCGCTTGAAGAACGGCAGTGGCGGCCCGGATAAAAAACCGACAAAAAAGCCCTGACGACGCAAAGAACGTTGTCAGGGCTTCCTGGTCCGGGGGACACGTCTGGTTCAGTGTGCCCTGGCGGGTTTTGGCGAGAGGCGATTCAGACCTCGATGGCGCGCCCCGTCTGCTGCCGGATGGCTTCGCGCTCGGCGGCTTCCTCCTGCTCGACCTGCTTTTCCTCCTCGGGGGTCATGCGTGCCACGCCAATGCCCAGGAAGGCGAGGATGACGGCGACGACGGGCACCGTGTAGTTGAGCACGGCGTAGGGGGCGTAGTCGAAGGTGGGCACGCCCATCATGCTGACGGCAAAGACGCCGCAGGTGTTCCAGGGCACCAGCACCGAGGTGACGGTGCCGCCGTCTTCCAGCGCACGTGACAGGTTTCTGGAGGCCAGCCGGAACTTGCGGAAGGCGTTCACGTACATGCGACCGGGCAGCAGGATGGAGATGTACTGCTCGGAGGTGGTGAGGTTGGTGAGGATGCCCGAGGTGATGGTGGCGGTGATGAGGCCGGCGGCGTTGCGGGCCATGTTCAGCACCTTCTCGACCAGGGCGCGCAGCATGCCGGTCTTTTCCATGACGCCGCCGAAGGTCATGGCGACGATGGTCATCGAGACGGTGTTCATCATCGCGTCGATGCCGCCGCGGTTGAACAGCTCATCCACCATCTTGTTGCCGCTTTCCAGCGTGAAGCCGGCCTGCAGCGTTTTTACTGCCGTGCCCACTTCGCCGCCCTGTACGAACACATGGCAGCCCCAGCCCATGAGGATGCCGGCGCCGAGGGCCGGAATGGCAGGCACGCGGAAGGCAATCAGCAGGATGACGGCCAGCGGCACCAGCAGCAGCCACGGGCTGATGACGAAGCTCTTGTCGAGCACGGCCAGCACCTCGTTGATGCGGCCGGCATCCAGCGTGGCGGTATCGAACTGCATGCCCATCACGTAGTAGGCGATAAGGGCGATGACCAGTGCCGGGATGGTGGTGTAGAACATGTGGCGGATGTGGTCGAACAGGTCGGTGCCCGTGATGCCGGCCGCCAGGTTGGTGGTGTCGGAAAGCGGCGACATCTTGTCACCGAAGTAGGCGCCGGAGATGACGGCGCCCGCCACCATCGGCAGCGGGATGCCGATGCTCTGGCCGATGCCGATGGCTGCGATGCCGATGGTGCCCATCGTGGCCCAGGAGCTGCCGATGGCCAGCGTGACCACGGCACACAGCGCACACATCGTGAACAGGAACAGCGAGGGCGAGAGCAGCTTCAGGCCGTAATAGACCATTGTGGCAACGATGCCGCCGCCGATCCAGGCGCCGATGGTGAGGCCGATGAGGATGATGATGACGATGGCAGGCAGCGCCATCTTGATGCCCTGGTAGGCGGATTCCTCGATGAAGTTCCATTTGAAGCCGAAGGCGGTGGCAACGATGGCCGCGGTGGCGGTGCCGATGAGGAGCGGCACGTGCGGGCTGGCCTCGAAGACGATGACGGCAACCGCCATGCAGGCGATCATCACCACCATCGGGATCAGGGCGTAGCCGAAGGTGATTCCCCTCGGGACGGACTGGGCCGGGTCGGGAGGCAGGTTGGTGTTATTGGAATTTGTCATGGCCTGACGTTCCTTGTTGGATGGGAGGCGGCATGTCTGGCAGCAGCCCGGTCGGCCGGAGAAGGGGTCGACAGGTACAGCGCTGGAACATGTCGCCGGATGCGGCCCGGTGGCGTGAGGTGGCGGGGCCGGTTGGTGGCGTGCGATGTGGTGCGCATTCGCCAGAAACGCGGGGTAAATTTACCCCGAGCGGTGCGGCTTGGGGGCGCTTCTGGTGCGATCAGGGTAAATCCTGAGTGATGTCTCCTTGTTGAATCATTTTTATGCCTGATGGCATGCTGATGGGCACTGCCGATGTGCGGTGCCGCATCCGGTTGCATGGTGCTCCGCCCCTGCGTCGGCTGCGCCCGGCAGGACGGCCTGCCAGGGGGGAGCGAATGGCCTGATGCACAGGTGCTTTTCTGGCGCGCTGGCAGGGTTGTCTGCCCCGAAACGGGGGCTGCCGCCTGGCCCGGCCCGATGGGCTGTGGCAGGCGTTGCCCCGTGCCCCGGTCTTCAGGCCACGCGGCGAAGCTGCGCGCGTGCCCGGCCGCCCCGCACGAAGCGGAACAGGTTCTTCGGGTCGTCCCCGCCGGGCACCAGTTCGATGTCGGTGCCGAACTTGCGTTGCAGTGCCTGGGCGTAGACGTAGCGCAGCGTGGAATAGTCTTCCAGCGCGAAACCGACCGAGTCGAAGATGGTGATCTGGTCGTCACCCTGGCGTCCTTCGGCCTCGCCGGTGAGCACCTTCCAGAGATCGACGGTGGGGAAGTCGGCAGGCATCTGCTGGATGTCGCCCTCGACGCGGGTCTGCGGTTCGTATTCGACGAAGACGCGGCCACGGCTGAGGACGCCGGCATCCAGTTCGGTCTTGCCCGGGCAGTCGCCGCCCACGCCATTGATGTGCATGCCCGGTTCGAGCATGTCGGGGGTGATGATGGTGGCGTAGGCCTTGTCGGCGGTGACAGTGGTGATGATGTCGCTGCCGGCGACGGCTTCGGCCGTGGAGCGGGCACGGATGATCTTCAGGTCGGGGAATTCGGACAGGTTTTCGATGAGCTTGTCGGTGGCCTGTGGGTCGATGTCGTAGACGGCGATTTCCTTGATGCCCAGATGCTGATGGAAGGCGATGGCCTGAAATTCGCTCTGGGCGCCGTTGCCGATGAGGGCCATGCGGCGGGAGTCGGGGCGAGCCAGCGCGCGGGCAGCCATGAGAGAGGTGGCGGCGGTGCGCAGGGCGGTGGCCACGGTGAGTTCCGACAGCAGCACCGGGTAGCCGGTGTCAACATCGGCCAGCACGCCGAAGGCCATCACCGTATACATGCCGCGCTGGGTGTTGGCCGGGTGGCCGTTCACGTACTTGAAGGCGTAGCGCTGCTCGTTCGATACCGGCATCAGCTCGATCACGCCGATGTCGGAGTGGTTGGCCACCCGTGCCGACTTGTCGAAGATCGGCCACTGCATGAAGTCGTCGCGGATGGTGTCGGCCAGCTCGCCGATGAAACGGGGCACGCCGATGTCGCGGACCAGGCGCGACATGGTGGGAACGTCGATGAAGCGGGTCATGGGGGTATCTCCGGTGGATGTGGACGGCGCCTGTGGAAGCCCGCAGGGCAAGCGCCTCTGCGCTCGTGCCTGTGTTGCCCAAGTCCCTGCAAACCCGGTTCTGCCGGGCGGGCGCCTTGCACTGTGCACCCGGGGGTTTTTGCGGGGATGAACAGGTGCATGACACGCGCTGGCCCCGGTCTCCTGGTGCCATCCTGCCCGGCACAGGCCATCAGGGCGGTGCTTCAGCGCATTCTGCCTGCTGGGTGGGCAGAATGCGCCGGGGTATTGCAACTTCCGGCACTGCGGTGAGCATGCGGCACGGGCGGGCAGATCCGGCTTGCTGCCACGGCCGTCCTCGTTTTCGATGGGGCATTGTCTGTGCAGGTGCTGCCGGTTTGAAGTGTGCTTATTGTCGATTTAATGCGTATACTGCGCATTATGTATAGCTAGTTGATATTTTTTGCTTGTCATGGACGATACAGATCGCCAGTTGATTGCCCTGTTGCGCGACGATGCGCGCATGCCGGTCGTCACCATCGCCAAGAAACTGCGGGTGGCCCGGGCCACTGTCCAGAACCGTATTGCACGGCTGGAGAAGGAAGGGGTCATCGTCGGCTATACGCTGCGCCTGCGGCCCGAAGTCGAGTCGCACCGCATCCGCGCCATCATGGGGCTGGAGGTGGAAAGCAACCTGGAGGAGAGCGTCATCCGGCTGCTGCGCGGCAACGTGAACGTGGTGGCGCTCCATTCCACCAATGGCCGCTGGGATCTGATGGCCGACCTGCGCGTGGACGCGCTGGAAACGCTGGATCGGTTGCTGAACACCATCCGGGCAACGCCGGGGGTGCTCAGCACCGAAACCAGCATCGTGCTGTCCACCTACAAGCTGTAATCAGAACGAGCTGCCCGGGGTGTCCAGAAAGGCGAGTTCGTCGGGGCGGGAAGGGCGGCCGAGAATTTCGTTGCGGTGCGGAAAGCGCCCGAAATGGTCGATGATTTCCTTGTGGGCCTTTGCAAAGCGCAGGTTGTCCTCGATGCCCAGCGCCTCGAACAGTGCAACCGATTTTTCCTGCACGCTCTCAGATTCGCTGTGCATGTAGGGCATGTAGAGAAACACGCGCTGCTGCGGCGTGAGGGCCTTGTCGGCGCCCACGCGCACGGCCTCCTGGGCCAGCGTCAGCGCCATGTCGTCCTGTGCAAACGCAGCCGGTGTGCCGCGATACATGTTGCGCGAGAACTGGTCGAGGATGATGATTTCGGCCAGCCGGCCTTCGGGTGTGTTGCGCCAGTCGGCCAGATCACCCGCCACGGCGTGGGCATGCAGCTCGCCAAAGCGCTCGCGGATCAGCGCGTCGAATTCCGGGTCCTTGGCAAAGCGCTGTTTGGGAGAGGTTTCTTCAAACCAGAAGCGCAGGCACTCGTTCCAGGGCGCGGTGTCGTTCATGATGTCTGTCTCCGGTTGACTGGATGATGTGTGCCGCATGATCCACGCATCGGCTGCTGTCGGCACCGATGTGGGGCAAGGGCACTGTCAGTATAAAAGAGGCTGATGTGTCCCCGATAAGGAGGGCAGGGTTTTCGCCATTCCATTTCCGGGCGCAAGCGCTGGCGGTGCTGGATGTGGTGCCGGAAACAGGAGCCCCGGAAGGGAATGTCGGCGCGGAAGGGGGCTGGCGAGGATGCTGGCGACACAAACGAAAACGGCCCGCCGAGGCGAGCCGTTTTCGTGGAATCTGGTGGGCGATACTGGGTTCGAACCAGTGACCCCTGCCGTGTGAAGGCAGTGCTCTACCGCTGAGCTAACCGCCCGGATGTTGCCGGAAACTGCCTGATGGCGAAGCTCCGAAACAACCGAAGTCGGCAGTATACACAATATTTTGGGCGCTGCAAAAAGCCGGTGAAATTGTTCAGGGCGGAATTGTTCTAACATCCCGGAAGTCGTTGCGCTGCTGCCCTGTGAAGATGCGGGCAGGGCGCCAGGGAAAGGCTTTTTCGTGCACATCGCCGCCTGGCGTGTGGCCCTGCGGGACAGGGGGCGCTGTGGCTGCGCATCCTCCGTGCGTTGCCTTTCGGTTTCCGGCTGCTTTCAGTCAATGGCTGCATGGCATGCACGGTGTGGTGCCGTGCATGCCAGTTGGCAGGTTGTTGGTCCTTCATTCATTCCGGTCTGTTTCATGACTTCATCGTCTTCGGCATCTGCTGCATCGGCAGCTTCTTCGACTTCTCCTGCGGCCGACGCACAGGGCGGGCGTCGGGTGCGCACGCGATTTGCCCCCAGCCCCACGGGGTTCCTGCATATCGGTGGCGTGCGCACCGCGCTCTATGCCTGGGCCTATGCACGGCACTTTGGCGGCGATTACGTGCTGCGCATCGAGGACACCGACGTGGAACGCTCGACGCCCGAGGCGGTGGCCGCCATTCTGGAAGGGCTGGACTGGCTGGGGTTGAAGGCCGACGAAGGGCCTTTCTACCAGATGCAGCGGATGGACCGCTATCGTGAGGTGATCGCGCAGATGCTGGCCG
>JAUNHU010000036.1:7123-26734 GCA_030523825.1 Lautropia sp. | reverse complement strand
ACAGATGCCCGCCTGGTCGGGCATCTTTTTTTCCGAGTCTCGGGAGTGACTGGTTAATGGTGCCTCTGGAAATCCCCGCAGGAAGTGGCCGGCGCCTGGCTGCCCTGCATCATCCCCCCGCTGGTGCCCGAACAGGCCGCGCCGTATTGGTCATCAATCCATTCGGTCAGGAAGCCGTTCGTGCGCATCGTCTGTTGCGGGTGCTTGCCGATCGCTTGTCGCGTCTGGGTGTCGATGTCCTGCGTGTCGACCTGCACGGCTGTGGCGATTCTTCCGGCGACGATCTCGACGGTGACATGACTGGCTGGCAGAACGACGTGCTGGCTGCGCATCGCTGGCTGGTAGACCACGTCAAGGCGGAAAAGGTCGGCTGGCTGGGCATCCGTCTGGGCTTTGCCATTGCCTGGCAGGCCGCTGCCCGCTTCGGGCAGTCTGCTGCCACCGTGACAGTGGACGACGACAGTGTGCCGAAGCGTTCGTCTGCACGTGACCGCTGCATGGCGATGCTTACCGAAGGCCCGGGCCCCGAGCGCCTCATCGGCTGGGACCCGGTCGTGGTGGGCCGTGGCTATCTCGATGCGCTCTGGCAGGATCATCAGAAAGCGCTCAGGCGGGCTTTCAGTCTGCCCACCATCCCCGACCGCCTGCTGCGTCGCCAGGAAAAACACCGGCGCTACAACGAACTGATGGGCTTCAGGCTTTCATCCAGGCTGGTTCGGCAGATTGCCGACCTCGACAAGCTGGGCTGGCGCGAGATGCCGGTGGAACGGGTGGCAGCCATTGAATCCAACGGCGCCATTTCCTGGCCGCCGGCCAAGCGCCCTGCCGGGCTCGAACTGGTTCAGGTCAATGTGGATTTCGACTGGACATCGGAAGAAGCACTGAACACGCCGCTGGTGCCGGATGTGGCACTGCGTCAATTGTTGCCGTGGCTGTCGGGAGTCGATCATGCCTGAAAATTTCCGCGAGAAATTTTTCCAGCTGGATGATGCGCCGCATCTGGTGGCCACGCTGGCCACGCCGCTGGAATCTGCCAGCGGCGGACTCGGTGTGCTGCTGTTCAACTCGGGCGTCATCCACCGCATCGGGCCTCATCGCATCAATGTGCGGCTGTCGCGTGAGCTGGCGCAGCGCGGCATGCCGGCATTGCGCCTTGACCTCAGCGGCCTTGGCGACAGCCGGCGTGCCGGTGGCACCGCCCCGATGCTGGAGCAGGTCTGCGCCGACCTGAAGGCAGCCATCGACACGCTGGTGCAGCGTACCGGGGTCGAGCGCGTCGTCATCATCGGTATCTGCTCCGGTGCCGAGTATGGCTATCAGTATGCCGTCAACGATCCGCGCGTCACCGGGCTGGTGATGGTCGATGGCTACAGCTTTGCCAACCGCCGCACCCGTTTCCTGCGCTACGCGCTGCGCCTGCGCACGCTGACGTGGCCGGTGCTGCGCAACGCCATCCGCAACCGGCTGGCGCGCCGTCATCAGGACAAGGAAGCAGAGGTCGAGGCCACGAGGGACTATGGCCTGCCCGACCTGACCGCGCGCGAATTCGGCCGGGGCATTGCCGACCGCCTGCGCCGTGGCGTGCGCATCCTGATGATCTTTACCGGCAGCGTGCTGCAACGCTACAACCACAGCAGCCAGTTCCGTGACGTGATGGCAGAGACAGATCTGCCGCCTGAAGACCGGGCGATGCTGACCAGTGCGGCCGTGCGCTGCGACTACATGCCGGAAATCGACCATACGCTGAGCACGCGCGACGGGCAGCAGCGCTTCATCCGCACGCTGCTGCACTGGCTGCAACCGCTGGCAGCCGAAACCCGGGGCTATCACCAGCGCTGAGCGGCGAGGCTGTCGGGGCTGCGCCACCACCGTGTGCAGGCCACCCGACGCCGTGTGCCGCCTGCCGCCTGCCGTGTGCCGTGTTTCGCAGGCCATCCGGCACGGCGTGCAGTCGTTGGTGGCTGGCAGCCATCAACGGCCCGTCATCATCGTCATGCTGCAGGACAGGGCGCCGTTCCGTGATGGGACGGCGCCCTTCTTGTTGAGCCGGTGTCATGCGCCAAAGGTGGCATGCCGGGCGGGGCCTTCTGCAGAAACACACCGGGCTTTGCGGTACATTCAGCGGTTTTGTTTTTGCTGAAAAGGTTGCTGGATGCTGATTGTTGGAGATCCGGTGGATTGGGTATTGCCGATGCCCATCACGCTGACGCTCTGGGTGCTGTTTTTCTGCCTCTGGAAAAAACTGTTGCCCAATACGCGCCGGTTGCGCCGGACGGCGGCGCTGCTGCTTGCTGTCTGGTTTGTCGTCATCTCCACGCCGGCCGTGGTTAATCTGGGCACCCGCGAAATGGAAGGCCCGCCGATGACGGTGGCTGACCAGGTCAGCCGGATGGAGCCGGCCGATTACGTCATCATTCCCTCGGCCGGGTCGCCGGGGGTGAACAGCCCGCTGGCCATTCTCGACCTGGGCGGCTATCAGCGCCTGATGGCGGGCATTGCAACCTGGAAGAAAACCGGGGGCGAGCTGGTGATGATGGGCGGCATGGCCAAGTCACCCGACATGGCGCTGTCGGCCATCATGCGCCGCATTGCCATCGAGATGGGCGTGCCGGCCGACCGGATCAGCATCGTGCCCAACAGCCAGTCCACCTGGGAGGATCTGTCGGGCGCCACGCGCATCATCGCGCAGCGCTTTCCTCAGGCCGGGCTGCGCACCGATCGCGCTGCCGAAGTGGGCGAGGTGGAATCCAATGATGACGGCTTGCCCGTGGTGACAGACCGGGCGCCGAAGATCGTGCTGGTGACGAGCGCCATCCACATGCAGCGCACGCAGATGACGGCGAACTATCTCGGGATGAAGACGATTCCGATGCGCAGCGACTACCGCCAGATGAGCAACCCCAGCTGGCGCGCCTGGGTGCCCAACAACGGCACCGTCTGGGGCTTCCGCGCCCTGTTCCATGAATTCATCGGCATCCATGTCTATCGGTGGAGCGGCCGGGGCTGAGCGGCGTAGACAGACAGATGTGATGAAGTGATGGCGGGCGTTTCCTTCTGGAAACGCCCGTTGCCGTTTTGGGGTGGCGAAAGTGCCGTCAGACGGGGCTGTGAGTCAGGCATGGCAAACCCGGTGTGCAGGGTTTGCCAGTTGCAAGGGGCCGTGGGGGGGGTCAGCGGGTGAGGGCACCCGGCCGGATGGCGCTCAGCCAGGTTTCCACCTCGTTGTCGCTGTGGCCGTTCCAGGTGGAATTGAACAGCATCCGGGTGAAGTCCTGATTCACGGTGGCCTGTGGCTCGGCCCAGTAGTTGTCGACGCCGTCATTGTCGTGGATGGTGCTGTCCACGTGCGCAATGGGCCTCACCGTGTTCTTGCCGTCCAGGCTGATGGCAAACATCTTGCGATGAAGCCATTGCTGGCGCGGGGTGTTACGCAGAGAGGCTTTCATGTCGTCGGGGTTGTGTTCCCCGTAGGTGGAGATGAGTGCCCAGCCCGGTTGTTTGTAGGCTTTGCCGGAGATGTGTACGGCTGTGGCGGTGCGGCTCGGGTAGGTGGAGAACAGCGAGATGCGCCGGCCGGTGTCCAGGTTGGTGCTGAACACATCGCCGACGGTATAGTCCACCGCCACGTAGGCATCGCTGCCATCGGCAAGACGGGCAATGTCCGAGTGTTCGGATTTGCTCAGTACTTGCAGCCAGGTGTTGCCACCACCGGATGGGTGAGGTGTCTTGAAATCACGCGAATAGGCGCGCGTGCCCATCGGGCCGTCGCTGGAAATCACGCAGTATTTGCCGCTGGGGCTCATGCTGACGTGATCGGGGCGTTCGTTCAGGCGTAGCGAACCCACGATGCGCTGCTCCTGCATGTCCCAGGTGAACACGCCGAGGGTTTGCCAGGTGGCGCTGTTTTCTGCCTGAAAGCACCAGTAGCGGCCATCGGCCGAGGGCGAGCCTTCGGAACGTGTCCAGGCCGTATCTGCGGCAGGCCACAATGCCTTCACCTGCGGAGCCATGCGGACTACACCCGTTGGCCTGTTGGTCTGCACATCGAGCTGATGAATTTCCATGCCCCAGCCGTTGCGATTCAGATACCAGAGCACGTTCGGGTTGGTGGGGTGCCATTGCGGTTCCGCGTCGCCTGCCGGGCCGTTCAGGACTTTCAGGTGCGTGAGGTTGCGGGCATCGTAAAGGTGCCAGTATCCGTTTCCTGCGTTCAGCAGCATGTAGCTGCTGTCGGCGTTGAATGCCTGCCGGCGTGAATAGTCCGAGCGCAGATAGGGCCGGCCGTTGTTCGGGTCGTTGTTGGTGACGCGGGCGACGCAGCTGTGATAGGTGGGCTCCTCGATGGCCTGCTGAAATTCGGGTGTGGTGCGCTCGGGAATCTGCGCGTTTTCCATGCCACTCAGCAAGGGCTTGTCGGCTGCCAGAATCTTTTCGCAGACATCGACAGAGATTTTGGGGGCCGGCGGAGGCGGCGGGGCGGGGGGTGTTCCAGCTGCTGGTGTGCAGGTACTGGCGCCAGCATTGGTGGTGATTTCTGCTGCCGTACCGTTGTTGGCCGTCAGTGCCGCAAGGGTGCCGCCGGTCGTTGTGCCTGCATGGCCCGGTGTGCAGGGAGGAGGGAGCGCGCCCGCTGTTGCCAGCGTACCAGTATTCCCGGAATTTCCGGTTGCCGGATTTACGCCAGTAACGGCGTTGGTGGCAGCAGCCGCGTTCGTACCATGTTGCGTGCCCGTGCCTGTGCCTGTGCCTGTGCCTGTGCCGGGCGCGGCGAGGAGGCTGCCGTCGTTGCCGTTAGCGGTGGTGCAGCCGGCAGCGCCTGTGGTGCCGCTTTCATGCGTGGCCTCTGCCTTTTGCGCGTTGCGGGTTGCCGCTGCATGTTTTGCCGAAAGGGGGCCGATGGCGCTGATGCTGTCGGCGCCCTGTGTTGTACTGCTCTGGGCGGCATCGTGTGTGGCACTTTGTGTGGTGCCCTGTGTGGCGCACGCCATGCTCGTACCGCCCGATGCTGCGCCGCTCGTCTGACCGCCCGCCGGATGGGTGGCAGTGTCGGTGGAAGCCTCACCGCCACCACCACCGCAGGCCGAGAGTGCCATCAACACCATCAGTGACAGCGGAATCCTGCGCATTCCCTGCCGGGTGTTTGCCGGGGTGGTTGCATGAGGTGATTCAGGCTGGTCATGTCTGGCTGCGTCGGCCATGATGTCATCCTTGCGGGCTATGTCTTTCTCTGAAGATTGTTGGATGGTGTGCGCTTGTGCATGGCGCCTGAAGCCGGCTTCGATGTGGCTTCGATATCCGGCGCGGAAGATGGACAGTGTGTGTCGGCGCCGCTGGGGCTGGAAATACGGCAGGGCATGTGCGGCTATGCTCGCCGGATGCGCGGCATGTGTACCTGAAAGAGGGCTGGAACTGAAAGAGGCCGACACACCAGAATTCCGATGTGTCGGCCCGCAGTCATTTCTGTGCTTCAGGTGCTTTCTTTAGCGATCCAGCGCACCGCCGGGGATGGCTGCCAGATAGGTTTCCACGTCGTAGGCGTTGGTGCTGTTCCAGGTGGAGTTGAACAGCATGCGCGTGAAATCGGGGTTCACGGTTGCCTGCGGTTCGGTCCAGTAGGCGTCCATGCCCGGTGCGGAAACGCTGTTGCTGTCCACGTGGGCAATCGGGCGGATTTTCGGTTTTGCCTCGATGCTGACGGCAAACATCTTGCGGTGATGCCATTGCTGGCGGCCGGTGTTTCGGATGTTGGTGTACATGTTGTCGGCGTAGTATGCGCCGTAGGTGGACACCAGCACCCAGCCCGGTTTGTCGTAGGCTTTGCCGGAGAAGTGCAGCGCAGTTGCGGTGCGGTTGCCGTACACGTTGAACAGCGACGTGCGGCGGCCATTCACCAGGTTCACCGAGAACACTTCACCTGTCGAGTAATTGACGCTCACATAGGCATCGACGAGGTTCTTGTCGAGGGCGATGTCGGAGTGCTCGGATTTGTGGTGCAGTTGCAGCCAGGGCTGCGTGCTGCCATTGTTGAAATACGGCTTCTTGAAATCTCGGGTGTAGGAGCGCGTGCCCATCGGGCCGTCGCTGGACACCACGCAGTAATAACCGCTGGGGCTCATGCTGACATGGTCGGGACGCTCGTTCATGTCCATGCTGCCGACGATGCGCTGTTCCTTCATGTCCCAGGTGAACACGCCCACGGTTCTCCAGGTGCGGGTGTCTTCGGCCTGGAAGCACCAGTAACGGCCATCCTGCGAGGGCGACCCTTCCGAACGTGTCCACGCAGCATTGGCATTCGGCCAGATGGCCTGCACCTGCTTGCTCATGTCGGCGGCCGTTACTGTCCAGTTGTTGCGCACGTCCAGCAGACGGATCTGCATGCCCATGCCGTTGCGGCCCAGGAAATAGACACGGTTGCGGTCATACGGATGCCATTGCGGTTCGGCATCGCCGGTGATGCCTTTCAGCAGGCGAATGGGTTTGAGGGTTTTCGCGTCGTGAAGATACCAGTAGCCGTCCATCGACTGCATCAGCATGTAGGTGCTGTCGAGGTTGAATGCCTGGCGACGCGAGTAATCGGCACGGCGATAGGGTTCGGATTTGGTGCCGCCGCCGTTGTCGGTAACGGGAGTGAGGCAGCTGCCATAAACCGGGTCCTGCACGGCTTCGCCGAACGCAGGGCGGGCGATGCCGGGAATGAGCGCGGTTTCGGGGCCGCTCAGCAGTTTGTGGTTTTGCGCGATGATGGCGCGGCACACATCGACCGTGCCGGTAGTGATGGCCTTGGTTTGCAGGGTGTTCGACGAAACGGGCATGCTGCCAGCCTGCTCAGCCGGGAAAGCGTGGTCTCCAGCGAGGGCATCATTGCGTGCGGCCAATGCAGATTCGCCTGTGATGCCGGCGGCATTGTTCGACAAGACCAGCGTGTCGTTGAGTGCCACGGTGCTGGTGGCTTGCAGAACCGGCACGGAAGATTGTGCGGCGCTGTGGTTGCTGTCGTCGTCTGGCGAGGCGCCGCCGCAGGCAGCCAGCATCAGGGCCAGCATCGTGGCGGGCAACATGCGCGAGCGCATCAACCGATGGGGCAGGGCGTATGTGTCGGGTGAATGACTGCGAGCGACGTGGGTCGTGTGTGCAGCGTGGCGGGAATCAGATACGGAAAGGACAGCGGTGGGGTGCATGACATCTCATCTCGAAAAGGGGCGACCGATCTGCGGACACGCACCGCCGAAGAAAGGTGGCGTGTGTCCGGCAGGAAATCTTTCTGTTCCGAAATGGATGCGACCGGTGCGCTGCATGACGACGCAGGCTGCGAGGCATTGATGTGCTTCATCAATGTGCGCAGGCATTGATCGTGCTTGTCGCGTATCGTGTCCGTCGTGCGGAATTGGGTAATTCCATATGCGACGAAATCAAGATAGTGTTTGACGCTCGATGCCGGACGGTGAACGAACGACGATGTTTTGTCGGGTACATGCGGGTGCATGCGCGTCGGTTGCAGGCAGTCGTGTTGTCGCCCATTTCAGACAGGGCGACAACGTAGCACCGTGAAACCTGCAACAGCTAATCCACTCATCGTGTCCGCATACCGTCGGGCGGGATGGGCCGATCGACGAATTGCGGGAAGGGAATGAATGGTGTTGGCACAAAAATGTGCCGTGCAATAATTGCTTGCGCAGGTGGTTTTTTTCGATTTTTTGCGCGATGGGCGCTATCCGCTTCCGGGCGTTTTGTGCCTGTGGGTGCGCCCCCGGGGAGTCATGATCTCCTGTTTCCGGGTGTGCTGTCGGTTTGCTTCTTCTGGGGGGATAGCGCGTCTTCAGGCGCCTCGCTTCGGGTCTTGTTGCGCTTCGTGGAAGATTTTCGGCGTGCGCGTGGAGAGATTTACGCGGCGCAGGAAGGGGGCAGCACAGGTTTTCATCCCATGTCGTATCGGGCCTCATGCGGCTGGCGCGTGTTTTTATTCTTTTTTCCGGCCTGCGGTCGCATGGCGGCTTCCTTGGGTCTGGCTGTCAGGCATCCAGCGTGTCGAGTTCCCCGCGCCAGCCGGCTGAGGATGCCGGCTGGATGGTGCGTTGCTTTCGTCACCGGGTAGCCAGGTGACGAAGGCAACGGAAAACGCCTCAGCGATTGACGGCGTTGTTCGGGATGGCGGCCAGGTAGGTTTCCACTTCACGCCCGTCGTTGCTGTTCCAGTTGGTGTTGAACATGAAACGGGTGAAATCGCGGTTCACCGTGGCCTGGGGTTCGCTCCAGTAGGAGAAGAAATTGCCGGAGTCGACGGCGTTGCTGTCGACGTGGGCAATGGGCCGGATGGTCGGGTTTTCTTCGAGGCTGACCGCAAACATCTTGCGGTGCATCCATTGCTGCTGATGCGTGTTGCGGATGTTGTTCCACACGTTGTCGGCGTGATAGGCGGAGTAGGCCGACACGAGCACCCAGCCGGGATTGTTGTATGCCTTGCCCGAGAAGTGCAGGGCGCTGGCGGTACGGCCCGGATAGGCGCTGAACAGCGAGGTGCGCTTGCCGGTGACGAGGTTGGTCGAGAACACATCGCCCACGGCGTAATCCACGGCCACGTAGGCGTCGACGCGGTTGCGGTCATAGGCGATGTCCGAGTGCTCGGACTTGCTCATCAGTTGCAGCCAGGGCTGGTTGATGTACGCGGAGTAGGGCGCGCCGAAATCGCGGCGGTAGGAGCGGGTGCCCATCGCGCCGTCGCTGGAGATCACGCAGTAGTTGCCGCTGGGGCTCATGCTGACGTGGTCGGGGCGCTCGGACAGCGGCATGCTGCCGACGATGCGGTTTTCCTGCAGATCCCAGGTGAAGACGCCCACCGAGCGCCAGGAGCTGGAGTTCTCGGCCAGGAAGCACCAGTAGCGGCCGTCGGCCGAGGGTGAGCCTTCCGAGCGGGTCCAGGCTGCCGTCGCGGAGGGCCAGAGTGCCTGAACCTGCGCTCCCATGTCGGAGACGAGCTGTGAGGCATTGCTGTTCACATCCAGCAGGTGGATCTGCATGCCGATGCCGTCGCGGTTCAGGTAGTAGAGCTTGCCGGGATCGGTGGGGTGCCAGAAGGGCTCGGCGTCGCCGGCCGGGCCATTCAGCTGACGGATTTCGGTCAGCGTTTTGGCATCGTACAGATACCAGAAGCCGTTCAGCGCGTAGATCAGCATGTAGCTGCTGTCGGCGTTGAAGGACTGGCGACGGGAGTAGTCACTGCGGCGATACGCGCCGTTGTAGCCGTTATCGGTGATGCGGGCGATGCAGCTGCCGTAGTTCGGGTCCTGGAAGGGGGCGGCGACACCGGGCGTGCCCCGATCGGGAATGGCGGAGGTTTCGGTGCCGTTCTTCAGGGCGGTGCCATGCTGGAGTACGGGCTGGCATACGTCGGCACCCGGCGCTTTCGTCTGGATGGCGCTGGCGGGCGCATCGGATGCGACGGTGGTGCCGGTGTCGTCCTTGGCAGTGCTGATCGGGGTGCTTGCGTTGACAGCCTTGGCCTGGCTGCCCGGCTCATCGCCTGTGCCTCCGCAGGCGCTCAGGGCCAGCAGCAGGGCGCTGACCGGCAGCAGGCAGGAGAGGCGGCTGGAGCGGGGCGCGTGGGCGGTGTCGTTCAAATGGGGAGGTGTCATCGGATGTTTCCAGAAATGGCAGAAATGAAATCGCAGGGCGTCTGGCGGCAGGCCGGACAGATGCGGTGAGTGGCTGCGTAACCAGGGGCCTGACCGGATGAGCGTGGGCTCGGGTCAGGGACGACTGAGCCCGTGGCCGGCCTGGGGCCGGTACATGGGGCAGCCGGGTGCTGTGTTGCCTCCATCCGCGGGTTGGCTGCCTGGCCAGAGCCATGCAGTCCTGCCTGGGGGCCAGGCGGATTCAGCGTGCAACACGTGGGAATGACCTTGGTTTGGCGGTGAAACCGCCATGAGTTCGGGGAACTCACGCAATCCGGCGAGGATTTGCGCCAAATTTGTAAATCTTTCCGTCGTGTCAAGCGATTTCGATGCAAATCATACGTAATGTCATGAAAAATTAAAAGTAGTAACCTGCTAATCCAAGTGGTTACGAAACTTTCCGTTTGTCTGATAGGGCGCAAGCAGGTAGATGGCCGACAAAGCACTGAAGAAGACGGCATGAAAAAGGCCGTTGCCAGCATTTGCTGGTAACGGCCCGGAGATGCTGCCTGGTGTATGGAGGTGTGAGTGCGCCTGCGGGAGGGCAATGAGATGGGCAGGCCATTGGCTGCCCTGTCGCTGCCTCTGGTGGCGTTGATTACCCTGCTGGCGCGATCAGTCGCCCATCGGCATCGCGGGCAGGGGGCGTCCTGGTGTTTGGCCGGCCAGGGGGCGTTTTGTGGTTCGCTGGCAAGTCGGATGTGTCGTCCGGTGTCGTGGGGGCGGGTTCGGTCGTGATGATGACCAGATTGCGTGCCACGAGTCCGGCGAGAATCCAGTAGTTTCCGGTGACGGCGCCATCGAGCAGGCGGCTGCCGTAGATGTTGCCCAGCATGACGGCCAGGGTGGCACCGGCAAAGCCTGCGGCCATGGCCTGTTGGTCGGGGGTGGATGCCACCCGCCAGAAACGCCAGGCGAGGGTGGCGAGGGCGCCATAGAGGATCAGTGTCATCATGCCGGCCAGCAGGCCCGCTTCGGTGGTGATGAGCACGACGAAGTTGTGGGCGTCGAGGCCGGCCAGCGAGGGGACTTCGTTGCCGATCTCGCGCTTGAAGTGGTTGAGGCCGATGCCCCACGGGCGGCCCATGATGAGGCGGCCGGCACCTTCCCAGAGGTGGAAGCGGCTTTCGGTGCTCTCGTCGAGCTTTTCCTCGCCGGTGGAGGAGGTCTGCTCGGTGGTCATCGCCAGACGCTGCACCACACCTTCGGGCACCCAGGATTCGTAGCTGAGGACGGCGCCCAGGATGCACAGTCCGAGGATGAGGTTGCGCTTGAGCGTCATCAGGATGAGCATGACGGCAACGATGAGGTACGCCTGCCGCGAATAGGTGGCGAAGATGGCCAGCAGCAGCGCACCGACCCCGCCGATGGCGCCCCAGCGGATGATGGGTTTGCCTTTCAGGTAGAGGGCCACGGCGGCAAACACCGGCATGAACATCGTGAAGAACACGGCTGCCAGGTTGGATGCCTTGTAGTCGGGGCCGAAGGGGCCGGCTGCACGCTTGGTCTCGCCATAGACGCCGAAACCGTAGTCGATGCCTTCACGGATGGCTTCGAGGGCCGCCACGCCCGCCACGAACAGCACGACGTAGAACAGGAACTGGATGGTCTTTTCGTCGCGCGGGCCGTGGAAGAAGACGAAAAACAGGCTCATGAAGAAGATGGAGTTCTTCAGGGCCGTCAGGTCGTCCATCATCATCGAGCGGTCGTAGACCTGGCCGATGAGAAATCCCCAGATGAGCACGCAGAAATAGGCAACGAACACGCCCTTGAGCGGCGTGGGGGCCGAGGGGGGCAGTGTCCGGTTGCGCAGGCTGATGAGGAAGATCAGCGAGAGGAACAGCAGGTTGATCGAATTCAGACCCTTGATGCCGAGGTCGGAGGGCAGGTGCAACTGGTTGGGCACCCACAGGACCATCAGGGCCAGCAGATATTTCAGGACGAAGTTCAAGGGGTGGAACCGAGTATGGCCAGGTTGCGGATGGCGCGCTTGAAGTCGCCAACGGGTGCATCGGACATGCCGACCCGGCACAGAGCATACCGCGAAGCAGGTGCTTCATTGATGCCCCGGCGGGTATCGACGGCGTGGCGAAAGCCTTCGGCGGCCAGGATGTCGGGCATCCAGACCGAGGAGCGTCCGCCCGGATAGGCAAAGCTGTCGACCGGCTGCTGGGTGATCTCCTGCAGACGTGCGCGCGAGATGCGCAGCTCGTGTTGCAGCTGTTCACGGCTCAGCAGGCGAGGGTCGATGTGCGTGTGCGTATGAGCACCGATGGTAAACCCGCTGCGCGATGCCAGCTGTCTGACCTGGTCGACACTCATGCGTGGGGCAGCCAGTGCGGGGTCGTCCTTCGGCAGCAGCATCACGCGCAGGCGCACGAGAATTTCCTCGATGCTGTCCTGATCGCGGTCCCAGATGGCGTTGACCAGGGCGAGCAGGGTGTCCCGGCGTGTACCGGTGTGCAGCGGCAGCATCACGGGCAGTTCGTGCAGCCCCAGCGCATGCGGAAACACCGTCCGCTGCGTGGCACGTGCCAGCATGGCGATGACCTGATCCCACCACAGCATCCGGCCTTCGTCGATGCCGCCCGTGACGACGTAGAAGGTGGCCGGCATCCGGTACCTTTCCAGAATGGGGGCAGCAATCGTCAGGTTGTCGAGATAGCCGTCGTCGAAGGTGATGGCCACGGCACGCCGGGGCAATGGTTCACCATTGAGCAGGCGCTCGACGGCCTCATTCAGTGGCAGTACGTGGGCGCTTTGGGCCAGCCACGCAATCTGCTGCTCGAAATAGGACTTGCGCACGCACAGGCCCATTGCAAAGGGGTCGGCTGCGCGATCCTCGATGACACGGTGGTACATCAGGATCAGGAGCCGGTTTTCTGCGTCGAACAGCCGTGCCAGCTTCTGCTCATGGATACCAGCCAGGTCGAGCAGGGGGGAAACGTACTGTCTGACGAATTGTTTCGCGTTTTCCTTGAGCATTACTGTCCTGCTGTTCCGGTGGGAATATCGAGGAATGATTTCACCCAGGTTTCCAGCACCATGATCAGCCACAACAGTTCACCGCGATCCTGCAAGCCCCTTTGGTGTTCATCGGCCAGTTTCCCGATGCCTGCCAGGTCGTAGATGCCACGTTCCCTGAAGGCGCGGCTGGCGAGCGTGTCGTCCAGCATCGGTTTCAGGTCGTGTCGGAACCAGGCAGCCAGCGGAATGGCAAAACCCTGCTTGGGTTTGTTCAATACCTCGGGCGGCAACAGACGTGCGGCAACCTTGCGGAAAAGATATTTGCCCTGGTTGCCACGCAGTTTCATGTCGAAGGGCATGCGTGCAGCGAACGCGATCAGTTCCTGATCGAGCAGCGGCGCACGTGCTTCCAGAGAGTTCGCCATGCTGGTGCGGTCAACCTTGGTCAGAATATCGTCGACCAGGTAACTGTCCATGTCACCAGACAATATCTGTTCCATCCGCGAATGGATGTCGGGCCTGACGAACCGTTGGCGAACACTGCCAGACGGGTTGCTGCGCATCCGGTCGCCGAAGATCAGGCGCAGGTCGTTGCGGCCGGCAAGGCCCACCAGTGCGAGGTAATCGTCGGGCCAGGGGAGATCCAGCCGCTGGCCGATGGCGGCCAGCCGCCGTCCATGCGCGCCCGGCAGCAATTTTCCGGCCAGTTGCAGCGCCGCGGGGGCCATGCCCAGCCCTGCCTTGCGGATGCGCTGCAGCGTGGCATAGCGCTGATAGCGCGAATAGCCGGCAAAGAGTTCGTCACCGCCATCGCCGGAAAGCGCCATCTTCACGTGCTGCGCTGCCAGCTGCGACACCAGGTAGGTGGGAATGGCAGACGAATCACCAAAGGGCTCGTCGAGGTGATGCACCAGGGTTTCGAGCAGTTGCGCCGCATCGGGCTTCACGATGAGTTCGTGGTGCTCGGTGCCCAGGTGCTGTGCCACCCGGCGTGCGTCGGGCAGTTCGTTGAAGGCAGCCTCGTCGAAACCGATGGAAAAGGTCTTCAGTGGCTGCGACAGGTGGCGTGTCATCAGCGCGCAGACGACGCTCGAATCGAGCCCGCCGCTGAGGAATGCGCCGAAGGGCACGTCTGATACCAGCCGCACGCGCACCGCGTCATCGAGTTTTTCCAGCAGCGTGTCTTCCAGCGAGGCTTCGTCGTCGGTCCACTTGGGCTCGAAATCCACCTGGCTGTAGCGGTGCTGTTCGATGCGGGCGGGTTTGCCGTTCGCACCGGGCTCGATGCTCATCCAGTGGCCGGGCAGCAGCTTGGAGATGCCCTCGAAGATGGTGCCGGGCGCCGGGATGTAGCCCAGTGCAAAGAAGTCCTGCACGGCATCCATCGACATCTGCGGCTGCCAGCCGGGCACGGCCAGCAGGGTTTTCAGCTCGGAGCCAAAGCCCAGCAGGCCGGGCGACAGCTCACCCAGGTACAGCGGTTTCTTGCCGATGCGGTCACGCGCCAGGATCAGCCGGCGGCGGTCGAGATCCAGGATGGCGATGGCAAACATGCCGCGCAGCATCCGGAAGCACTCGGTGCCGTATTCGGCAAAGGCGTGTGCGATGCACTCCGAATCGGAATGTGTTCTGAAGGCATGGCCGCGTGCTTCAAGATCCTTGCGCAGCTCGCGGAAATTGTAGATTTCGCCGTTGAAGACCAGCTGGATGCGGCCGCCGGCGCTGCTCATCGGCTGGTGTCCACCTTCCAGGTCGATGATCGACAGGCGGCGCATGCCGATGCCTGCCCATTCGTTGCTGAAGGTGCCCTGATCGTCGGGGCCGCGATGAAAGATCGCGCGGCACATGGCGTCGAGTACGGTCGGCGCCGGCAGGGGGCGGCCATCGAGCGAGATCAGTCCGGCAATACCACACATGGTTCAGTGAGCGCTTCGTTGTTTGCCGCGATGTCCGGGCGCGCTCCGCGACTTGCCGGTGTGCGTGCGTGACAGACCGTAGATCTGTTTCAGCCGCTCACCGATGATCGGAACGGATGCCTGCGAATGCACGAAGGCCCGTGCATTGGCACCCATCGAGGCCAGTTGTTCACGGCTGAGACGATAGGCATCGGACAGGCAGCGGGCAAGGGCTTCGGTATCTCCGGCCGGAAACAGCCAACCGGTGACATGGGGCTGGATGAAATCTTCGTTGCCGCTGATGCGCGAGCCGATCATCGGCAGACCCATGGCCATTGATTCCAGCAGGGTGTTCGACAGCCCTTCGGTGTAGGAAGGCAGGATACCGATATCGGCGGTGGCCAGATGGCCGGCCACGTCGGCACTCTGTCCGTGAATCTCGATCTGGTGGCTGCGCTGGCTGGACTCGATGCGCTCGCGCAGGGATTGCTCCAGCGAGCCGGCGCCGATCAGGGTCAGTCTGACCGGATCGGTGGGGCTGAAGGTGCGGTTCCAGGCGTCGAGCAGCAGTTCGATGCCCTTGACGGCTTCGAGGCGGCCGACGAACACGGCCCGCAGGGCGATGTCGTCGGACTGGCGCTCCCGCGCATGGGCGAAGCGGGGCAGGGACGGATCGTAGCGGTCGAGATCGACGGCGTTGGGGATGTACTGGATGCGCCGTTCGGAAAAGCCCGCTTCCAGCAGACGGTTGCTGATGGCCTGGCTGATGGACTGGATCTGCGCCTGTTGCAGGATGCGACGCTTGAGGCGGTTGAGCAGGGGGGCCTTGTCGTCGAGGATGCCGCCCACCTTTTCGGTCATGCCGGTGAGCTTGACCAGCAGCGGGCGCTTCAGCCAGATGTTGGCTAGCGTGGCCACCACCGCCATGTTCTTGGCGATGTGGCAGTGGATGGCCTGGATGTCATGGCGGCGGATGAACAGCAGCCAGGCCAGCTTGGCCATCAGCATCATGCCGCCGAGCACCGGCAGGTGCGGATAGCGCAGGCGGGTGATCTCGACCGGCCCGGTGGTCTCAAAGGGCACCTGCGGGCCGTAGGCAACCATCGGCACCACGATGGTGCTGGGAATGCCTTGCCCGGCAAGCCACTGGGTGAGGGTTCCCACCTGCGATTCTGCGCCACCGCCCCCGGTGGATGGATAGATGCTGTCAAGGATCATGAAGATCCGCTTGGTGGATGGATCAGGCCGGGTAGTCATGGGCGTGGCGCTGCAGCCAGAGTTCGAGAACCAGCAGCTGATACAGCTCGCTGGCATGATCCCATGCGCCACGCTGGTGTCGTTCCAGCAGACCTCGCACGGCACTTGTCTCGATGAATGCCCGGATATGGGCATTGGGGGATTCGAGCGTGTCGTTGAGCAACTGCCGGAACGGCCCGTTGCCACGCATCCACAGGCTGACTGGCAGACCGAAGCCCTGCTTCTTCTTGCGCCGGATTTCTTCGGGCAAGACCGACATCATCGCCTGTTTGAACAGCGCACGCTTTTGCAAACCGTTTAATTTGTAATGAACCGGCAGGCGTGCGGTGTATTCGACCAGATGCCGGTCGAGGTACGGAAACACCACCGAAACGCCGGCGCTGCGGCAGGCTCCTGTCACCTTGATGATGTCGTTGTCGGCGATGGCCATCGTCAGGTCGAGGTGCATCAGCCGGTGCAGTTCGCTGGGAGCCTTCAGATCGCGCCAGATGGTGCGCATCAGGTTCAGCGATGTGTCGCGCTGGGCCTGCTGGCGGAAGCTGGCCGTCAGCAGCTCCTCATAATGGTCGGATGCAAAGGAGTCGTCGGTGTAGAACCGGTCGGGGTTGGGCAGGTTGCTGCGGTCGAGGAAATTGATGATGCGGTTGGCCCACCGCTTGTCGGTGTTTTCCAGCGTGTTGCGGATCAGCGGCTCGATGCTGCGCACCAGTCGGGGCGCACCGTGGTACCAGCCCATGATCTTGTCTTTCAGGTAGCGTTCGTTGCCCCCGAAGATCTCGTCACCACCGTCGCCGGCCACCAGCAGATGACGGCCGGTGTCGGCTGCCATGCGTGCGCAGTAATAGGTGGGAATGGCCGATGCGTTGCCGAAGGGTTCATCGAAGGTCTTGATGAGCAGCGGCAGTGCTTCGGCCGCGTCGTTTTCGCTCACGCGCCGCTGATGGGCATCCAGCTTGAACGTATCGGCAGCGATCTGCGCATAACCCAGCTCGTCGTAGCCTTCTTCGGAAAATCCGATCGAGAAGCTGGACACCTTTTCGGGCGCAGCGTTGCCAGCCAGGATGCCGCAGATGCTGGAGCTGTCGGTGCCGCCGCTGAGGAAGGCGCCCCAATGGGTGTGCTGCTGGGCAGGGCGGTAGCTGCGCACCGTGCCGATGATGGTGTCACGCAGTTGCGAGGCCATCCGTGCACGGCCCAGATCGAGATCTTCCGGGTAGTTCAGCGTCCACCAGTTTCCGATCTCTGTCTTGTGATCGTGCCAGTGCAGGCGCTGTCCGCCCGAGAGTTTGTGGACGGCCTGCAGGATGGAACTGCGGGCCGGCACGTAATAGAAATTCAGGTAGTGGTAGATGCCCAGGGGGTTGAGCCCGGTGTCGAATGCCCCGGTGTGCAGCAGCAGCCGCATGTCGCTGGCACAGCCGAAGGCACCGGCATCATTGCGCGCATGGCATACCGGCCATGTCTTGAAGGCATCGGT
The DNA here is from genome assembly GCA_030523825.1 of Lautropia sp. Classification (GTDB taxonomy): domain Bacteria; phylum Pseudomonadota; class Gammaproteobacteria; order Burkholderiales; family Burkholderiaceae_E; genus Lautropia. The sequence goes on along the minus strand of JAUNHU010000036.1, from coordinate 9,470 downwards.
GAAGACGAAGATTTCCTGCCGTGGCAGGTCCCAGCAGATGAGCACGAAGCGGCCCCGGCAGCGCTCGACGGGAGTCTGGCGTGATTGCACCCAGGCGTGCAGGATGTCGTTCAGGTCATCGGCCTGCGGGCCGGCCGACATGCCCATGGCGCCCACCTGGGCGTTGCCGATGTAGTGCCAGCCTTCGCCCTGCCATTGCAGGTCGAAGTGACTGCCATCGGGAAGCGTGGCCTGATGGCGGTGCAGCGGGCGCTGGTTTTCGGGGCCGGGCCAGTGCGCCGTGATGCTGTCGAAACCGGGGAGGCTGGCAGGCGAATCGCCACGGGCCGGCGGGCGGACGAACAGCAGGAAATTACCGTTGACTGACACGCTGATACTCCTTGAGCATCGATCTGACCATGACTTGAGGGCTGTATTTCTCGGTAACACGAGCGTGGGCTGCCGTGCCCAGCCGCTTGCGCAGATCGGCATCGCCGATCAGGCGACGCATGGCGGCCGACAGCGCGTGGGTGTCGGAGGCATCGACCAGCAGGCCGTTGACGCCATCGTCGATGACATCGGGGGTGGCACCCACAGGGGTGGCAATGACGGGACGCCCGAGCGCCATCGCTTCCAGGATGACATTGGAGAGCCCTTCGCGCAGCGACGGCGCCACGACGATGTCGGCGGCGCTCATCAGGGCAGCCACGTCATCGCGCTCACCCAGCATGCGTACCTGATGGGACAGGTTGTGTTGCTGAACCTGCGCCTTCAGTGACGGGCCGAGTGGACCGCTGCCCACCAGCAGCAGCGAAACATGTGGGTTCTCGGCAGCAACGGGGGCAAAGGCATCCAGCAGCCTGGGGAGATTCTTGTGCTCGACGAGACGGCCGACGAAAAGCAGCAGCATGCCCCGGTCATCCTGGGTCATGTCATCGCTGCCGGATGCGACTGGCGACAGGAGGTACTTGCTGCGCAGCTGATGCACCAGTTCGGCCTGGGGCTGAAGAACGCGCACGCCGTTGGCCACGATGGAAAAGTCTTCCAGCGGCAGCTGCATGCGCCTTGCGGCATAGTCTGCGCCTTCCAGCGAATTGGAAATGATGGCCTGCGAGCGCAGGCTGACCCAGCGCTTCAGCTTCCACTGGCGTTCGCTGTACCACTCGTAGGTGCCGCGCACCGAGGAAATCAGGGCCGGACGCTGGCGGGCGGGCAGCGTCTGCAGGGCTACCGCACCCCACAGTTCAGCCGTGAACGAAAAGCAGTGCAGCACGTCGGGGCGCCACTGCCGGATGGTCTTGCGCAGCTGGCGCAGGAAGACGGGGTCCACCGGCTTGCGCTTGTCGACCCGGATGGTTTCCACGCCGGCAGCATGCAGTTCGTCGAGCAGGAAGGACGGGTTGATGAAGTACACCACCGTGCATTCGATCCGGCGGGCCTTCAGGCCAGAAGCCAGCTGCACGATCTGCCGCTGGCTGCCGCCCACTTCCATCTCGTCGGTCATGATCATGATCCGCAGGGGATTGGGCAGCGGGGGCGGGGCTGGTTCGGGCTGCAGGCCGACCGGTGTCGGCAGTGGCTTGCTCTCGGCCGGCGTGCGGCTTTCGGGCAGGTTGGCACGGATCAGCTTCAGCAGCTTGTCGGCTTCCAGATTGGCGTCGAAAGCCTGCAGGATGTACTGGTGTGCCATGCCGGCCAGACGGGCACGCAGGATCTCATCGGGCAGCAGGTTCCCGATGGCTTCTGCCAGAGCCGCGGCATTGCCGGGGGAGACCAGCATGCCGGTGATGCCGTTCTCGACCAGCTCGGGAATGCCCGAAACCCGGGTCGAGATGACGGCAGCACCACTGGCCATCGCTTCCATCAGCGCGACGGGAATGCCGTCGGCATTGCCGTCCGCCAGCTGAACCGAGGGCAGCACGAAAATGGCGGCCTCGTTGATGCGCTGCCGTACCTCGTGCTGGGGCAGGGCGCCAGTCAGCCGGACGCGGTCGTTCAGCCGGGCGTTCTCGATGGCCTGTTGCAGCGTGGCACGCAGTGGCCCGTCACCGATGATGTCGCACTGGAAATCCACGCCGCGCTCGTTGAGCAGGCGGCAGGCTTCGATCAGGTGGATGAAACCCTTGATCGGGTCGAGCCGACCCACGGCGACGATCTGGCCGGCCTTGCGGTTTCCTGTGTGAAAGGGAATGTCGTCGGCGAAGATGCCGCAATGGATGACGTGCAACTGGTTGCGAAGGGCCAGCGGCATCCGCGCGGAGAGCTTGCGACGGTTGTAATCGGAAATGGTGACGGCAAAGCTGGCCTGGCAGAGCTTGGCCGACAGGTCATGATCGTGGACGAAGATGTCGTGCGCATGACCGGTGAA
>JAUNHU010000036.1:0-7023 GCA_030523825.1 Lautropia sp. | reverse complement strand
CCGATGAAGCCCAGCACGACGAACATGTGCATCTCGATGCAGGTGTTCGACAGGCGGATGGGCAGCCAGCGGTGGGTGGACGGAAAGACGTGCGCGAGCAGCGAGCAGCAGATGACGGTCAGGCAGCCTGCCAGTGACAGCGCGAAGAACAGCGAGCTGCTGGCCAGGGCGATGCTGGAGAGCAGGATGCACAGCAGTGCCACCGGGGTGAGCAGGCGGCAGACCTTGTGCGAGAAGAATCCGAAGAAGGCGCGATTGCGGAACGGATTGAGCAGTGCAGGGCAGAGCTGCAGCAGCTGGAAGTTGCCGGCCAGCGTCCGGATCTTCCGGCGACGCTCCTGTTGCATCGAAACCGAGGGCAGGTCGAAGGCGATCGCCCGGGAGTCGAAGCCGGTGCGGTGGCCATCCAGAATCATCTGCATCGGGATCAGCACGTCGTCCAGGATGGTTTCGGACGGAATCGGCCGGAAGGCGCTGCGACGCATCGCGTAGAGCGCGCCGGTCATGCCGATGGTGCTGCTGACCTCGCTTTCGGTGCGCCGCAGCCATTTCTCATAGCGCCAGTACGCATCCAGTCCCAGGCCGACGAAGTTGCCTTCGGGCACTTCAAACTGGAGTTCGCCGCTGATCGCGGTTCTTTCGGGCGAATTCAGCAGGGATTCGACCAGATAGCGGATGGCATTGCCGTCGATGCGCTGGCGTGCATCGCACATGACCAGGATGGGTTGCGTGCAGAGGGCGACGGCGTCGTTGACACAGGCAGCCTTGCCGCGATGCTGGGCATTGCGCAGGATGGTGACGCGCGGGTCTTGCAGCGATTCGGCTGCGCTGGCCGTGGCTTCATCGGGACCGTCGATGGCCAGAATCACCCGGATGCGGTCGGCGGGGTAGTTGCTGTCCAGGCAGCTGCGGATCTTGAGGGCGATCTGATGCGCCGCGTTGCGTGCCACGATGATGACGGCAACCTCTGGCAGCATGTCTTCGCTGACCGGTGCCGGCGTGACCACATGCCTGTCGTGCTGCCGCCACCATTTTTTCAGCAGCAGCACGCAGGGATAGCCTACGTAGGTGTAGACCATCCAGAAGACGGAGACGGTGAAGACAATCAACCAGAAGGTGCTCATCACGCCCTCTCATCAGACGTGGGTTGCGTCTGCGCCCGGTCGGACGAGGCGCTGCCTGTCATTGTGGACGAGTTTTCTGGTGTCGTCGCCACAGTGTTGCTGCGCAGGATCAGGCCGCGCAGGCGCTCATGCCCTCCATTGCCCAGCAGCTGCTTGGAAAGACGCAGGGCGCGATGGCGCAACTGCTGTTTCAGCAGTGCAAGGGGAGCCTGGGTGATCCAGTCGACGAATTGACGTTCGGTCGTGCCTGCAAGCATCGCCATGCGCGGTATTTCCGACTGAAGGGCCATAGAAGGGGAGGGCTGAAAGTTCCAGACGCCGGTACGGGACGAACAGACGGCCTCGTAACCGAGGCTTCTGGCCGTGGCCAGAAAATCGGCGGGCATCCGCCCTCCGGCTGGGGCATAGATGCTCACGGGTTTGCCAATGGCATCTTCTATCGCCGTCTTCGAGTCGGCAAGTTCAGAACGCACATCCTGCGCAGAAAGCTCGTCGAGGTAGCGGTGGTGCATGCCGTGCGACTGGATGGACATGCCCATCGCGGCCATCTCGCGCAGCGCGGGCCAGTCGAGAAAGCCGGGCTTTCCCACCATCGACGGATTGACGAAGAATTCGGCGCTGCCGCCGTGGCTGGCGATCAGCTCTGCGGCATGGGCATTGGACAGGTGGCCGTCATCGAAGGTGAGGCAGACGGGATGCCTGCCGGATGTGACGGAAGTCTCGTTTTCGTGCAGAAGCTGCCACACACTGCCGATACGGTATCCGTGCTCGCCAATACGCTTCAACTGATCGGCAAAGCGCGCCGGCGAAACGCTGTAATGCGGATCGGCGCCGACGGCCTGGCCAGGCACGATGGCGTGATACATCAAGACCGTGACGGGTTTCATTTTTGTCCCTTGCCTGCACCGAAGCGCCCGGCAGCCTGACGTGCCAGATGGCGAGTGTGTTTATCCAGAAAGATCACCAACAATGAGTAGCTAACTATGCCTCCCAGGATACGTGTGAGTAGAGTTTGTACCGAACCTGTAAGATTTATGTTTACTGTCAATAAATACATCGCAAGCGCTGCGAACACGAATACGGCAATGCGATGTGTCTCGGGTGTTGGCCGGATAGTGTTGCGTCCTTGCCATGCTGCCAGCCCTACCATCAGCAGATAAGACAGCAGCGTGGCAAAGGCAGCCCCGTCGAGCCCCCAGTGGGGAATGAGGAGGATGTTGAGCAGCACGTTGAGTGCGACGGCGCTCAGGATGCACAGCAGGATGACCGGTGAGCGTTTTTCGATCTGCAGGCCGGCAGATGCCACCGGAAAAAGCCCCTGCAGTGCGATGCCGCCAATCACCCAGGGGATGATGCTGGCACCTGCCCGATATTTTTCGGAGGCCACGATGGTAATCAGCGGTTCGGCCACGGCGGACACGCCCGCAACCATCGGAATGGCAAACAGCAGGTACAGGTGCAGCACACGCTGCAGGAATTCCCGCGTGGCGGTCGCTCCTTCGTCTGCCCAGAGTCGCAGCACCATCGGCGTGACCGCACCGGTAAAGGCCATCACCAGCACCGCACCGATATAGTCCGAAAGGTTGTACGGTGCCGAATAGATGCCCAGTTGCGCGGCGCCCAGCATGCGCTCGATGAGGATGCGGTCGCCCATGTTGAGCATGACGGAAGACAGCTCCATGCCAACCAGCGGCAGACTGTAGCGCAGCATGCTGCGGTAGAGCGACGGGGAAAACTGTCGGGGTGACCAAGGCTCACGACGGAAATACCAGCTGGCCAGTACGATGAGTGCCAGTGACTCGGCCACGATCTGAGCCGTATAGAACCCCCACAGGCTGGCACTCACGTAGAGCAGCGTGCCGATCATCAGCGTGAGGCTGACGTAGCGCTGCAGTACCGAGTAGAGGGAGAGCACACCGCTCATTTCCCGTGCACGCAACTGGTTCACGATCGCGCTCGACAGGCACTGCAGCAGCGTGAGGGGGGCAACCAGAAACAGGAGATGACGGGTCTCGGGCTGTGTGAACAGCCGGTCGGGCAGGAGCAGCAATCCGATGCACCACAGACCCGTGACCAGCAACCCGGAGGCCGCCAGGCCCACGCACACCGTGCTTTCGTATTGCTGCAGCGTCCACTGGGTGAGACCTGCACGCACATCGCTGAAAAAGCGCAGGGCTGCCTGTTGCACCCCGAGCTTGGCCACGGCGGCCAGCCCGGTGACGAGCACGCCGATCAGGCTCATCCATCCGTATTCTTCAACGGAAAAGATGCGTGTGAGGAACGGGAAAGAGACGACACTCGCCAGCGTGACGAGCAGGCTGGCGAGCGAATAGCGGGAAAAATGGGCAACGAGCCGGGCAAGCATCGGGTTGGACGATGCCCGTCAGTCCTGACGAAGATTGTCGAGCCGTACCAGGATGGTGTTCGTGACCTGGGAGATCTGGTTGAGGGAGGCATCGAGCGTCGAGATCCGTTGCTCGATGTCGCGCAACCGGTTGCTGGCCGGTGCTTCACTGCCGCCGGACGGCAGGTCGCTGCTGCGCCATTCTTCTTCCATGTCGTTCAGCGTGGCCTCGACATCGGCAACGGAGATGCGCGACTGCTCCTCGACGTAGGCTTGTGTCAGCAGCCGTTCGCAGAGGATGTTGATCTTGCGGGGGTTGCCATCGCTGAATTGCTGGATGCGGGTGATGGCTTCGGCATCGAAAGGCACGTCGTCAGCCGTCCAGCCTGCCTGCTGCATCCGCTTCAGGATGTACTGCGGTACTTCCTCGGCCGTCAGCCCTTCGATGTGGTCGGTGACGAGGAAACGCTGGCGCAGGGCTTCCAGCGAGGGGGTGGCAAGCCGCGCACGCAGGATGGGCTGTGCCACCAGGAAGATCTGCAGCAGCAGATTGCCATGCGACTGCATGTCGGAAATGAGCCGCACGACTTCGAGCGCATCATCGTCCAGGTTGTGGGCTTCGTCGATGACCAGCAGGATGCGGCGATTGGCCTCGACTTCGCCCAGCAGATACTGTTGCAGCGCCTGCAACAGCTGCGCTGCATCGACGGAGTCGTGATGGGGCAGGGCAAAGGCCGAGGAAATCTGCCGCAGCAGCGACAGCCCGTTGGCTCGCGGGGTGGCAATGGTATGCACCCGGATGCCGGCATCGGGCAGGCGGCGCGTGATGTTCTGGATGAGCAGGCTCTTGCCGCAACCGGGCGCACCGGTCAGCAGCACCAGGCCCTCGCGCTGGTAGAGACCATACTTCAGCGTGTTGACCGCACGCTGGATGGCTTCGCTGTTGAACAGGAAGCGAAGATGCGGATTCAGGCGAAACGGCTTGGACTTGAGTCCGAAGAAAGCTTTGTACATGAATCAGTATCCGTAGTAGGCGGGGGCGGAGGGTTGTGCCGGCGCCTTGTTGAACAGCATGCCGACGGCTTCGCAGTTTTCGAGCTGGATCAGTGCCTCGTTGACGGCGCTGCGGGGTGTGTCGCCGGCAGCCACCACCAGCAGCACCTGTCCCACCAGTGCGGACAGCGAGCGGGTTTCGGTAACGGGCAGCAGCGGCGGGCTGTCGAAGATGATGACGTGGTGCGGGAGCTGGGTTTTCAGCGTGTCGACCAGGGCGGCCATGCTGGAAGAAGCCAGCAGGTCGACAGGGTGGTGCTGTTGCTGCCCTGCCAGCAGCAGGGTCAGGTTGGGCACCGAGGTACGCATCAGCATGTCGGCCAGCGACAGCGACGGGTCGTCGAGATAGTCGGTGAGCCCGTTCTTGCCACTGACATCGAGGCGCAGGGTATTGGCGACATTCGGTCGGGCAATGTCGGCATCGACGAGCAGCACCGGGTGCTCGCCACCGATGGCGATGCTGATGGCCAGGTTGATGGCAGAAAAGGTCTTGCCCTCGCCTGGCAGCGAACTCGTCACCATCATTAGCCGGCCCTTGTCCACGACCGGGCGGAGTCGACCGAAGGCGTTGTCCAGCAGGCGCCGTTTGATCAGGCGGAACTCCTGGTGGATCTTGGCTGTCTTGTTGTCGGGGACGAGGAAGCCACGGCTTTCCAGGTCCTCGAAATCGAAGCGTGCCAGATTGTGTTCGGACGCCTGCAGCAATGCCGGTTGCGGTGCTGCGGCCGGGCGAACGTGGACGGCGGCTGCCGGCTGGGGAGCCGGGCGGGCCGGGTTCGGGGTCGTGGAAACCACTGGTTGCGTGAGCGTCGGCACCGTGGGGGAGGGCGCCGCTGCAGCGCGCTCCTGGGCACGTTGCCGGCGCAGCGCATCGGCACGGGCAATGTCGGCACGAATGCGTGCCGCCATTGCTTCTTCGGCAGCAGCCGAGCTGCCGATGAGCGTGCCGGTATTGGGCATCGTGGCCTGCACGGTCGGCGGAAAGGTTGCCGAGGCAGGGGCTGTGGGAAGGGTGGTGGGCAGAGTCGTGGTGGTGCTCTGGGTACCTGTCTGCGAGTTGCGGATCGCTGTCTGGTCCCCGAGCTTCTTCATGGCCCGTTCAACGAGTCTCTTGTTCATGACACCACCTGTTCGGTGAAGGATTGGGCAACCGGCGGCGGTGCGTTGGGCGTTTCGCTGCCATCGATGATGTAGAACACGACCAGCGCGGCAAAAACCAGCACGTAGGCCACAAAAATGCCTGCGAAGCGGATGCGTTGCGTGCGGTCGGCCTTGATGGTTGCGGCATCACGGTGGCGGGTGATGGCACCGAACAGCGGAACATTGGCGGCTTTCTTGAGCGCGTTGGGCTCGTAGAAGGCAGGGTTCTTGATCTCGCGGATCAGGGCGACGGCCACACCGAGCATGATCGAGCACAGCAGCGTGGCGATCAGCAGCAGGGGGCGGTTGGGTGAAACGGGCTTGAGGCTGACGCGTGGGGGGTCGACGACCCGGAACTCGCGTGCACCGGTGTTTTCCTCGATGCTGCCGGCCAGACGGGCAGCGTCACGCCGCGACAGTAGCTTTTCGTAGTTGAGCTTGTTGGAGTCGTAGTCGCGGTTGAGCTGGATGTACTCGGCCTCGACCTTCGGGATGGCAAGCGCGATCTCACGAGCCTTCTTGGCCTGCGCTTCTGCCTCGGCAACGCGGGTGGCCAGCGAAGCCACACGGGCGTCGATTTCCGCCATCGACAGCGACATCTCCTGATAGACGCGGTTGGGCACGCGACCCACGCCGGGGCGCGTGTCGATGGGGCGGGATGCTTCGGTACGCACCAGCGCTTCCAGTTCCTTGATGGTCTGGCGGGTGTTGATCACGTCCGGGTGGTTGTCGGTGTAGCGGACCAGCATGTCGTCGAGACGCTTGCGGGTTGCTTCCAGGCGTCGTTCGGTTTCGCTGCCACCCGTGCCATCGACGCTCTGCGAGCCACCTGCCACCACGTACTCGGGAATGGCTGAGAGGCGGGCACGCAGCGCCGTGCGGGAGTTGACGGCCTGACGATATTCGAGGCGAGCCGTCTGCAGCTCCTTCTGGATGTCGGCCGAGCGGGCAACGTAGTCCTGCGCCAGATTGGGCATGACTTCGATGTGCTTGATCTTGAATTCCTTGAGCGCGTTTTCCGTCTTCAGCAGGGTTTCCTGTGCCTTCGCAATTTCCTGGTCGATGAAATCCACCGCCTGTTTCGTGTCGGAGGTCTTGCCGGTACGGGTGGATTTTGCGAACAGGTCGAGCAGGGTGGTGACGACCTTGAGTGCCGTTTCCTGCGACGGGTTGCGATAGGTGATGCTGTAGAAGTTGGCACCACCAGCCGCCTTGAAGCGGATGTTCTTTTCCAGCGTTTCCATCAGCGCTTCACGGCCGTTCTGGCTCTGGATTTCACGATCCATGCCGGTGGCCTGGACGATGGTTTCCAGATTGGGGCGGCTGACCAGCGTGCGCGCCATCATCCCCACCTGACTCTGG
>JAUNHU010000035.1 GCA_030523825.1 Lautropia sp. | reverse complement strand
TAAGTCCCTTGTGTCTACCAGTTTCACCACTCGGGCGGGCAGGGTAGCAGCATGGATGATGCGGCAGGCGAAGGATTTCGCCCCGCCTTGCCCCTGCGTGCAGAGGGGCCGGCTAAAGGTTAAAGGTGCCGGCCGAAGGCTGGCTCACCAAAGGCCGGCCATGACCTTGCAGCAAGTGGCACACCGCCAACATGCTGGCAGCAGGCATGGCATGTATGCCGGAGGGGCCTGCCGCTTTAGCAGATGGCCTGCTGGGTGAGGAACTTCAGGCGTGCTTCCACCAGCAGTCCCTCCAGCACCGACCAGGCATTATCCAGCATTTTGGACTGGGCTGCCGCGTTGGGGTGGATTCCATCGGCCTGGAACCAGGCCGGATCGTCGCCAAAGCCCGCCAGCAGGAAGGGGACGAGGGCGCTGTCGGTCTCGGTGGCGAGCTTCTGATACATCTGCTCGAACTGCCGGGCATAGGCGGGGCCGTAGTTGGGCGGCATCTGCATGCCTACCAGCATGGTGCTGGCCCCCGCTGCCTGTGCGGCCTTCAGCATCTCGCGCAGGTTCTCGGTGGCGGCCTTCAGCGGCAGGCCACGCAGTGCGTCGTTGCTGCCCAGTTCGATGATGACCAGCGTGGGCTTGTGGCGGGCAAGCAGGTCGGTCAGCCGGCTGCGGCCGCCGGCAGTGGTCTCTCCGCTGATGCTGGCATTGACGATCTGCCAGCCCTTGCGAGCCTTGCTGGCGCCTGCCTGCATGCGCTTTTCCAGCAGGCTGACCCAGCCCTCGCCCCGGGCAAGCCCGTATCCGGCCGAGAGGCTGTCACCCAGCACCAGCAGCACGGGGGATTCGGCCTTTGCCGGCTTGTCGCCGGTAGCTGGCTGTACACCTGCCGGGGCCGAGTCCTGGCCTGTGGCGGGGGCCGGGTGGGTGTCGTGGGCATGCGATCCGGCGCCGTGGGAACCGGCAGGCGTGGCGCCATTACCACCCTGGTGCCCGGCATTGTAGGCATGACCCGAGGCCGCGCTGTTGTCGGCGGCCAAAGCGGCCCGGCCCAGCGTGGTACCCAGCAGCGCTGCGGCCGTCAGCCAGAGCGACCGGCTGATGAGCTGCCGGCGTGGCTGATGAATGGCAGGGACGGTGTGCGGCGCATCGGCAGGGGGTGGCAGTACCATTGGAGCGGGGTTGAGCCCCGATGATTGTTTGTCCGCAAAGGGTGTCTTCATGCCATTGATTCGAGTCGACAGGTTGGGCAAGAGCGTACCAGAAGGTGATCGCACGCTGACCATTCTTGAGGACATCTGTTTCCAGATCGAACCAGGTGAAACCGTTGCCATCGTGGGTGCATCGGGGTCTGGAAAATCGACACTGCTGGGGCTGCTGGCCGGGCTGGATCTGCCCAGCCACGGACAGGTGCAGATCGACGGGCAGTCATTGTTCGACTGGAATGAAGACCAGCGCGCCCAGTGGCGTGCCGCCCATGTCGGTTTCGTGTTCCAGTCCTTTCAGCTGCTGCCTTCGATGACCGCGCTGGAGAACGTGATGCTGCCGCTGGAGCTGGCCGGCAACACCGAGGCGGCTGCCATCGCCCGCCGCCTGCTGGAGCGTGTCGGCCTTGCCGAGCGGGCCAGTCATTATCCCCGCACCCTCTCGGGCGGCGAGCAGCAGCGGGTTGCCATCGCGCGCGCGTTTGCACCATCGCCGGCCCTGCTGTTTGCCGACGAGCCCACCGGCAGCCTCGATCACGCCACCGGCGAACGGGTGATCGACCTGCTGTTCGGCATGAATCAGGATCTGGGGTCGACGCTGATTCTGGTCACGCACGATCAGCGCCTTGCGGCCCGTTGCGGCCGTCGGCTGGAAATCGAGCGTGGGCGCCTGAAGGCGGCCTGAACGGGGCCGGAAGCCGGGAGGCGGGGCTCTCCGTGGTCTGTCTCGGGTCACTGCCGTAATGCAGGACTTTCCGCAGTTTGCTGCGGGTCAGCGCTGTGGTGCGCCGAATGCACGCCGTTGACAGGGGCAGACAGGTGGAGATGCTTCCTGTCGACGCGGGCATATTGCCTACATGTCCGTAACAATCCTTCTGACAAGTAGTGTCTGGTAACAAATGAACATGCTTTGTGATTAACGGCTTTTGTTCATGAGCTAAGCTGCCGCCCGATGTCATCCGGGCCTGCGGTGTCATCCCGGCGGGGGCTGTGCTTCTCCGTCGTTGCCGTCAGGCCGATCATCCCCCTTTTCGGCAGATCACGACCCATGTGCGCCTCACGCGGACCAGATTCGTCCGGGCTTCTTTCAGCCTGCTTCATGCAGAAACAGGCAGCCCGGAACCCGGAGCAGTTCAGCCATGCCAGGGCCGTGTCTGATGCCACTGCCATCGCGGCAGGGCGTCGTCCTGCGCTCGCCAGCCTGCCGCGACGTGCCTTTCTGGGGGGCGGCATGGCTTCGGCCGCGGCGCTGCTGGCGGGCTGCGGGGCAGAGGCTGTCAGCGTGTCGCTCGACTCGGGCCCGCTGCATCTCACCTATCTGGATGCCGACAAGGGAAACCCGGGATGGCCTGCCGGTCCATCGGATTTCCGCTCGCGCCTTTATGCTCCCACGCAGGTCGTCCGGTTGGGAACGCGCTGGTTCATCGTCGATTGCTGGCACCACCGCATCATCCATTCCGAGGATCTGTATCTGCCGATTGCGCGCTGGCATACGCTGGACGAAAACATTGCCGGGCCGCATTCCATCGCCACCGACGGCCACTTCTTCGTCGCCGAAGACACGGGCCGCCACGGTGTCAAGGTCTATCGCCAGCCGGCTCCGGGCGTCTTCGAGCAGGCCCAGTATCTGCCGAACATCGGCAGGCGGCCGCATCGCGTGCTCTTTGATGCGGCACGCCGGCAGTTTCTCATCGTGGGCTCGGAGGATCAGACGCTCTACATCCTGCGCGAACAGGCCGGAGCACTGGTGCTGGCTGCTGCGGTGCACGTGCCCGAACTGCAGGGACAGTATTGCCGCTCCATCACGTTGCAGGGCGACACGTTGTGGTTCGTCGGCAATTTCCATCTCGTTCGCTACCGGATGACGCCGCAAGGGGTGGTGCCCGACACCGGGCACATCACACTGCATGCGCGTTTTCATGGCAGCAACGACCTGTATTTCTTCGAGAACGGCACCGGCGGCATTCTCACATCCACGCCGCGCTCGGCCGTGCGCTTTCGCGTGCTGGATGATCTTGCCCTCGGTACCGCAACCGACCTTGCGCAGGGCACGTCGTCGGGCGCCTTTTCCGGCACGCCGTATTACGTCACGCGCATGCCGTCCGGGATGCTGCTGATACCCGAGCATTCGGACAGCAGCTCGGCCATCCGGGTCTATCCACTCGCCGCGCAGGGCTTCGATCATTCGCTGGCACAGACCATCGTCGACTTCGGCCAGTCCGCGCAGGTGTCCATCGAACGCAAGCGTCTGTTGCCGACCTGATTCCTGCCTCTGTCTCCCTGTCACGCCTGACAACGCAGCTCGCCTTGACGGCATGTGCCGCCTGGTCAGCACAGGGCGCCGCGGTCAGCCTGCAGGAGAAAGCCTCTAGAGCGTGTTATGAACTTATTCGTCCCCGCGCTGCCCCCAAAACCGTGTGCTGGCAAGGCGCCACGCGCCGTCAAGGCTGGCCGCCTTGTCAAGCGTGGCAACGCTGTCCAGCGCGCGGTTTTGGCGGCAGCCCAGCGGGAAAGCCCCGCAGGACGTGCAGCACTGCGTTGCCAACCCCTTGAATCCATCCAGGATTCGGCGGGTCTGGCGCCTTGTTCTGCACACCCTGCGGGGCTTTCGCGGGGACGAATAAGTTCATAACACGCTCTAGGCGGGCATGACGGTGTTGCCTACCCCTTGCATGAAGCGATTCAGTGTTCCGCGGGGCGGGGGCTTGTCCTGCATGTCCACAAGGGCTTTCGCGGCAAGGGGCTTTTGCGGGAACGAACGGGGGCGTGCTCGCTCTAACGGCTGTGCCGCGAAAGCGCCCGGAAAATCGCCGGATACTGCCCGGCAACCGCGCTGGCACTCACGCCCATTGGTCCCTGATGCTGCGCAAGCCGTTCTCCGGCGCACCCGTGCAGCCAGACGCCGAGGCACGCCGCGCGCCAAGCCAGCGCCAGTGCAGCCCGGCGCTGATTGCTGGCGTCCAATGCGGTGGGTTGTGGCGCCGGGCGTACCTGTGGGCTGCTGGTGTCCGGTGCGGACGGCGCCGACGGTGGCCCGGGTGGGGCGAAGCGCTGAGTGCGGCACATCGCGGCCAGCAGGGCGCCAATAGTGCCTGCCAGCACGTCGCCCGTGCCTGCCGTGCCCAATACGGGGTGGCCGCTGCCATTGATGGCCGTGGTGGCTGTGGCGAGGCGCATGTCCTTCGTACCGGACGCCTGTTGCAGGGGGTCGGCCCGGTTCTGCGGTGAGTCGTCGGCCGCATGCAAATGCCGGGCGGGGCGTGCAATTACCGTGCCGGCGCCTTTCAGTACCACCACGGCATCGAAGCGATCGGCCAGCGTGCGCGCAGCGCCCAGACGATCGGCCTGCACGCTGGCCGCATCAGTACCCAGCAGGCGGGCGGCTTCCAGCGGATGCGGCGTGAGAATGCGAGGGGGCACGACCGGTGTGCTGCCGTCTGTTGCTCCGGCTGCCGCATCCGGCCCTGCATCCCCGGAATCCTGCTGGCCCTCGTCGTGTTGTCCGGCGTCGCTCCGCCAGGAATCGTCTTCCGGCATGGACGAAACGTCGCCTGTTGCGAGCCGGGCGGAGGTTGCCATGTCCGGGTCAAAACCAGGGAAATGGTCGCCTGTTGCGGGCCGGAGGGATGTTGTCATGTCTGCGCCAAAGCCGGGGAGGGTTGGCAACAGGTTCAGCGCATCGGCGTCGATCACCACGGGCAGGCCGCTTTTCAGGGCGGTTTGCAGCCAGTGTCGGGCGGTGTCGTCCGTTCCCATGCCGCAACCCACCACCAGCACCGGCTCGTGTCCCGGCAGCCTGCCGTCATCCTGCCAGACGAACTGCATGATCTCGGGGTGCTGCGGGTCTATCGGGTGTCCGGCTTGCGGCAGGGCATTGCTCATGCTGCCGTCATCGGGCATGCCTGTGTGCGGATAAGCCAAATCTCGTGGCCCGACCGGAAAGTCATCAGGGCGGGTTTGCTGCGTGTCATGAGGCCGATGCTTGTTTTCTGTATTGGTGGCAGGGCGTGCACCTGTTCGGGCTTCCGTTGCTACCCAGACCCGGCCGGCACCCGCTGCCATCGCGCCGCGTGCAGCCAGCCTCGCTGCGCCAGCCATGCCCAGGCGGCCGCCCAGGATCAGCACATCGCCTGCCGTGCCCTTGTGCGCGTCGACAGGGCGATGCGGCAGCAGGGCACGCGCCCAGCCGGCATTCAGCAGGGGCATCGCGCCTGCCGGTGGTGCCGGTGTTTTCTGCGTTCCGCCGTCAAGCGTTCCGGAGATGCCGGCTTCGCCCACCAGCGGCGCCACCCAGACCCGACCGGCAAATCGTGACCCGGCACCCGTGTGCAGCCCCGGCTTGTCGGCAATCATCGTCACCGTATGGTCGGCCCGGATGACGGCACCACCGCCCACCGCCGCGCCGGTATCGGCATCCAGCCCGCTGGGCACGTCGATGCTGATGACAGTGCAGCCGGCAGCCTCGATCTGGCCGGCCAGCGTAGCCAGCTCATCCGACAGCGGCCGTGTCAGGCCGATGCCGAACAGGCCGTCGATGACGAGGGGCGGCGTGCGCCCGGCACAAAGGGCATCGGCCGAAGGGAAGGCGCGTGGCCGCGTGTTGCCGGTACAACGGGGAAAATGCAGTGGCGCGCTGTCGGCAGACAAGGGAGCCAAAGAGAAGGAGCATGCCAGCGTTTCTGCTGCTTCATGGCAGGGAAATGGCGCATCTGCCGGTTGCCCGAACACCTCGTCGAGCGGCACGAAACTGTGTCCTCTGTCATGCCAGTCGTGCCAGACACGGCGGGCGTCATCGGCGGTCGGAGGTGTCGATTCGAGGCCGGGAAATACGGCAGCCGTCACCTGTAGCCCGGCCGCCAGCAGATGCTGGCCAGCCACCAGCGCGTCACCGCCGTTGTTTCCCGGTCCCACCAGCAGGATGACGGGCGTGCCGGCCGGCAAGCCACGCCAGACGCGCAATGCCACGTCGGCGACGGCCCGTCCGGCGGCTGCCATCAGCGTGCCCGGCGCGGTCTGAGCCAGCCAGCGCTGTTCCAGTGCGCGGATGCTGCTCACATCCAGCAGCCAGCCTGCATGGGCGCTGCCGGATGGGTAAACCTGGGACGAGATCGTCAGGGCATTCATGATGGCTTCAGGGCTGGTGAGCAGATGCTTTACATGATGCCAGCCACCGGCATTTCCGTCATTCGGCATGTTTTTCTGCACGCCCGGAGGTGCTTCCCTGCAGGCCGCCCCCAGTGCCGTGTGCTGACGGCGGTGTCTCTCGTGACAAGTCAGTGCGCCCGGCGTGTGGCGCCTTGTCAGCCACAGTTCCGGGGCCTGCGTGGAGACGTGCAAGTGCCTGGCCCCTCTGTGCATGCGATGGGTGCCCCCGGCTTGTGCGGTGCAAGGTTGTATTCCTTGGCATTCTGTGGCGGCAGATTGTCGTCTTTCGGACAGGTTGTGTTGCCATCGGTATGATGGCAGTTTTCATCAAGGAATCTCCGATGACCGAAACCCGGATGCTCGAACCGCTGTCGAACGAGGAAGCGCGCGCGCTGGGCGTGCTGATCGAGAAGGAAAAGACGGTGCCCGACAGTTATCCGATGTCGCTGAACAGTCTGCTGGCAGGCTGCAATCAGCGTACCAGCCGCGATCCGGTGATGACGATGACGGAAGCGCAGTTGCTGCAGGCGCTGGACGGTCTGCGTGAGCGCTCGGTGGTGATCGAATCCAGTGGCGGGCGCGTGATGCGCTATGAACACAATCTGCCGCGTGTGCTGGGAATTTCCAACGAGGCAGCCGCGCTCCTGTCGATGCTGATGCTGCGCGGTCCGCAGACGGCGGCTGAGCTGCGCGCCCATGTCGAGCGGCAGGTGCGTTTTGCCGACACCTCGTCGGTGGAGGGCTACCTGAACGAAATGGCGGAACGTTCCGCTGGCGCACTGGTGACACTGATGCTGCGCCAGCCCGGCGCGCGCGAGCAGCGCTGGCGGCATTGCCTGTCGGTGCCGGCGGGCGAGGCAGACAGCGGGCAGATGGACCACCATGTGGCCGGTGATGCAGGATCGGCCGGGCACGCAGCGACGATGGCAGGCGGTGCAGGGGCTGGAAGCAGCGTTGCCGGACAGGGGGTTGGTGCCCAGGCCGTCAGCCAGCGCGTGGACGAATTGCAGCAGCGCGTGCAGGAGCTGGAAACGCGGCTGGCAGATGTGAATGCGCGTCTTGCCGCCATCGAGGAGGCATTGCGCTGAAGCGGTCTTTCCGAGCCTGTCCGCAGGGAAAGCTCCTTCCGGGGCCGTGCATGGCTGTGTTGCGCGCCGCTTGAAGCCATCCGGGATTCTGCGGGGCAGGCGCCTTGTCTTGCCGGGAAGGACTTTCGCGGGGACGAACAAGCGCATGCACGCTCCGCATGAAAAAAGACCCACGAAGCAGGGCGCTTGCGTGGGTCTTTTTTCATGCGTTTCCGTCAAAGCCCGCGCCGTGCATGACGGGCGGGCATACGACATATGCTCAGCACAGCATCATGGATACAGGCCGCGCTCGGCACGGGCGCGCAGCACGCGCTCGCAGGCGATGATGTAGGCGGCCGTGCGCAGCGTCACGCGCTTTTCCTTCGCCAGTGCCAGGATGTCGCGGAAGGCGCTCAGCTGGATGCTTTCCAGCCGGCGGTTGATCTCGTCCTCATCCCAGAAGAAGGACGAGAAGTCCTGCACCCATTCAAAGTACGAGACGATGACGCCGCCTGCGTTGGCAATCACGTCGGGCACGATGGTGATGCCACGCTCGTTCAGCGCCAGGTCGCCCGCCTTGGTGGTGGGGCCGTTGGCACCTTCGACGATCAGCTTTGCCTTGATGTTCTGGGCACGCTTGTCGTCGATCTGGCCTTCCAGGGCGGCCGGAATCAGGATGTCGCAGGGCAGGGCCCAGAAATCCTCGGCGCCCACCGGTTCGGATTCGGCAAAGTCCTTGATGCCGCCGGTCTTGCGGGCGTATTCCTGCAGTGCCGGGATGTTCAGTCCCTTGTCATTGCGGATGGCGCCGGTGTGATCCTGCACGGCGATCACCTTCGCGCCGGCCTCGGCCAGCAGCTCGGCAGCCACGCTGCCCACGTTGCCAAAGCCCTGCACCACCACCTTCGCGCCATTCAGGTCGATGCCGAGGTGTTTGGCTGCTTCGCGGGTGGTGAAGTACACGCCACGGCCGGTGGCCTTCACGCGGCCCAGCGAACCACCCAGTTCGATCGGCTTGCCGGTGACGACGCCGGTGACGGTGCCGCCCTGGTTGGCCGAGTAGGTGTCCATCATCCACGCCATGATCTGCGCGTTGGTGTTCACGTCGGGCGCCGGGATGTCCTTGGTGGGGCCGATGAGGATGCCGATCTCGCTGGTGTAGCGGCGGGTGAGCTTTTCCAGCTCGTTCATCGAGAGTTTTTTCGGGTCGACCCGGATGCCGCCCTTGGCGCCGCCATAGGGGATGTTGACCGCAGCGTTCTTGATGGTCATCCAGGCGGAGAGGGCCATCACTTCTTCGAGCGTCACGTCGGGGTGATAGCGCACGCCGCCCTTGCCGGGGCCGCGCGAGAGGCTGTGCTGCACCCGAAAGCCTTCAAAGTGCGCGATGGTGCCGTTGTCCAGCTCGATCGGGATGTCGACGATCAGGGCACGTTTCGGCGTTTTCAGCGTCTCGATCCACCGCTCCAGCTTGCCCAGGTGGGGGCGGACCTGCTCGACCTGTGCGAGGAAGGTGTCCCAGGGGCTGCCAGCGTGCGGGGTGAGGTACGACAGATTCGACATGAAAGGGTCTCCATCTAGGTAGAAGGGCCCCGGGATCGGGCGGCACGAGGCTTCCTCATGCGCCCGGCATCGGCAGGCTGGCCCGGCCTGCATGTCGACGGCCGGATCGTGCCTGCAGTGCTTCCCGGGGGAATCGACGGACATGCGTCGGGCAATCCGCCGAGGGGAACTCCTGCATGTCCAATGCTACTCCTGCTGGCGAAACAGGGCATCCGTCACGGTCCTATAATCGCAGTCCCACGTGCATCAATGCCACATCGTGGCCGACAGGCGGTTTGCTCATCATGAATCCTTACCATCAGACTCTGCCCGGTGGGCAGGCCCTCGGCAGCTTTCGTGCCAAATCCCTGCTGCAGCGCCTGCAGGCCATCGAACCCGCCATCGAGGCAGTGGAGGCCACCTGGTTCCATCTGATCGCTGCCGATGCGCCGCTGGCCGGTGAGCGCCTGGAACGCCTGCAGCTGCTGGTGGACGAGCATCCGCAGCAGCCGGGCGATGATGATGCCCATCAGCTGTCGCTGTGGGTGACGGCCCGCGCCGGCACGCTGTCGCCGTGGTCGTCGAAGGCCATCGACATCCTGCAGCACGCCGGTTTCGAGGATGTGCGCCGCATCGAGCGCGGCATCCATTACCGGCTCACGCTGAAGCGGGGGCTCCTGGGCGGCAACAAGGCAGCCGGTCTGCCGGAGGCCACCCGCAAGGCGCTGGCCGCCTGCCTGTTCGACCCGATGACCGAGAGCTGCTTCGACGCACCGCCCGATGCGGCCGTGCTGTTCCGTGATCACGAGCCGGTGCCGATGACGACGGTGTCGCTGGGCAACGATGCCCAGGCTGCGCTGGCCGAGGCCAACACCCGTCTGGGGCTGGCGCTGTCCAGCGACGAGATCGAGTACCTGGCGCGCGTCTATGGCGAACTGCAACGCGACCCCACCGATGTCGAGCTGATGATGTTCGCGCAGGCCAATTCCGAGCACTGCCGCCACAAGATCTTCAACGCCGATTTCGTCATCGACGGCAAGCAGCAGCCGTCGTCGCTGTTCGGCCTCATCCGCGAAACCCACAAGGCGCACCCCGGCGGCACGGTGGTGGCCTATTCCGACAACGCCGCCATCCTGCAGGGCGGCACCATCGCCGCCTGGGACGTGGATGCCGAAAGCGGCCGCTATGGCTGGTCGGCCCAGCCGGTGCACCGCCTGCTGAAGGTGGAAACCCACAACCACCCCACGGCCATTGCGCCGCATCCGGGGGCGGCCACCGGCAGTGGCGGTGAAATCCGCGACGAGGGCGCCACCGGCCGGGGTGGTTCGCCCCGCTATGGCCTCACCGGCTTCACGGTGTCCAACCTGCGCATTCCCGGCTTTGCGCAGCCCTGGGAGAGCAAGGCCAGCCAGCCGCCCACGCTTGCTTCGCCCCTGTCCATCATGATCGAGGGACCGCTGGGTGGCGCTGCCTTCAACAACGAGTTCGGCCGGCCGAACCTGCTGGGCTATTTCCGCACCTTCGAGACGAAGTCCGAAGCGCAGGGCACACAGCAGAAAGCCTGGGGCTATCACAAGCCGATCATGATCGCCGGTGGCGTGGGTTCGGTGGATGCCCGTCACCAGCACAAGAAACCGCTGCCGGCAGGTTCGCTGCTGCTGCAACTGGGCGGCCCCGGCATGCGCATCGGCCTGGGCGGTGGCGCGGCATCCAGCATGGCGGTGGGCAGCAATGCCGCCGAACTCGATTTTGCTTCGGTGCAGCGGGCCAACCCCGAAATGGAGCGCCGGGTGCAGGAAGTCATCAACGCCTGCCGTGCGCTGGGCGATGCCAACCCCATCCTCTCCATTCACGACGTGGGCGCGGGTGGGCTCTCCAATGCCTTCCCCGAACTGGCACACGATGCCGGCAAGGGCGCGCGTTTCGATCTGGGTGCCGTGCCGGTGGCGGAAAGCGGCATGTCGCCGGCCGAAACCTGGTGCAACGAATCGCAGGAGCGTTATGTGCTGGGTATCGCGCCCGAGAGCCTGCCACTGGTGCAGGCGCTGTGCGAGCGCGAGCGCTGCCCGGTGGCCGTGGTCGGCGTCGTCACCGACGAGGAACATCTGTTCCTCGGGGCCGAAGGCCAGCCGCCGGCCGTCGATTTCCGCATGGATGTCCTCTTTGGCAAATCGCCGAAGATGCGCCGTGAAGGCCGCACCCGCAAGCCGACGCAGGCCGGGGCTGGTGCGGATGGCGCGCCGGAACAGTCGTCGGGCGCCGATCTGAGTGGCCTGAAGCTGGACGAGCTGGCGAAGCAGGTGCTGCAATTGCCGGCGGTGGCCAGCAAGAGTTTCCTCGTCACCATCGGCGACCGGACGGTGGGTGGCCTGAGCGTGCGTGACCCGATGGTGGGGCCGTGGCAGGTGCCGGTGGCCGATTGCGCCGTGGGCCTGCTCGACTACCGTGGCCACGCCGGTGATGCCCTGTCGATGGGCGAGCGCTCGCCGGTGGCGGTGCTCGATTCCGCGGCTGCCTCGCGGCTTGCCATTGCCGAGTCGCTCACCAACCTGCTGTCGGCCGTGCCCGATGAACTGGGCATGACCAAATTGTCTGCCAACTGGATGGCCAATTGCGGCGACCCGGAGCAGGATGCGGCTCTTTACGCTGCGGTGGATGCCGCCAGCAAGCTGTGCATCGCGCTCGGCGTCAGCATCCCGGTCGGCAAGGATTCGCTGTCGATGCGCGCCAAATGGCAGGACGGCGGCACGCAGCACGAGGTCGGCTCGCCGGTGTCGCTGGTGGTTACAGCCCATGCGCCGGTGAGCGACGTGCGCCGCGCACTCACGCCCGAGCTGAGCAGCGACCTGCAGAGCAGCCTGGTGCTGGTCGATCTGGGCGCCGGCAAGCAGCGTCTGGGTGGCTCGGCACTGGAGCAGGTCACAGGCCGTACCGGCGATGCACCGCCCGACCTGGAACAGCCCGAGCTGCTGGTGCGGCTCTGGGATGCGGTGCGCGCTGCGCAGGCCGAGGGCCTGCTCATTGCCTATCACGACCGCTCGGACGGCGGGCTGTTTGCCGCCGCCTGCGAGATGGCCTTCGCCGGCCACTGCGGCGTGTCGCTGCAACTCGACATGCTCACCATCGACCCGTTCACGGCCGACGCGGGCGACTACAAGATCCGTCCCGAGCAGGTGGCGCAATTGCGCGAAGACCGCGTGCTGCGCGCATTGTTCAACGAGGAGCCGGGCGTGGTGCTGCAGGTGAGCCGTGCCAACCGCGACCGGCTGCTGGGCCTGCTGCGCGAGCATGGGCTGTCGGTGCACTCGCATGTGGTGGGCACGCCCAACGGGTCTGACGCCATCGAGATCCACAACGATGCGCGCTGCCTGTTCAGTGCCCCGCGTGCCGCGTTGCAGCAGGCGTGGGCCGAAACCAGCCACCGCATTGCCGCGCTGCGCGATGATCCCGACTGCGTGGCCGAATCCTTCGCACTGGAAGGCTCGGATGCTTCGGTACCCGCACCGCTGTCGGTGCAGTTGTCCGAGGCGTCGGAAGCTGCGTGGAAGAACATGCCGGATGCGGCTTCGGCCACGGCAGCAGGTTCCACATCGGCGCCAGCCATCGTCGGCACCCGTCCGAAGGTGGCCGTGCTGCGCGAGCAGGGCGTGAACAGCCAGCGCGAGATGGCGGCCGCCTTCGACCTGGCCGGTTTCGAGGCATTCGACGTGCACATGAGCGACCTCATCCAGGGCCGGCGCACGCTGGACGATTTCCAGACCCTGGTGGCGTGCGGTGGTTTCTCCTATGGCGACGTGCTGGGGGCCGGTGCCGGCTGGGCACGCACCATCCTGTTCCACCCCGAGCTGGCCGAGCAGTTCCGGCGCTTCTTCCATCGGGGCGACACGCTCAGTCTGGGCGTGTGCAACGGCTGCCAGATGATGTCGCACCTGAAATCCCTGATTCCGGGCGCCGAGCACTGGCCGCGTTTCGTGCGCAACCGTTCCGAGCAGTACGAGGCCCGTTTCGCCAACGTAGAGGTGCTCAAATCCCCGTCGATCTGGCTCGATGGCATGGCCGGCGACCGGCTGCCCATCGTGGTTTCGCACGGCGAGGGCAGGGCAGACTTCGGTGCTGTCGCGGGCCAGTCGGCCGACGTGGCCGAGACGGTGCTGGCGCAGCGCGTGGCAGCCGCCAACCCGGCTCTGCGCTATGTGGATGGTCACGGCAACGCCGCCACCACCTATCCGCTGAATCCCAACGGTTCGCCCCTGGGAGCCACCGGCTTTGCCAGTGCCGACGGTCGCGCCACCATCATGATGCCGCACCCCGAGCGTGTCTTCCGCATGGCCCAGTGGTCGTGGAAGCCGAAAGCGATGGCAGAGGCCGGCATCGACCATTCGCCGTGGATGCGCCTGTGGCACAACGCGCGCCGGCAGTTCGGCTGAACATTGCCGCTGCCTGCATGGCTTGGCTTCAAATAGGCATTTCTTTCAGCATTTCAAAACGAGGAGCACGAATGATGTCGGGTGCAGGAAATTTCGGTGCAGCATCGGGTGAGGCCCTGCGCGGCATGCGCTGGCGTCTCACGGCCTGCGCGCTGGGTGTGGCGCTGCTGGGCAGCGGCCTGGCTGTTCAGGCCGACGATGCAACCGGGAAAGGCGATGCAGCGTCCGGCAAGCAGGAAGCGCCTGCCTGGTCACAGAAGGGCGTGGAGGCCAGGGGACCGCAGGGTCCGCTGAAAGGAACGCTGATGCTGCACGACAAGGCCGGCGCGCCCGTCGTGCTCATCATGCCCGGCTCCGGCCCCACCAACCGTGACGGCAACAGTCCGCTTGGCATTCGTGCAGCCCCCTACCGGCTGCTGGCCGAAGGGCTGGCAGCGAAGGGCATTGCCACGCTGCGCATCGACAAGCGCGGCATGTACGAAAGCAAGCAGGCCATCCACAACGCCAATGCGGTCACGGTCGAAGACTACGTGCAGGATCTGAATGCCTGGGTCGATGTGGCACGCAAGGAAATGAAGGCATCCTGCGTGTGGGTGCTGGGACACAGCGAAGGCGGCATGATCGCGCTGGACTCAGCCCAGACCGCCAGCGACAGCATCTGCGGCTACATCCTGGTGTCGACCGCCGGCCGGCCGATGGGGCGGATTTTTGCCGACCAGTTGAAGGCCAATCAGGCCAACAGGCCGATCCTCGATTCTGCACTGAAGGCCATCGAAAAACTGGAGGCGGGCAGGCGCGTGGGTGCCGACGAGCTTGAGCCTGCGCTGCGTCCGGCCTTCGGCCAGGAAGTGCAGGGCTTCATGATCAGCGCCTTCAAGCGCGATCCGGTCAAGCTGATTGCCGGCGTGAAGAAACCCACCCTCATCGTACAGGGTGAGGAAGACATCCAGGTGCCCGCCAGCGAAGCAAAACTGCTGCAACAGGCGCAGCCCGATGCCAGGCTGCTGATGCTGCCCGGCATGAATCACGTGCTGAAGGCAGTGAAGCCGAAGGACATGCAGGACAACCTGCGCGCCTACAACCAGCCCAAGCGCCCCCTGGCGCCAGGGCTCGTCGACGGCATCGCGGAGTTCGTCAGCAAGTAAATTCCCGGTCGGTCAGAACAGCGTTCGAGCCCGTCAACGGCGGTGCCAGAAGAGGGGCTGCGTGGGGGGCCTGAAGCCTTCTGCCTGTTACTTGGAAAAACGATTGCGCCGCTGAATTCCATCAGCAGGGAATCCGAGCGCGCTTGAGTGCATCAGACCGTGCAGACAAGGAAAATCCGCTGTTTCGTGGGTTACACGAGGCAGCGGTTTTTTGTTTGAACACCAAGACTTGCATGGTACCGACAGAACGCATCTCAAATCACGTTCAGCGGGGTCTGTGCGCTTGGGAGCATGCTTCGGCTTGCAACAGGCTGCCGATCAGCGCCTTGCTCTGCTTCAATGCACGGATCTGCCGGTCGATATCGGCCTGTCGTTCCTTCAGCTTGCCGCGCAGCGTGTCGCAGAAATTCTGCGGCTCGTCATGCAGACAATCGCGCAGCAGCGCAATGTCCTTCAGTGCAAGGCCAGCATGGTTCAGCAGCATGATCTTTCTGACGAATTCCGCATCGGCCTCATCGTATTGCCGATAGCCACTGCTGCTGCGCGTGGGGCGAAGCAGCTTCAGCCCCTCATAGAACCGCAGCATGCGTTCGCTGGTATTGCATCGTCTTGCCAGTTCGCCAATGCGCATCGTGATTGATTGGTACTCCTCCTTGGTGGCATGAGAATCTCTGCTGCCACGCGCGTTCAGACAGCCCGTGTCATGCCATCGCTTGACCCTGACATTATGTCAGGCCACATACTGCGCAGACAGCTTTGGCTGGCTGTTGAAATGTCGTTCCTGATGGTACTTTGGCGGAGCAGATGATGAATCGACGCGAACTCACCCTGGGCTTGAGCATGCTGGCAGTCAGCGCCTGCACCAGCACCATGCAGCCCGCAAGGCAGAAGCAGAATCCACCCTCACCAAATGCTCAGGCTACCCCCGTTGCCGTCAGTACGCCGATTCGCAAGGCATACATCATCCACGGTTTTGGCGCATCGCCAGGCGCTCACTGGTTTCCGTGGCTGGCGAACAGGCTGCAAGGTGCCGGCGTGTCGGTGGATGTTCCTGCCATGCCAAACAGCCTGGCGCCGGACTTCGGCCGCTGGCAACAGACGCTGGAAAAGCATGTTGGCACGCCATCGGCACAGGACATCTTCATCGCGCACAGCCTGGGCACCATCAGCCTGCTGCATTTCCTGTCTGCGCAAAAACCGGCACGCATAGGCGGGGTGATTCTCGTATCCGGCTTTGGAGAAAGATTGCCAAAGCTGCCCGCCATCCAGGGCTACGACATCGACGCCTATGTCGATCAGGCCCGTCTGGATATTGCGGCCATTCAGGCAATGACATCCAACATCTTCTGCGTCATCAGCCAGAATGATGCCATCGTGGCGCCGGAAGAAAGCCTGAAACTTGCGCGCCAACTGAACGGTACGGTGCGCATGGTTCCGGCCGGCGGGCATTTTCTTGAGAGCGATGGGTTTCGTGAACTGCCTGCTGCGTGGGAATGTGCGGAAGCCATCATCCGTTCCGCTTCCGGTAACGTGTGATCCGTGGTTGTCGATTGCCATGACGTGACGCCGGACATGCGACAGGTTTTCCTGCGCTGCACGTGGTGCAGGAGAAGGGCGGTGCATCCCGTGTGTATCTTCGCACGGAGGCTTGAGTGCGAGAAAGACCGGGATTGCCTGCCGACTGACAGAAACCTTGAAAGGTGTCCAACCAAAAAAAGCGCCCGGCATCATCGTGTCCGGGCGCTTTTGTCTGGTGAACCGCGCTGTGTCATGAACGGGAGAGCGCCATCGACTCCTGAAGACGCTTCCTTTTCCTGATTGCGTGTACAGATTGTTCAGTATTCACGCGCAACGAGTATGCAGGTTCGTGCCATGAGCGGGCCATTGTCAGCGTTCAGGTTTTCCTGATCAATAGCGGCGTATTCATAGCGCGTTGCGCCGCTCTCAGAAATGGGAAGCTCTCCGTCGGCATAGTCCAGATCCATGAACTGACCGAATGACCAGGGCGCTGCGTAATTGTTCGCCATCAGCAGCGGCTTGCCGTATACGGTGGTGTGGCTGTACTGGAAGGTCTCGGGCAGGATGCGGAAGGGTTTCAGCGTGACGCCGCCGTTTTCGTGCACCACGGTGCCATCGGCCATCAGTGTGGTGCGGCAGGGGGCCAGACTCAGCGCGTCGATGCCCTCATAGGTGCCTGCCAGGCATTGAAACTGGGCAGGTGCTGTCGCCGCGCGATCACGTGTCAGGCGCTCGGCGAAGGGGCAGTTTTCATGAGCCTGCCTGATCCAGTCCGCGATGCGCTTGCGTGCGCCTTCCGGTGTGGTAAACGTTCCTTCATAAGGAATCCGGGGCTCCGGTGCGGTATCGGCTTCGATGCCGTTCTGGTCCCGCAGTTGTGCGCGAATGCCTGCGAATACGTCATCCTGTTCGCTCAGGCGTTGCGGCGATGTTTCCCAGGTTGGCAAGTCGAGAAGCTCATCGAGGCTCAGTCTCCCCGATCCTGTGCCGGATTGATTCTGCGAAGGCGAGGAGCCGCCATTGGCATGGTTGCCCGGGTTGCTGTCGGACGACCAGGGGTTTGAATTGCTCTGGCGTCCGGTGTCTGTTGCGTCGTTTCCGCCTCCGCCACCACCACCGCAGGCTGTCAGCGCGCAGCCAACGGCGATGGCCAGGATAGCTTGATGGAAAAGGGGGGTAGCAGATCTGCTGTTCATGACGGTCTCCCGTGGGTGAGATGCAATGAACAGCACGATAGGCCGGAACCGACATGCGGGCCGTGAAGGAATGCACCCCATGCAGCGGAATCGGCTGGATGAACTAGGCCGTTCGCATGGTTGATCGGTTAGCCAGCCAGCGGCTCATCAGACCTGTTTCCAGTCTCTTGCTCGAACGTCTCGATGTTTGCAGCGCGGTTCAACGGGGCTCCGCCGTTGGCCTTCATCTCCGGCTCCACGCCCGCTGCAGCCGGCGCTTGATGAAGCGGGCCGGGTCGGTGGCGGCCTGCAGGTCGGTGGGCACAGGCGAGGGTTCCGCGCTGGCGCTGGCGGCGATCATTTCGGCGCCGATGGCCGCATAAAGGCTGCCGCGGCCGGCCAGACCCGTCAGCAGGTAGAGGCCCGGTCGCCGGGGGATGGGCAGTCGGTCGTTGCGGGCGAGGTCATCGGCGATCACGCTGATCCGGTCGAGGTCGGGCGCCAGGCCAATCATGGGCAGGTTGTCGCGCAGTTGCAGGCGTTCGCCTTGCGGGCTGGGGTGCCAGTGCTGGCTGTCCGCGTTTGTGGTGGGGGTGTCGGGGCTGCCTGCGGCAGAGCCTTCCGCTGTGTCTGCCGTGCCTGCATTCCGGGCTTCGCCCTGAGGGCGGTCGATGCGTGCTGCCAGCCAGTGCTTGTGATACTCGTCGTTGTGCATCCGGAAGCGGCCGGGGCGTTCCAGACACAGACCGTGTTCGCTTTGAATGGGGCTGAGGGGCGGTGAGCCGGGATCGGCGTGTGCAATATCGAAGGCTTCGGCAGCCGGCATGGCACCGGGCGGCTCCGGCCATGTCTGGTCTGTGGGAGGTAGCGCTTCAAACATGCCGTGATCGCAGGAGGCCGCCGTCGGGTCAATCGGGCTATCTGTCTGATCGGCCGGGGTGTTCGACTGAGGCTGCTGGATGGAGGCATCCGCCGGGCAGTCACCCTGATCGGGCGGGGGGAATGGCGCTTCTGCCACGGACACCCAGACACGGGCCGGGGCAAAACGTAGGCGTCCATGGTCGTCTTCCTGCATGCCCGCCAGCCGGAAGGCATCGGCCTGACAGGCCAGCACCAGCACGTCGGCCTCGGCGATCAGCGAGTCGTGGGCCGAGA
The DNA here is from genome assembly GCA_030523825.1 of Lautropia sp. Classification (GTDB taxonomy): domain Bacteria; phylum Pseudomonadota; class Gammaproteobacteria; order Burkholderiales; family Burkholderiaceae_E; genus Lautropia. The sequence goes on along the minus strand of JAUNHU010000035.1, from coordinate 8,382 downwards.
AGGCTTGCCAGCGGGGGGTGGGCAGGGGCGCTGCCGGGGCGCCTGAGTCCTCGTTTGCAGGCTGTTGTCCGGCGAATGATTCCGGTGCATCTGTGCCAGGCGTGATGCTGCTTCCAGGCACTTTCGTTTCTGTCCGGGCCTCTGCTGCCAGATGGACTGCATCCGCTTGCCCTTGTCCTGCCTCGATCCACCCCACCGGCGTGTTCAGGCAGAGCCGGACGTTGTCTCGCTGCAGAAGCCGTTCCCACCAGCGCGCCGGTGACAGCGCGGCAACGCCCGGAAACCACAGGCCGGGTGTCTGGCTTGCTGCATCGGTGCCGGGTGCAGAGTGGGGATTCGCCTGTTCAGTTTCGGGCCGGAGGTTGCCTTTAGCGGTGCGTCTGGCGGATTCTGTCTTCGATGCGTCATCTGCTGTTCCGGTGTTTTCTGCACCGATTGGCGCAGACGTTTCGTGAAGGCCCGTCACGGCCCGCGCCACCCTGTCGGGCACATGGGCCGCGCAGTGCCGGGCAAGCTCCAGATCCATCGGTTGCAGCCGGCCGCAGACCTCGAAGGCGGGGGCAATGTCGTTGGCCGGGCCGGCGCGCAGCGCAGCATGGCGGGTGAGGGCTTGCACCAGCAGCCGGCTGCGGCGGTCGAAGTCGGGCGAGATGGCCGGGTGCTGGGCAATGAGGGGGAGCGTTGCCACGGCCCCACCCACCCGGCTGCCGGCTTCCAGCACCGTTACCTGCCAGCCCCGCCGCGAGAAACTCTCGGCCAGCGCGCAGCCGGCCAGCCCGGCGCCGATGATGAGGGCGTGGCGGGCAGGGGGGGCAATGTGGCGTGTCCGGTTCATGGAAAACCCCAATCCGTGCTAGTCTGACAGCTATTTTGAACTCATCTGCGATGGAGGCGTATTTCTCATGGATCGGGCCAAGGTGACTGTGGTGGATCATCCGCTGGTACAGCACAAGCTGACCCTGATGCGTCGGGCGGAGACGAGCACGGCAAATTTCCGCCGCCTGCTGTCCGAGCTGAGCGCGTTGCTGGCCTACGAGGTGCTGCGTGACATTCCCATGCATGAAATCACCATCGAGACGCCTCTTGAAACCATGCAGTCCCGTGTCATCGACGGCAAGAAGCTCTGCCTCGTGTCCATCCTGCGGGCCGGCAGCGGCATCATCGACGGCTTCCTGAGCGTGCTGCCCGGTGCGCGCATTGGCCACATCGGCCTTTACCGTGATCCGAAGACACTGGAAGCGGTCGAATACTATTTCAAGATGCCGCCCGAGATGGAGGAGCGCGACGTGGTCGTGGTCGACCCGATGCTGGCCACGGGGCATTCGGCGGTTGCGGCCGTGGAACGGGTGAAGGCATGCAAGCCCCGCTCGATCAAGTTCGTCTGCCTGCTGACGGTGCCCCAGGGGGTTGAAACCTTCCAGGCTGCACATCCCGACGTGCCGGTTTATACTGCATCAATTGATCGTGAACTCGATTCCCATAGCTATATCCTACCGGGACTGGGTGACGCCGGCGACCGGATCTTTGGCACGAAGTAAGCAAAGGCATGAGTACGGATTTTGATCTTTTCGTGATTGGCGCCGGCTCGGGTGGTGTACGGGCGGCTCGCATCGCAGCGCAACATGGCGCACGTGTCGGCATTGCCGAGTCCTTCCGTTATGGTGGCACCTGCGTCATTCGGGGGTGCGTGCCCAAGAAGCTGCTGGTGTATGCGTCGCGCTTTCCCGAGTCCTTCCACGAGGCCGCCGGCTTCGGCTGGCAGGTGGCAAAGCCCACGCTCGACTGGAAGAAGCTGGTTGCCGCCAAGGAGAAGGAGATCACCCGTCTGGAAGGCATCTACAGTGCCAATCTGGAAAAGGCTGGCGTCACGCGCTTTGCCGAACGGGCAAGCATCGCCGGGCCGGGCAGGGTGGTGCTGTCCTCGGGCAAGGAAATCACGGCAAAGGACATCCTCATCGCCACCGGCGGCGAGCCGGTGATGCCGGCCGATCTGCCGGGCGTGGAGCTTGCCATCAGCTCGAACGAGGTCTTCGACCTGCCGGAATTCCCGAAGCGGATTGCGGTGGTGGGCGGTGGCTACATCGGCGTCGAGTTTGCCGGCATCTTTGCCGGACTGGGCGCGCAGGTCACGCAGATCCATCGCGGCCCGCGCGTGCTGCGCGGCTTCGATGTGGAGATGGCAGATCACATCGTCGAGGCGTACCGGGCGCGTGGCATCGACATGAAGATGAACGCCACGCTGAAACGTCTTGATCGCAAGGCAGATGGCACCATCACCATCACGCTGCATGACGACAGCACGCTGGATGTGGATCAGGTGCTGATTGCCACCGGGCGCCGGCCTGCCACCCGGAATCTCGGGCTGGAGACGGTTGGCGTTGCCACGGGCAAGGGCGGCGAGATCCTCGTGGATGCCTTTTCGCGCACCAGTGTGCCCGGCATCTACGCCGTGGGCGATGTCACCGATCAGGTGAACCTGACGCCGGTTGCCATTCGCCAGGGGCACGCCTTTGCCGATACCACCTATGGCAAGAAGCCCTGGGTGGCCGATCTGAGCTTCATCCCCACGGCGATATTCTCCACGCCCGAAATGGGGACGGTGGGCCTGAACGAGGAGGAGGCGCGGGCGCAGTATCCGATCGTCGACGTGTACCGCACCAGCTTCCGCACGCTGAAGGCCACGCTGGGCGGCAGCGCAGAGCGGGTGCACCAGAAGATCCTGGTCGATGGCAGCACCGACCGTGTGCTGGGCGTGCAGCTGCTGGGGCCGGATTCGGGCGAGCTTGTGCAGGTGATTGCCACCCTGCTGCGCATGGGGGTCACCAAGCGCGATTTCGATCAGACCATGCCGCTGCACCCCAGCAGCGCCGAGGAACTGATGACGATGCGTACACCGTCGGCGCGGCACATGCAGGAGGCAGGTGTCCAAGACTGACATTGTCGTATCGGGTCGGTAGTCCCTGCATGCCAGCGGCTCTGGTGCCGATTGAGCTGCTGCCGACCGGATCGGCGCCCGATGTGGGCAGGCTGTTCTTCACGGCTCGCTCGCAGCCTGACCTTCCGGACTGATGCCCGTTGACTGGCTTGCCTTTCGCACGAAAGGGAGCTGGCAGCGGGCATCAGCGCATTCCGGGGGCTCCGTCTGATGTTTTTGCGCAATGGGCGACCGGCGGTCAGCCGCTGGCAGACGGTCAGGCGGTTTGCATCTCGTTCCCGAAGGGTTTGATGGCAAGCTGGCAGGATGAGGGTCAGGATATTCCCGGCGGGTGTTGCGGGGAGTCGTCGAACCCATCCCTCCAGTCGTGCCACCAGCTTGTCCGGGAGTGTTCTCTGTGCCAACCACGGGTAGTGTCATCGAACAGCGTCATCTGGATGTCCTCCGGGAGATCCGGCAGCCCATCCTGTTCGCATTGAATCGCTGCTTCAGGAACGCTTTTGTCGGCGTGGTCGATTCGCTGGTCGAACAGATCGTCTCCGAAACCTCCTGGGAACGTCAGGATCAGCTGAATGCTTCGCTTGACCTGCTGCGCAATGGCAAGGTCAGCATCGAGAAGCAGTTTGAACAGGCCTGTGCGCAGAACTGGCACCGCCGTACCGGCGTGGATGCCGACGGCAGCTACAGCACACCGCAGGTCCAGCTGCTGGCCGATGAACCGCCCACGCTGCGGCTGGTCGATGACGACACGGTGCGCGACCAGCTGCAGGTGTCGCGCATTTCGGCGCGCTCGCGCCGCCGGATGGACGAGGAACTGACCGATGGCCTGCGCGCCCGTTTTGGCGCATTGCTGGATCAGGAGTGGTTTGCCGAGGATGAGTATCCGATTGCACCGGACATCATCTTCGAGATGCTGCGCGAGATATTCGCGGGGCATCAGGGCGCCAGGGGCACCCATGTGGCCACATTCCTGCTCGACCAGTTCGAGCCAAAGCTCAGCATCGAGCTGATCGAGCTGTACCAGGAAGTGAACCGGCGGCTGCTTTCCTATGGCATCCTGCCGTCGCTGCGCTACAGCATCGCCAAATCGCGTGCCACGGCGCTCATCAACAGTGCTGCCGAGATGACGCCTGAAGAAGCCGAGCGCCAGTGGGGGAGCAGCAGGGCCGGCGGGCAGGGGGGCGGAGAACACCATGCGGGCGGTTACGGCATGGCCCAGGTGTCAGACGCCGACATCAGCCGGTGGGCGGATCATGTCGCCTCGCAGGATGATCCGGTCGCAATGGCTTCGGCCACGCGCTATCTGTCCGACCCCCGCAATTTCGGTGTGGATGGCGAGGTTACAGCCCACCGGCAGGCCACGTCCGATCAGCTGATGGCCGTGCTGAACGAGCTGCAGAATCGCACGCTCGAAGCGAATGAGGACGAGGATGTCGGCGCACTGATCGAGGACATGCGCGCGCAGACGGCTGAGGCTGCCCAGGCCCACGGCTCGCCGCTCGACCGGCTGATCATCCAGACCGTGGCACAGGTTTTTCAGCATGTGTACGCCGATGAGGCAATTGCCAATGCCATCAAGCAGCAGTTGCTGCGCCTGCAGGTGGCAGCCTTCAAGGCGGCGCTGATCGACCCCAGTTTCTTTGCCCGGCCCGATCACCCCATGCGCCGTTTCGTGGATCGGCTGGCCGAGATCGGTTCCGAGCCGGATTTCGAGACGGAACCGGGATCGCCGCTGGTACAGGACACCGAGGCGCTGGTGACCTGGGTGCTCGACAATTTCGAGCGCGAGCTGGTCGTGATCGGCGAGGCCCTGGACAGGGCCGAGAAGGTGGTGGCCGACGAGATTGCCCGCCGTGATGCCCGTCTGGAAAAGATTGCCGAGGCGGCCAGCCGTGCCGAGCGGATCGATGCGCTGCGTCAGGAGATCCGCCGGGCCATGCAGCAGAAAACCCAGCGGGCGGAGGTGCCCGAGGAAATCAGCCGGTTCGTGCTGACACACTGGGTGGAAGTCATCATGCGGCTGCGTGAGGAAACCGGTGAATTGCCGTTTGACGAAAGCCGTGCGCAGCGGACGATCGACACCCTGCTGTGGAGCGTGGCTCCCAAGAAGGCCAGCGAGATCGGGGAACTGGCGCGCCAGATTCCGCAGCTGATTGCCGACCTGTCGCGCGGCATGGCCTTCATTGCGATGTCGTCGGCCGACCGGGAGGGCTTTCTGCGTGAATTGATGGCTGCCCACGGGCATGTGATCGAACAGAGCAAGCTGCGTGCGGCCGAAGTTGCCGCAGCTGCGCCGGCCGCTGTGGCCGTACCGGTGCGCCCGGGACTCGCTGGCCAGGTTGCCATGCCGGCAAAACCGGGGGCAGGGGGCATGCAGGCTGCCGGATCGGCGGCTGCTGGCGTGCCGCTTCATGCCGGCATGCACCGCGGTGCATCGGCAGCCAGTGCCAGCCTGGCTTCTGGCACGTCGCCGCGGGCCGAATCCGGCATGGGCGCATCGATGGCAATGAATGGCCGGAATGACGATGTCGGGACGCCGGCACTTCGCGGCGGCGTGGCCAATCTGGCACCGCTGCCCGAGGGGGTTGAGGATCGTGCATGGGACCCGGTATCGCAGGCTGCCCTGAAGAATGGTGACGAAGTCGAGCGCCAGGAGGCGGGGCCCGATGGCGGGGCTCCGGTGCTCAAGCGTTACCGGCTTGGCTGGGTCAGCCCGTCGGCGAGCGTCTTCATTTTCTCGCGCTATCCCAGCGAGCACTGGACGGCCAACCGCGCCGACCTCAACGATCTGCTGCGCACGCAGAAGCTCACTGTCATCCGCAAGGAATCGCGCGTCGGGCAGGTGCTGAACGCGATGGCGGACGCTGCCTGAGAACCCACGCTCAACTGCAAGCAATCGTGTAACGATTCGTCGGCGGTTGCCGGTGGCTGCTTCCTGGGGGTAGATTCTTTCTGTCTGCCAGCGCCTGAATTTCAGTTCAGTGCCATTCCCGCGGGCATGCCTGAGCGGCGCTCCAGCTGGTTGACGAAACCGCGGGGTGTTGCCCCTTCCGCAGCCACGTGTCTGCGTCGCAATCCTTCAGGCAATCCTTTCAGTCGTTGCACGCTGCTCCTCTTTTTTCTTTCTTGCTGATCTCCGTGGAAAATCTTTTCATCAAGAATCTTGTCATCGGCTTTGGCAAGGCCGGAAAGACGCTGGCGGCCGATCTTGCCCAGCAGGGCCAGGATGTCATTCTTGTCGAGGCATCTGCCGGGATGTATGGCGGCACGTGCATCAACATCGGCTGCATTCCCTCCAAGAAGCTGATTGTTGAAGGTGAGCACCGCGCTGCCTGTCCCGGTGATCGCGCCGATGTGTTCGAGGCAGCGATGGCGGCCAAGAACGCGCTGATCCCGAAGATGCGCATGGCCAATTTCAGGCGGCTCGACGATCTCGAACGTGCCCGTGTCATTACCGGACATGCACGTTTTCAGGATGAGCACACGGTCATTGTCTCGGGTGTGAGCGAAGTTGCCGGGGGCTCCCTCAGCATCCGTGCCGAGCGCATTTTCATCAACACCGGCAGCCTGCCGGTCATGCCAAAGATTCCCGGCATCGAAGGCCCGCGCATTCACGACAGCACCGGCATCCTGTCGCTTGCCACGCGACCCGGGCGTCTGGTCATCGTGGGCGCCGGCTATATCGGTCTGGAATTTGCCTTCATGTATCGTGCCTTTGGCACGGATGTGACCCTGCTCGATGCCGGCGAGGTTTTCCTGCCGCGGGAAGATCGTGACATTGCGGCCGAGATGCAGCGCATCCTGCAGGCGAAGGGTGTGAAGCTGGTGATGGGGGCTGGTGTCGAGCGTTTTGAGGAGCGCAAGACATCTGCGGGCGAGCGGGCCGAAACCGTGGTGGTCACGAAGCAGGGCGATCATGCAGCCGACGCGGTGCTGGTGGCCGTTGGCCGCAGGCCCAATACCGACGGGCTGGATCTGGAACGTGCCGGCATCCGCGTGAACGAGCGCGGCTACATCGAGACGGATGACCTGCTGCGCGCCCGTCCACATATCTGGGCAATGGGTGATGTGGCGGGCAGCCCGCAATTCACCTACATATCACTCGATGATTACCGCATCGTGCGCGACCAGCTGCTGGGCAGTGGCAAACGCACGCGGCGCGACCGCACGGTTTTCCCGACGGCGGTGTTCACGCAGCCGCCATTGGGCCATGTCGGCATGACCGAAACGGCCGCGCAGAAAAGCGGGCGCAAGGTGAGGGTGGCCACGCTGAAGGCTGCTGCCATTCCGAAGGCGATGGTGCTGGGGCAGACCGACGGCCTGCTGAAAGCCGTGGTGGATGCGGATACCAATGAGATTCTTGGGGTGACGCTGCTGTGTGCCGAGGCACACGAGATCATCAATCTGTTCAAGATGGCCATCGACAACCGGATTCCGGCGCGCTATCTGAAGAATCAGATCTTCACGCATCCGACGATGGCTGAGGCACTGAACGACCTCTTTGCCACGCTGGATTGAACGCTGCCTTTTACGGCAGCAGCACGCCCTTCGTGCGGGCCATGCGCTGGTGCGTCAGGCGGAAAGCGGATGCAGGCAGCAAGAGCCTTCGGCAACGCTGCCTGAATGCAGAACGGGCAGGGCGGACACATTCAAGTGCCCTGCCTGCCCGTTTTTGTGCGGCCTGCGCAAAGGTGCAGGCCGTCATCAGGTGCTTTTACTTGCCTGCGGTGATCACGGCGCAGGCAGCGCGGCCACCGGCATCACCGGTGGGCTGCGTTTTCAGGTCATCGGTGCCCTTGTGCACGATCAGGCCGCGGCCGATGATGTTGTGTGCAGCACCCTTGGCCAGCGTCATCTGGGTGACCGGCAGGATCAGATCCACTTCGGCCACGCCCTTGTCATTGGCCTCGATGTTGCCCATGTCACCGACGTGAACACCCTCTGCGCCGGGGGCACCATGTTTCTGGCCATCCAGATGGAAATGGCCGCCTGCGCTGCTGGCATCGGCTGCGCTGCAATCACCCTTGGCATGCACGTGAAAGCCGTGCTTGCTTCCCGGGGTCAGGCCGGAGACCGATCCGGTGACTCTGACGATTTCGCCTTCCTGCGTGAAAACGATCTTGCCGGCCGTCGTCGAACCTGCGGTCGGCTTCAGATCGGCATGGGCCACGTTGCCAGCGGCGCTGGCAGCAACCGGCAACGACAGCATTGCGACGGATGCAGCGATGATGAGGGATGTGCGGGTTTGGCTCATGGGATGGGATCTCCTGGTAAATGCACCGGATGGATGATTTGGTGCTCCATTCAACACGCAATCCCGGCTGTACGCAAGCAGGCGGGTTGGCAGGGTTGTCATGGACGCAAACACGATGATCTCCAGCGTGAACCGCAGGTAGCCAGCATTCAGACGAATCATGTATTTGACATAATAACCATTATGCGAAGTC
>JAUNHU010000176.1 GCA_030523825.1 Lautropia sp. | reverse complement strand
CGCCGCCAGCCATCATTCATCACCCGCCGGCGGTACACGTGATTCCGCCCCCGGTCCATGTGCTGCCCCCGCCGGTGTATCACCACCCGCCGCCGAGCCGCGTGCGCCCCTATGGTGCAGAGGTGTTCCCGCCGTCCCGTGCGCCGGGCTGGGCGCGCCCGTCTCCTTACCATGTCCGGCCCGACTACTATCCGCATGCACAGCGCCCCGACTGGCACTACAGGACGCCGCCCCAGCACCGCGTGCGCCCGAATCTGCCCCCTCCGCAGTACCATCCGCCGCAATACCACCGGCCGCAGCCGCTGCATCAACCTGATTTCAACAACCTGCCGGGCTACCAGCCAGGTAGCCGCCCCATGCCACCAGGGGCCATCCACGGCCCGGGCGGGCACGATGGCACGGGCGGCGGCCTGGGCACCCGCATGCTGAAATGACGACACCATCCATCTCCGTGCCTTCGGAAGAAACCATTGCCGCCGACCGACAGACCGATTACTTCGCCGAAGACCAGCCTCCCGTCTGCCTGCGCATCGGCGACGGGAGCGAGCAGCACCATGCCTGGCTGGCCGGACGGCATCACGCCCGCTCGGCCAGCATCCTCACCGCCTGGAACCCTTTCGGGCAGGAACTGAGCCGTACCGAAAACGATGCGCTTCAGGAAAAGCTGCTGGCAGCCATCCGCCAAAGCGGACTGAAGTGGCTGCCGGCGCGGGGCGAAGACCCCAAGGGCAGCTGGACGCCCGAGCCGGGCTTTTGCGTGTTCGATGCCAGCCCGGCCCAACTGGACGACTGGCTGGTGGCATTCCGCCAGAACGCGGCGGTACGGCTGGAAGAAGGTGGAGAGTGCGCACTGGCCTGGCATCCGGAAATCCGGTGGCAGATGAACGGGACACGTTGAGCACTGCTACATATATTTAAGCGTGGAGGATAGCGTTGCTATCGCGCCTGCCTTCCATCAATGCATCTTTTTTCTTATCGCTGACGCAGCCTCTAGTTTCCGTATCGACTCAACACGCCCAACATAATTCCGCGAGAAACTGCACTAGCATTATTCCGCGCCCCCAATTTGCGCAGAACATTCTTCAAATGAAACCTGACCGTTGGCCCCGATATTCCGAGTATCTCGCCAATCTCTGCCCCTGTCTTTCCATCGGCAACCCAACTCAGCACCTCTATTTCTCTCGCTGAAAGCTCCAAAATTCCCCGCGAACGAGCGTCCTTTTGCTCGGCCTCAACCGCCAAAGACCACAGAGCGTCAGCCACCATCTTCACTACCGTTTGCTTGGCGAGGCGTTCCTCCGTAGTAACAGGAGCATCGCCCCTCAAAAACACGACAAAGCTGTATCCTCCGTACAACCCGCGAGAAAATCGGCACAGGGATTTTCGACAACCATTCTGACGACACCTACATATGGGACAAACGCTCTGCCCTCCTCCACCGGTTTGAGCAACCGGTGAACAGAAAGCGTTGCAAACATCAACGGACAAGCCCTCTTTCCCCTCGATTTTCGTGTTCCCAAAAGTTCGGGTTCGAGGGCTATTAAACGCCAAAGGAAAATTCACATAGCCGAAACAGCTGTCAAACCCAAGGGACTTGGCGTTCGATTTCAACCAAACATTTATTGACTCAGAGTTTACGTCCCCTTGAACATCATATGGGATGTAGTAGCTCATGACCTTCACCTCCAGAGGTGGTGAAAGCCCTAGCCATTCACTACCTCTGATAAATCCGACAAAACGCACTCAATACGGCAATAATCGACGCCGTGGCGAGATTCCTGTGTCTCGCAGCACCAAAACAACTACCGGCCTTTCCTCCTAGCGATAGTTCAATTAGCGCCAGCGCAACGGCATCAGAACCCCGTCCTAGGTTCCGTTCTTCATAACAATGGACCATTAGAGGTAGGCCCAAAGCGCTCACCGCCGCATCAACAGGACCGGTTCCACTGCCAGATAGAACGAACGTGCCATCTTCCTTGGCAGCTGCGCTCGGAAAAACGCCTTCTCCAACCTCGGCACCAGAACTGCGAACGATCATTTCAATCTCCATCCCATCCCCTTCGGCAGCGGGGCGCAAAGTGTGGGACACATACTGAACAGGAGAGTCTGAAGAAAAAGGTGGGTTCAAGTACGTACTGTCGAACAGAGTCCAAAGCTCCTCAGCGCTCAACTCTGCTTCGCTTGCATCAGCAACTTTCTGCACGACCGAGCTAAACTCGATCTGCATCCTCCGCGGCATCAATACGCCGTAATGCTGCTCAAGCAAATATGCAATCCCCCCCTTTCCGGATTGCGAGTTGACGCGCACGATTCCGTCATACGTCCGCCCAATGTCGGCAGGGTCAATTGGCAAATAAGGAACCGCCCACAGCTGGCGTTCGTGACGCGCACACATACCCTTGTTGATCGCATCCTGGTGAGATCCTGAAAACGCAGTGAAAGCCAAATCCCCGACATAAGGATGCCGAGGATGAATAGCAATCCCTGTACTGTCTTCAACCATACGAGCCACACGATTGATGTCACTAAAATCAAGATCCGGACTGACCCCATGCACATAAAGGTTGAGAGCCAAGGTCACAAGATCCACATTCCCGCAGCGCTCTCCGTTACCAAAGACACACCCTTCGACGCGCTGCGCCCCTGCGAGCAATGCCAGTTCAGCGCAAGCAACGCCAGTACCCCGGTCATTGTGAGGATGAACAGAAAGAACCACATCATCCCGAGCATTCAGTCGCTCGTTCATCCATTCAATCTGATCCGCAAAAACGTTCGGCGTAGACACTTCAACTGTCGTGGGCAAGTTGATGATTACTTGCTTATGCCCATACTGGCGCCAGGCATCAATAGCGACATTACAAGCCTGCAAAGACACTTCAAGCTCAGTCATGCAAAAGGTCTCGGGACTGTACTGCAGAACCCACTCCACCTCTGGGGCGCTACCGGAAAGCTTTCCAAAATAGCAAACACTTTCCCTGACAAGCTCCATCACTTCAGGAACTCCCTTCCTGAACACCACGTCCCGCCACAAAGGGGCCGTAGCGTTATAGATGTGAACGATTACCCTTCTGGCCCCTCTCACAGCCTGCACAGTCCGCTCGATAAGCTCTGGCCGCGCCTGAGTCATGACCATGAGCGTGACATCATCTGGAACGAGCTTCTTTTCGATGACTTCCCTGACGACATCAAAATCGGTTTGCGAAGCAGCAGGAAAGCCTATCTCGATTTCCTTGAAACCGATCCGGACAAGCTCCTGGAAAAAAGCGATTTTCTTGGCGCGCCCCATAGGCTCAAACAACGCCTGATTGCCATCCCTAAGATCGGTGGAAAGCCAGACAGGAGCAGACTTGATGACGTTGGAAGGCCAACGCCTTCCCGGAAGGTCCACCACTTCCGGACGACTGTATTTGACGGAAGGATCATTCATCATCACCAAACACCCCGAGATTCGCGCACATCAAACCAAAAACACACTTCTCCGGCCAGGAAAAAACAGATAACACACCAAACAATTTCCCAAACCACCGCTATTTCGGGAGAAGTCAGAGACACAAAACCTGCGAGTCAAAAACGCTTCCAACAAGAAGTGAAAACGCTTTTTCCCCAACAGACAGAAACGACAACCACTTGCTACCCAATATTTTCTTGGACAACATCGTTTCCAGACTCATTACCCCCATCCGCAGAACTTTTTGTCTTCCGCCCCAGCCGACAGCAACACTCAAGTACAGTATTTCACATTTTCGACGCTCGCATTCAGCCTTGACGATGACGACTATCCAAACGAATAGCTACGTCACAAAAATTTTCATCAAGATTTGAGCCTACCCACTGAGAGAAACCCGGATTATTGTTGGCCGCTGTGTAGGCAAAAAAACTGCAGACAGACATCCGCCAAAGCGGCCTGAAGTAGCTGCCCGCCCGGGGCGAAGGCCCCCAGGGCAGCAACGCGCCCGAGCCGGGCTTCCGCGTGTTCGATGCCAGCCCGGCCTCAGTGCCCCGAAGTCCCCTCGCGCACGGCGTCGTCATCGCTGGCAAAGTGCAGCAGGCGCGTGGCGTCCA
>JAUNHU010000034.1 GCA_030523825.1 Lautropia sp. | reverse complement strand
AGGAAATGAAGCGCTCGTTCCTCGATTACGCGATGAGCGTGATCGTGGGGCGTGCGCTGCCCGATGTGCGTGACGGCCTCAAGCCGGTACACCGGCGCGTGCTCTATGCCATGCACGAGCTGAACAATGCCTGGAACCGGCCCTATCTGAAGTCCGCCCGTGTGGTCGGCGACGTGATGGGTAAATATCACCCGCACGGCGACAGCGCCATCTATGACACCGTGGTGCGCATGGCCCAGGACTTTTCCCTGCGCTACATGCTGGTCGACGGTCAGGGCAACTTCGGTTCGGTCGATGGCGATCCGCCGGCTGCGATGCGTTACACCGAGATCCGGTTGCGCAAGATCGCGCACGAGATGGTGGTCGACATCGACAAGGAAACGGTCGACTTCGGCCCGAACTACGATGGCTCCACCACCGAGCCACTGGTGCTGCCGGCCCGCATTCCCAACCTGCTCATCAATGGCAGTACCGGCATTGCAGTGGCCATGGCCACCAACATCCCGCCGCACAACCTGCACGAGGTGGTGTCGGCCTGCCTGCTGCTGCTCGACAATCCCGAGGCCACCCTCGACGAGGTGATCGAGAAGATCCCCGCGCCCGACTTCCCCACCGGCGGCATCATCTATGGAGTGGCCGGCGTGCGCGAGGGCTACCGCACCGGCCGTGGCCGGGTGGTGATGCGTGCAAAGACGCACATCGAGGACATGGACAAGTCGGGCAGCCGGCAGGCCATCATCGTCGACGAGATTCCCTATCAGGTGAACAAGGCGGTTCTGCAGCAGAAGATCGCCGAGCTGGTCAACGAGAAGAAGGTCGAGGGCATCTCCGACATCCGCGACGAGTCCGACAAGCAGGGCATGCGGGTCGTCATCGAGCTGAAGCGCGGTGAAAACGCCGAGGTGGTGCTGAACAACCTGTTCAAGCTCACCCAGCTGCAGGACAGCTTCGGCATCAACATGGTGGCGCTGGTCGACGGCCAGCCACGGCTCCTCAATCTCAAGCAGGTGCTGGAAGCCTTCCTCTCGCACCGGCGCGAAGTCATCACCCGGCGCACGGTCTACGAACTGCGTCGTGCCCGCGAGCGGGGCCACCTGCTCGAAGGTCTGGCGGTGGCTGTTGCCAACGTCGACGAGATGATCGAACTCATCAAGACTTCGCCGACGCCGCCGGTGGCCAAGGAACGCCTGCTGGCCCGTACCTGGGCAGCCGGCATCGCTGCCGAGATGGTGTCGCGCGCGGCCGGAGATGCCGACGCGCTGCGCCCCGAAACGGTGGAGGTTGGTGCCGGCCTGCAAGCCGATGGCACCTACCAGCTTTCGGAAGTGCAGGCAGCCGAGATCCTGCAGATGCGCCTGCAGCGCCTCACCGGCCTCGAACAGGAAAAGATTGTCACCGAGTACCGCGAAGTGGTCGAGAAGATCCTCGACCTGCTCGACATTCTCGCCAAGCCTGCCCGCATCACCGCCATCATCCGTGATGACCTGAACGCCATCGTCCAGGAATTCGGCGACCCGGCAAAGGATGCACGCCGCTCGCAGATCGAGATGAATGCGGCCGAGATCGACACCGAAGACCTGATCACCCCGCAGGACATGGTGGTCACGCTCTCGCATTCCGGCTACATCAAGAGCCAGCCGCTGTCCGAATACCGCGCCCAGCGCCGTGGCGGCCGGGGCAAGCAGGCAGCCAGCACCAAGGAAGACGATTTCGTCGACCAGCTGTTCATTGCCAACACCCACGACACCATCCTCTGCTTCTCCGACCGGGGCCGTGTCTACTGGCTGAAGGTCTGGGAGGTGCCGCTGGGTTCGCGCACCTCGCGGGGCCGCCCCATCATCAACATGTTCCCGCTGGTCGAGGGCGAGAAGATCACCGTCGTCCTGCCCATCAAGCAGTTCGATGACGAGCACTATGTGTTCATGGCCACCAGCCTGGGCACGGTCAAGAAGACGGCGCTCACCGACTTCTCCAACCCCCGCAAGGCCGGCATTATCGCGGTCGATCTGGACGAGGGCGACTACCTCATCGGCGCAGCCGTCACCGACGGCCAGCACGACGTGATGCTGTTCTCCGACGCCGGCAAGGCTGTGCGCTTTGCCGAGACCGACGTGCGGGCCATGGGCCGCACGGCCCGTGGCGTGCGCGGCATGAGCCTCGAAGATGGCCAGAAGGTGATCGCCATGCTGGTCGCCAACGACGAGAGCGGTTCGGTGCTCACCGCCACCGAACATGGCTATGGCAAGCGCACCCCGGTGTCCGAGCACACCCGCCACGGTCGTGGCACCAAGGGCATGATTGCCATCCAGACCTCCGAGCGCAATGGCAAGATGGTGGCTGCCATCCTGGTTGCCGAGACCGACGAGATCATGCTCATCACCACCGGTGGCGTGCTGGTGCGCACCCGTGTCGACGAGATCCGTGAAATGGGTCGTGCCACCCAGGGCGTCACGCTCATCGGTGTCGAAGACGGCGACACGCTGTCGCAGGTGCAGCGGGTGGTCGGCGGAGAATCCGCCGAGGAACTGGCGGCCGAAGGCGAGGAAGTCGACGGTGCGGACGGCACGGAAGCTGCCGATGGGGCTGATCCTGCCGAAGGCGCTGCCGACGGAGCAGGGGATGCCGATGCCGCTCCCGACTCACCGGCCGAGGGCGAATAAGTTCTGCACGCCCCAAAAAAATCCGCTCCCTCCGTCATCTCCAGCTCAGCGGGCCGGAGATGACGGCAGGGAACGGATCGTGATGAAGTCTTCCTGTCGTGTGATCTGTTCAGGTGTGCAGCACAACGGTCTCAGTTCTGATGGCGCTTGACCAGCGCGCACAGAATGAGGAACAGTCCGGCAAGCCCGATGGGCACCGAGGGCATGCTGTCTTTCTCATCGCCTTCTGCCGGGTGAGAAGCGGAGATGGAGCTTTCCATCTGGCTGGAAATCTGTGCCATCTGCAGCTGCGGCTGAGCTGAAGCGGACGCAGGAGCCTGGGTGGTCTGGACGGGGTCTGCCTTGTCGGGAACGTGCTGCGGTTGTGCCTGAGCGGTCTGGCCGAAGGCCAACCAGCCAGCGAGGGCAATGGTGAGCAGGGAGTTTTTCATGACAGTCAGCGGAGTGGTGCATTCATTCTGAAGCGGCCGCGCCGAAAAAGGTATGAAGAAATGCACTGACTGTTTCTGTTGTTACAGTTCGGGGTGTGAACGTGGTTTATTGGGTGTCAGACGGTCGTCCGGTGTGGTGTGTCCGCATCAGTGGGGCGTGCCGTCGGGAGTGGTAGTCCGCCGGGCAGACGGGACTTGGTCAGTCTGCCGGGCAGAAAATGTCCGCCCGAACACGGCAAAATGGGGGCATGTTCCCCGTCGATGATGAGCAGGAGTTAAGCGAAAAAATGGCCCACGAGGAGATCAAGGCTGTCAGGCAGGAAATCGACGCGCTGGACAGGCAGTTGCTCGACCTGGTGAACCAGCGCGCGCGTCTCGCGCAGCGTATTGGTGAGCTCAAGAAAGGTGATGACGATGCTCCGGTCTATCGTCCCGAGCGTGAGGCCCTCATCATCAAGGGACTGCAGGAACGGAACCCCGGTCCCTTGCCTTCCTCGGCAATCCGGGCCATCTGGCGTGAGCTGATGTCGGCCTGTCGCGGGCTGGAACGTGCCTTGCGCGTGGCCTTCCTGGGCCCGGTGGGCACCTTCTCGGAGCAGGCGATGCGGCAGCGTTTCGGCGATGCCGTCGAGGGCGTGCCCTGTGCCACCATCGACGATGTCTTCAGGGTGGCAGAATCGGGCAACGTCGATTTTGGCGTCGTGCCCATCGAGAACTCCACCGAGGGCTCGGTCACGCGCAGCCAGGATCTTTTCCTGAACACCACGCTGCAGATTGCCAGCGAGATCACCGTGCCCGTGCGGCACGTGCTCATGTCGAAGACCGGAAAGCTCGCCGACGTGAAACAGGTGATGGCGCATCCGCAGGCGCTGGCCCAGTGCACGCTGTGGCTGCAGAAGAATCTTCAGGGCGTGGAAATCCTGCCGGTCAGCAGCAACGGTGAGGCGGCACGCAGGGCTTCCGAAGATCCGACGATCGGTGCCATCGGCAGTGAAAGTGCCGTGGTGCTCTACGGGCTCACTGCGGTGGCGCACGCCATCCAGGATGACCCGATGAACCGGACCCGTTTCCTCGTCGTCGGCAACCAGCAGGTGGCACGTTGCGGCATGGATCAGACATCGCTGATCCTTGGCGTGCCCGACCGTGCCGGCGCGCTTCATGAGCTGATCGAGCCGTTGTCGCGGCATGGCGTCTCGATGAAGCGTTTCGAGTCGCGCCCGGCCCGTCGGCAGGGCGGGTGGGAATACTATTTCTACATCGACCTCACCGGGCACCGGGAGGACGAAGGGGTGCAGCGTGCGCTCGACGAGCTGAAGTCGCGTGCGGCCTTCTTCAAGTGGCTCGGTTCCTATCCGTCCGAATGGGCCGGGGTGCTCTGATCGCCGCTCTGGGACAAATTATCACTGTCTCGATCTCGTGACGCTCGTCGATGACTGAAACCCCGTCGATGAGCTGGCATGCCGGGTGTCTCGTGCCCGTGATGTCGCCGGGGTCCTGCAGAAAAAAATCCGGGGGACAACAGGAGTCAATGATGAGCAACGTGTCTGTATCTGCATCGCCCGCCGATGGCGCACCCGCCGGCGTGAAAGGCATCGCTCCCTATCGGCCCGGGCGGCCCATTGCCGACGTGGCACGTGAGCTGGGGCTCGACCCGGCCGGCATCATCAAGCTGGCCTCCAACGAAAATCCGCTGGGCATGTCGGCATCGGCACAGGCGGCCGTGAAGGCCGTGGTCGGGGAAGGGGCGATCTATCCCGATGCCAATGGGCACGACCTGAAACAGGCGCTCGCTGCGCGCTACGGTGTCGATCCGGCCTGGATCACGCTGGGCAACGGCTCCAACGACATTCTGGAACTGGCGGCACGTGCGTTGTGCGCGGCCGGGCAGGAGATCGTCTATTCGCGCTACGGCTTTCTCGTCTATCCGCTGGTGGCGCAGGCCATTGGCGCGCGTGGCGTCGAGGTGCCCGACCGGGATTACGGCTGCGATCTCGACGCGATGCTGGCCGCCATCACGCCGCAGACGCGCGTGGTCTTCATTGCCAATCCCAACAACCCCACGGGCACCTTCGTGGCCGGTGATGTGCTGCTGCGCTTTCTTGATCGCGTGCCACCCCGGGTGGCGGTGGTGCTGGACGAAGCCTACACCGAATATCTTCGGCCCGAGCAACGTTACGATGCCCTTGGCTGGGTGAAGCGCTTTCCCAACCTGATCGTGTCACGCACCTTCTCCAAGGCTTTTGGCCTGGCCGGGTTGCGTGTAGGCTTTGCCGTGGCACAACCTACGCTCACCGATCTGATGGGCCGCATCCGTCAGCCCTTCAACGTGAACGCGCTGGCCCTGGCCGCTGCCCAGGCGGTGCTGGCCGACGACGATTATCTTGAGCGCAGCTATCAGCTCAATCAGCAGGGCCTGGCGCAACTGGCGAAAGGCTTTGATGAACTGGGCCTGGCCTATGTGCCGTCATCGGGCAATTTCCTGCTGGTGAAGGTGGGCGATGCGGCGGCCATCAACGATGCTCTGCTGCGTGCCGGTGTCATCGTGCGGCCGGTGGGCAATTACGGCCTGCCTGAGTGGTTGCGCATCTCGGTGGGCCTGCCCGAAGAAAACGAACGCCTGCTGGCTGCGCTGAAGCAGATCCTGTCACGTTGATGTCTTGAGTGGCAGGAAACGATGAGCGTATTTCCCAGGGTGGCCATCCTCGGTACCGGCATGATCGGCGGTTCGCTGGCTGCTGCGCTGCGTGCCCGCATGCCGGCGGTCGAGCGCATCGGCTTTGGCGTCGAGCCGGATATTTCCCGTGCGATGGTGCTGGGACTGTTCGACCGGCGTGCAGCCTCGGTGGCCGAGGCCGTGCGTGAAGCGGATCTGGTCGTGCTGGCCGCGCCCATTTCCGTCAACTGTGCCTTGCTGCCCGAGATCCTGGCGCATATGCCGGCACATGCCGTGCTTACCGATGTGTCCAGCGTGAAGGCGCCCATCGTGACGGCCCTGCGGCAGGCTGTGCAGGAGAGTGATCCAGTTGCCACAGTTCAGCCCCAGCCTCGACATCTTGCCGACGAGATGGTGCCGGCAACTTTCCCTGCTGCACGACAGCCGGCTGACATGGCAGGGCAGCAGGGTTCCCAATCGGGCTGTGCGCAGCCCGCGTTGCCGCCCGCAGCAATGCAGGTGCTGCGCCGCTTCGTGGCCAGCCATCCCATTGCCGGCAGCGAGCGCGCCGGCCCGGATGCCGCCGAGCCGGCACTGTTTGCCGATCGCCGCGTGATTCTCAGCGTCTTGCCCGAATCCGATGCCGGGGTGGTCGAGCGTCTGCGCGACTTCTGGTCAGGGCTTGGCTCGATGGTGGAACTGATGCCGGTGGACGTGCATGACCGGGTCTATGCGCGCATTTCCCACTGGCCGCATGCCGTGGCCTTTGCTCTGGCTTCTGCCGTGGCGCGTGACACGGAAAGCGCCAGCGCCTACGCCGGCAAGGGCCTGCTGGACACGACACGGATTGCGGCCTCGTCGCCCGGTCTCTGGGCCGACATCCTTGTTCACAACCGCGATGAAGTGCTGGCAGCCGCCCGCAGCGTGCGGGCCGAGCTGGATGCCATCGAGCAGGCGCTCGACGCCAGCGACCGTGCCCGCCTTGCCAGCCTTTTCGAGCCAGGAGCCCTCTGGCGCCGGCAGCATTGAACGGCTGCCGGAGCGTGTCACTGCACTTGGGCATGACACGCTCCGGGGAACTCAGTCGGGTTTTCCGGTGCCTTTCAGCGCATCGAAGCGCACGATCAGGCTGGAGGTGTCCCAGCGCTTTCCGCCCAGGTTCTGCACGTCGCCATAGAACTGGTCCACCAGCGCCGTCACCGGCAGTGTTGCGCCATTGCGCTTCGCTTCAGCCAGGCACAGGCCCAGATCCTTGCGCATCCAGTCCACGGCAAAGCCGAAGTCGAATTGCCGGTCCACCATCGTCTTGCCACGGTTTTCCATCTGCCATGACTGCGCGGCGCCCTTGCTGATGACATCCAGCACCTGTTTCATGTCCAGCCCCGCCACCTGGCCGAAATGGATGGCTTCGGAGAGTCCCTGCACCAGGCCGGCGATGCAGATCTGGTTCACCATCTTCGCCAGTTGTCCGGCACCCACATCGCCCACGCGGGTGATGGCGCGGGAATAGGCGTTCGCTGCACCCTGCATCCGCGCTACATCGGCCTCGGTGCCACCGCACATCACGGTCAGCACGCCATTCTCGGCGCCGGCCTGTCCGCCGGATACCGGTGCATCGACGAAGGCCAGCCCTTTCTCGCGGGCGATGGCGCCCAGCTCGCGTGCCACATCGGCCGATGCGGTGGTGTGGTCCACGAAGATTGCGCCCGGCTTCATGCCGGCAAAGGCGCCATGCTCACCCAGCACCACGCTGCGCAGGTCGTCGTCATTGCCCACGCAGGCAAACACGATGTCGGCAGCCTGGGCTGCTTCACGCGCCGTTGCGGCCGTGCGGCTTCTGTCTCCGGCGCCGGCGGTCTGGCGTTCGGTCAGCCATTTTTCGGCCTTGGCAGCCGTGCGGTTGTATACCGTCACCTCATGACCAGCCTCAGAGAGGTGGCGGGCCATCGGGTAGCCCATCACGCCAAGGCCGAGGAATGCGAGCTTCAGGGAAGGGGTTTGTGTTGCGGTCATGATGTCTCCGGGAAAAGGCAGGCAAGCAGGGCGCAAAACAGGGTAGGGCAGCAATGGGAGCAACAGGCTGGTTGGCCGTGCTACCTGCCCACACGGTGATGCGCTTGCAGGGGATATGGTAAGGGGCGGGGCGCGGGTACGTTGCAGAGGCAGGTGTTGATCGGTTTTACCGGGACCGTTGTGAGGGAGGGGCTCGTGTCGGGTTGCCTCCCCCCCCCCGAAAGAGGCGCTGTCGAGGGGCCGCCAGGCAGAGTGGGGCAGGGGCGGCACCGACCAGCCTGTTCAGGCAAAACACAACCACACTACAGGTTCGCGCATCCTTGCTGGTAGCCATTGCTGCCTGCCGGTAAAATGCCTGATTCCGTTCAGGGTCAGTCCACGTCATCCACCATGAAGTCTGCCGAAATCCGCCAGAAGTTTCTCAAGTTCTTCGAGTCGAAAGGCCACACGATCGTGGCGTCCAGCCCGGTGGTGCCGCATGACGACCCCACGCTGCTCTTTGCCAATGCCGGCATGAACCAGTTCAAGGATGTGTTCCTGGGCTTCGACAAGCGTGCCTACACCCGGGCCACCACGTCGCAGAAGTGCATCCGCGCAGGCGGCAAGCACAACGACCTTGAAAACGTCGGCTACACCGCGCGTCACCACACCTTCTTCGAGATGCTGGGCAATTTCTCGTTCGGTGACTACTTCAAGCGCGATGCCATCCATTACGCCTGGGAGCTGCTGACCGAAGTCTTCGGGCTGCCGAAGGAAAAGCTGCTGGTCACGGTGTATGCCGAAGACGATGAAGCCTACGACATCTGGCACAACCAGATCGGGGTGCCGGCAGACCGCATCGTGCGCATCGGTGACAACAAGGGCGCACGCTACGCTTCCGACAATTTCTGGATGATGGGTGACACCGGCCCCTGCGGCCCCTGCACCGAAATCTTTTACGACCACGGCCCGGATGTGGCCGGTGGCCCGCCGGGAAGCCCCGACGAAGACGGCGACCGCTTCATCGAGATCTGGAACAACGTGTTCATGCAGTTCAACCGCGACGAGGCCGGCGTGATGCACCCGCTGCCGCGTCCCAGCGTGGATACCGGCATGGGCCTGGAGCGCATGGCCGCCGTGCTGCAGCACGTGCATTCCAATTACGAGATCGACCTGTTCGTGAACCTGCTGACGGCTGCTGCAAAGGCCGTGGAAGCAGCGGGAGGCAAGCCCGAGGCCGGCAGCCCGTCGCTGAAGGTGATTGCCGACCATATCCGCGCCTGCGGCTTTACCATTGCCGATGGTGTGGTGCCGGGCAATGAGGGCCGGGGCTACGTGCTGCGCCGTATCATCCGCCGCGCCGTGCGTCATGGTTACAAGCTGGGCGCGCGCCAACCCTTCTTCCATGCGCTGGTGCCGGCGCTGGTGGCCGAGATGGGCGATGCCTACCCCGAGCTGAAGCGCGATCAGGCCCGCATCATCGAGGTGTTGAAGGGCGAGGAAAGCCGTTTCTTCGAGACCATTGCCAACGGCATGAGCCTGCTGGAGCAGGCGCTGGCCGGGCTGAAGCAGGGAGAGGTGCTCGATGGCGAAACCGCCTTCAAGCTGCATGACACCTTCGGCTTCCCGCTCGATCTCACCGCCGATGTCTGCCGCGAGCGCGGCGTGTCGGTGGACGAGGCCGGTTTCGACAGGGCCATGCAGCAGCAGCGCGATCAGGCCCGTGCGGCTGGCCGCTTCAAGGGCGGCGTGGTGCTCGATTACAGTGGCGAGCCCACCCGTTTCATCGGTTATGACCAGCTCAAGACATCGGCGAAGGTGCTGGCGCTCTACCGTCAGGGCAATCCGGTTCAGGTGCTGAATGACGGCGAAGAAGGCGTGGTGGTGCTGGACAAGACCCCGTTCTACGCAGAATCGGGCGGCCAGGTAGGCGACCAGGGCGTGTTCATCGGCAACGGTGGCCTGCGTTTCGATGTAGCCGACACCCAGAAGATCAAGGCCGATGTCTGGGGCCATCAGGGACGTGTCGCCTCTGGCAAGCTTGCGGTTGACGATGCCATCGACGCCGAGGTGGATGTCGCCCGGCGTGGTCGCATCACGCGCAACCACTCGGTCACCCACCTGCTGCACAAGGCTCTGCGCGAGGTGCTGGGCTCGCATGTGGCACAGAAAGGCTCGCTGGTCGATCCCGATCACACCCGTTTCGACTTCAGCCACAACAAGCCGATGTCGGCCGATGAAATCCAGGCAGTCGAGGCCATCGTCAATGCCGGTATCCGCGCCAATCAGGAAACCGTCATCCGGCAGATGTCTTATGACGAAGCCATTGCGCTGGGTGCGATGGCGCTCTTTGGAGAGAAGTATGGCGATACCGTGCGCGTGGTCGACGTGGCCGATACCCGCGAACTCTGCGGTGGCACGCACGTAGCGCGCAGCGGCGAGATCGGCTTCTTCAAGATCGCGTCCGAAGGTGGTGTGGCGGCTGGCATCCGTCGTGTCGAAGGCATGACGGGTGAGGGCGCGCTGGCCTGGGTGCAACAGCAGCTGGGCGTGCTGGGCCAGGCTGCCGGCGCACTGCGTTCGCCGGTTGCCGAGCTGCCCGAGCGCATTGCCCAGTTGCAGGCACAGGTGAAGGAGCTGGGCCGTGACCTCGACCGGCTGAAGGCCAAGGCTGCCAGCAGCCAGGGCGCCGATCTGGCGGCACGTGCCGTCAAGCTGGCGGGTGGTGCCCACCTGCTGGTTGCCCGTCTCGACGGCATGGATGCCAAGGCATTGCGTGCCACTGTCGATCAGCTGAAGGACAAGCTGCAATCGGTGGTGGTGGTGCTGGCTGCAGCGGCTGACGGCAAGGTGCAGCTGGCTGCCGGCGTGTCGGCCGATCTGGTTGGCCGGATCAAGGCCGGTGAGCTGGTGGCTTCGGTGGCTGCCGATGTTGGCGGCAAGGGCGGCGGCAAGCCCGACTTTGCGATGGCCGGCGGCACCGACGTGGCTGCCCTCGACGGGGCGCTGAAGGCTGCACAGGATCGCGTGCAGCAGCAGCTGGCGGCCTGATGATGTCGTTGCAGCGCATGCGTCAGGCAGGAGGCCGGAAATGACGACATCCGATGTGGGGGCTCATGTGCAGGCGCAGGAGGGCCTGCCCGCGCCCGATGCAGAGGTGAACGCACGCGGGCTGAATTGCCCGCTGCCCATCCTGCGGGCCAAGAAGGCTCTGGCCACCCTGCAGAGTGGTCAGGTGCTTCGCGTGGAAGCCACCGACCCGGGCTCGAAGCAGGATTTTTCCGCCTTCTGCCAGCAGACCGGCAACGCGCTGCTGGCGCAGATCGACGAGGAAGACGTGTCGATCTTTTTCATCCGGCGGCGCTGAAGGAGCTTGAGCCTTGCTGCTGGATTTATGGTGGGGGGGTTAAGCGGTCTGCATTTTGTCGAGTACGCTTGCATCGTTTGATGGCACTGCATGAGCTGCTAACAGTGTGTTTGTCAGGTCGGCCACTCGTGCAGGATCAGCGCCAGTGGTGGTCTGAGCTGTCATCGGCGTGACGACACGGGAGCCCTCATCGCCAGCGTTCTGCCTGCGCTCAAAAAAGAGCCCCTGTTGAAAAACAGGGGCTCTTTTGCATTTTGGCTCATGCCGGGGAAGGCACCAGACAGGCGCTTGCCCGCCTCGTGCAGTTTCCCGGCAGGGGCTCAGTTGGCTGCCGTCGTGGCAAGCCCACGGCGCCGCAGCAGGTGCTGAGGATCGGGCTTGGCACCGCGCCATGCTTCATACATGGTCATGGTGTCCTGGGTGTTGCCGCGTGACAGGATCTGCTGCCGATATTGGTTGCCCAGTTCCCGCTTCAGTCCGCCCTGTTGCTGCACGTGGGCAAAGGCATCGGCGGCCAGCACTTCTGCCCAGATGTAGGCGTAGTAGCTGGCTGCGTAACCACCACTGAAGATGTGCTGGAAGAACCCGCTACGATAGCGCGGCGGCACCGGCGCGTAGTCCACGCCATGTTTTGCCAGTGCAGCCTTCTCGAAGGCTTCGACATCATCGACCTGGCTGCTGGCCGCCTGGGTATGCCATTCCAGATCGAGCAGGGCGGCCGACAGGTATTCCAGCGTGTCGAAGCCCTCGTTGAAACGGTTTGCGCCGAGCATCTTCTGCATCAGTTCGTTCGGGATTGGCTCCCCGGTCTGATGGTGGCGGGCATAGTTGGCCAGGATCTCGGGGTGCTGATTCCAGTCTTCCTCGAATTGCGACGGGAATTCGACATAGTCACGCGAGACGGCAGTACCTGCCAGCGACGGATAACGCACCCTCGAGAACAGGCCGTGAATGCCGTGCCCGATCTCGTGGAACATGGTGGTCACTTCATCAAAGCTCAGCAGGGTCGGCTGGCCCGCTGCCGGCTTGGCGATGTTCATCACGTTGATGACGACGGGTTTCCGGTTCAGCAACTCGCTCTGGATGCGGAATGACGACATCCAGGCGCCGCCGCGCTTGCTCGGCCGGGCGTAGTAATCGGCATAGAACAGGCCGAGCTGGCTGCCGTCGGCATCCAGCACGTCGAACACCTGCACATCCGGGTGGTAGACCGGCAGGTCGGTGCGCTGACGGAAGCTGATGCCGTAGAAACGGTTGAGGGCGTAAAACACGCCATCCTTCAGCACACGGTTCAGCTCGAAATAGGGCTTCACCGATTCGGGGTCGAAGTCGTGCTTCGTTGCACGAACCTTCTCGGCGTAATGCTCCCAGTCCCAGGGGTGCAGCTCGAAGTCATGACCATCTGCCCTGATGGCTGCCTTCAGTTCGTCGGCTTCACGCCGGGCGTTGGCCAGCGCATCCGGCACCATGTCCTTGAGCATTCTGATGGCGGCGTCTGGCGTGCCCGCCATTTGCGTAACCAGACTGTAGGCGGCGTGGTTGGGGTAGCCGAGCAGGGCGGCACGCTCGGCACGCAGCCGGGTCATGTCGAGAATCAGCTTGCGCGTGTCGCCGTCACCGGCTTCAAGGCCACGCCGGGCAGAGGCTTCCCAGACGCGCTGGCGCAGTGCCCGGTTGCTGAGCGAGGCCAGCACCGGCTGGCGTGTGGTGTTGGTGATGCGCAGCAGCCATTTGCCCTCGTGGCCGGCAGCCTTGGCTGCTTCGGCAGCAGAAGCGATGGCGCCTGCACTCAGGCCGTCCAGCTGTTTCACATCATCGACGATGACGGATGCGGCGGCGGTCTGCTTCAGCAGGGACTGCTGGAATGAGGTCGAGAGACTGGCCAGTTGTTCGTTCAGGCTGCGCACCTTCTGCTTGTCGGCGTCCGAGAGTTCGGCACCGGCCAGCACGAAGTCGCGGTAGCTCACTTCCAGCAGCCGGAGGGTTTCGGCATCGTGGCCGGCCGTGGCCCGCGCGTCATAAAGCGCCTTGATCCGGGCAAACAGCTTGGGGTCGAGCCGGATTGCGTCAGCATGCGCTGCCAGTTTGGGGGCGAGCGCGGTCTGGGCGGCGCGCAGCGTGTCATTGGTGTCGGTGCCAACGAGGTTCGAGAAAATGCCGCGGGCGCGTGACAGCAGCTCGCCGGAGCGTTCCAGCGCTTCCAGCGTGTTGCTCACCGTTGGCGCTTCGCTGTTCCCGGTAATGGCACTGATCTCGGCCAGCTGCTGCTTCATGCCTTCCTCGATGGCTGGCTGGAAGTGCTCGGCCTTGATGGTGCGGAAATCCGGTGCCTCGAAGGGCAGGGTGCTGGCTTTCAGCAGCGGGTTGTTCGCCACGTTGGCTGGGGTTTCATTCCGGGTATTGGAAGGAAGCTGCGCATTTCCCCCGTCCTGGGGGGTAGCCGTGTTCTGGGTATCAGACGTTCTTGCCATCGGGTTGGTGGTGTCGCTGTCGGAGCAGGCGGACAGGCTGAAGGCCAGCGCGATTGCACCGGCAAGTGTCAAGTGATTCAGGGTCATGGGAATACTCTGGAGCAGGTTTATAACCCAACTGACTGGTGCGCGTCAGGAGGCAGAGCAGTCAGTCCGAAAGAATTGACATCTGTTACATCTTGCTCGAAAAGTATCTCATGACCGGGAGATAGGCGTTTTCCCCGATGGGCACGTTCAAAAGAAATGTTTACTGACGAATCATCGTGTGTGCAGGATGATTCGTGGACCGATGAATGAACGGCAGGGAAAGGGAGCGATCAGCCTTGTCTCACGCTGGCGAGCATCCTGTCGATGATCGGGTTGACCTTGTAGGTGGTGCTTTTCCATCGGTCCTCCCAGCCGCCGTTGTACTTGTACTCACCCGTGCTGACCTCCTGGCCGTTCTGCTGGAGGTGAATTCTGGCGTAGATTAGTGATTTCTTGATCTCCTGATACTGTACGGCCGTGTAGGTGAGCGTGGTCTGACAGGGCAGCGGGTCGTCAGGAGTCAGCAGGTGGCTTTTTATGCCGTGATCGGCGAGGCGTTCCTGCAGTACGGGAATGAAGTCGCTGACGGAGACCTTGTCGTTTCGCTGGATGCAGACGTGCTGAACGGGTTGCAGCGTGGGCTTGCTGCTGACCTTCCAGGGCGAGGATGTACATCCGGACAGCAGAAGGCTCAGGGAGGTGAGCGCAACGGCGAGCTTCATGGCGGGCATGGCAAAAACCCGTCATTTCAGCATGCACGATCGCGAATGATTCTGGTGAGGCGACAAACGGTATGGGCAACGGCGTCTGTTGCCCGGGGGTGTTGCTTCTGCGGTACGCCTGGCCCTTGCACAAGGAGGCTGCACATGGGCCAGGCGCTCTGGCGCTTTGCGCGCCTGCTCAGGGCTTCAGATCTTCTTCTGCCAGCCAGAGATACTGCCCCTTCGTGCCGAGGGCGGCATCTCCTTCATCGCTGGTGAACAGGTAGCCCGGCTTGTCGTTCATGCGCACGGTGCCCACGCCTTCCACGTTCTTCATCTCCTTGAAGGCAGGTGGCGTGATGTCGACAGGGGCCGAATCGGCGTTGCCGTTCCACGACCACAGGTGCGAGCGGTTCTTGCCGGCCGCGTTGCGTATCTCGTTGGTGAGCAGATAGCGCTTTTGCGCGGCATCCCAGCTCATGCCACGGATGCCATTGCCCTTCATGTCCAGAAAGTAGGCATCGACGAATTGCGGCGCGGCCTTCTGCGTGAACATGGCATCAGGGTTGCCAATGGCGAGGATCATGGTCTTGCCATTGACCACCGGTTCACGAAAGCCCAGCAGCAGATGACCCTTTTCCTGGTCGTAGCTCATGCCCTCGATGTTGGTTTTCCGGAAATCGGCACGTGAACCTGTCCTGGCCTCGATCATGGTCTGCAGCGGGCCAGAGGCCGTCAGCTGGTCGACAAGTTTTGTGTGGGTCAGCGGGTCTGCCACCTTGTCGCCCGCAATGCGGAAGCGCATCAGTACTTCACGGTTGGGGTTGCGCTCGCCCTGCCGGTTTGTCGAGTGCGAGGTGATGGAGTAGATGTTGCCGGCCTTGTCGCGGGTGAGCGCTTCCATGTCGTTGAGCTTGCGGCCCACACTCTGCACCAGCCCGGTGTCGATATCTTCATTCTCGGTGAGCTTGCCGTTGCTGCCCGCCGTGAGCAGGCCCAGCGAGCGTCGGGATTCATCCTCGACGATCAGGATGCGGCCATCGTCCAGTTGCAGCACCGACGAGGGCTCATAGGTGCCCTGGAACTGCTGGGGGATCTGGCTGCTGCCACCAAAGAGGGCGCTGATGGCGGAGAGGTTGAAGCCTTCTGCAGCAGTACTGCCATTGCTGCCGTTGCCATCGCCCTGTGCTGCGCCGGGCACGAAGCGGATGCCGATGAAGGCTACGGCAGAGGCCAGCAGCCCCCAGCGGAAGATGGAATAGGACATGTTCAGGTACTTGAACTTCTGGTTTGCCATCAGGCCCAGCCAGTAGAGCTGTTCGCTCATCTTGGTATAGATGAGCTGGCGGCTGTTGATGGTCTCGAACATGCGATCCAGATAGTCCTCGCGTGAGAGCTTCACCCTGTCCTTGAAGATCAGGATGTTGGCTTCATCGGCCACGAAATGCTCTTTCTGATGCACGACGCGCTTGTTGAAGTCGCGCAGGCGAGCCTTGCGGCGGAACACGTCCTTCAGCCATTGCCAGAAAGCGTGCGGCAGCGTGCTGCGCTCGGGTGAGGCCGCCAGCAGGGCAAATACGATGGAGGCAGCTGCCGTGACCATGAAGATGCCTACCGGCACGAAAAACTGCGGCGAGGCTGCATGGATGAAGGCGCCCGAAATCATCAGGGCGGAGACGATCAGGCCGTTCAGCGAGATCATGATGTTCGCCTTGGTGGCGGCCAGCGTGATCAGGTCCAGCTCGGAGCGGAAGACGTTGCGGAACATGGTTTCCACGCCACGCTTGCTGCCGAGGATGCCGTTGCCATTCGCCAGCGTCTCGGTATCGACCAGCAGGGCGGCTTCCTTGCGCTTCTTGTCCTTCTTCTTGCCTTTCTTCTCTTTCTTCTTTTTCTCGCCGGGCAGGTCCGTGCTTTCCGGGGGCAGGGGGAGAAAACCCTCCGGCATGCCTTCCGGCGAGCTTTCTGGTGTGTGGCCCGGTGCGAAGTAGGGCGATGCCCTGCGTGGTGAGTTCTCTGGCGGTGAGGCGGGGCGCATGTTGCCCGGCAGGCCGTCGAGCGCCGGGATACCGGGGATGGTGCCGGGTGTCGATGCTGGCGAGGAGGCCGATGGAGTGTCCGTGTGCTGCAGCCCGCTGTCCTCTCCGGATGGAGGGGCCGGATCACGCAGGGCCGGCGTCGTCTTGACGGACAGATGGGGATTCGGCGCAAGGGTGAGCCGACTGCGCACTTCGGGTGCGGAGGCGGGTCTGCTCCTGGCAGGCAGACGCGCCAGTACGTCAGAAAAACGGGTACTCATGGATAGGCTGCAACGTGAGATCGGGAG
This sequence comes from Lautropia sp., assembly GCA_030523825.1. Taxonomy (GTDB): domain Bacteria; phylum Pseudomonadota; class Gammaproteobacteria; order Burkholderiales; family Burkholderiaceae_E; genus Lautropia. Next base: position 10,211 of record JAUNHU010000034.1, on the reverse strand, counting down.
TCGGGAGGAAGCTACCGACGTGGAACGTGGGCGAAGCGGCCATGCCAGGAGGGCGGCGCGCGGTTTATGAGAATCGCAAGAGAAGGTCAAATTGGAGTGAAGGGATTCTGGCAGAAACACCACCAGGTTCGGGCTAACATTGAAACATCTGGTAGTTATTAATATGATTTGTTTACAAAAATGAACCGTTCATGAAAGGTTCATAGATGCGGGTAACTATCTGGCGGTTCCGGGAGCCGGACTTTGGCTGATCGCACCGCCGGATGCTGGTGACGTTAGAGGCGTGCGGAGCCCCCGTTGGGACCGTCCGAAGGACTGCGGCGCGGGAGGAATCCCTTGTCGTGACCTGACCAGATTGGCCGCGCCCCGGATGCGGGCTGACAGGCCGGCGTGGACTGCCAGCCTGTATCGGGCAGTTTGCATCGCAATCGTGATGTTGCCCGGTTTCCCCGGACTCTTGCCGGGGAGGAGGGGGCGGGTTCCGGATGCAGGGAAACCCGCCAGCGAGGGGGCGCCTGTTGGGGGACGGCCCCGATGCGTGGCGCAGTCAGGCGCCTGCAGTCTGCTGTGCCTGCCGGAACGCCTTGGTGCGTTTCAGCTCCCACCACGCAAAGATGAAATAGGCGAAGGTACACCAGATGCTGATGTCGTAGAACATCTCGCGGTTCACGTAGTAGTCGTACAGATCGGGGCTGCTGAACAGCACGCGCCAGGCCAGCACCGCCGGAACGATCAGGCTGATGATCCAGATGGCCCGGACGATCCTCGTCAGCGGCGAACGGTCGGCAGTGTGGACCACGCTTTCCCTGGCGGCCAGTTCTGCGTGGTATGCCTTCACGGCCTGATCGAATTCTGCTTCGCGTTTTTCTGCCTCGGGATAATGCTGATCGGCGCCTTCCTTTTTGGAGAGCACGGTGTACAGCACGATCGACAGAATCCAGCTTGGCACAAACAGCCAGACGAATGGCATCACGTCGAGCAGGTTCAGCCCGAAGCCGAAGACCAGCGAGGCAATCCAGCTGATGAGTGCAGGCCGGTTGTCACGCAGCCCTTTCAGGCGCATCCAGTTGCTGCGCATCTTCAGGCGTGGAAACAGAACCTGTTCGGCAAAGACGATGCCGCCCACTGGCACGAGGATGAGCCCGGCGTAGGTGAGCAGCGGCAGGAATCCCCGGTAGATGAAGGGAAAGAGACTGCACAGCAACACACCGAAACCGATGGCCAGGGTGACTTTGGCACGGGACAGTTTCGGAAATACCGCCTGTCCGGCGAGGCCTGCGCGATAGAGGTTGGAGTTTGCGGTGGTCCAGCCAGCCACGATGACGATGACGAAGCCGGATGCGCCCAGGCCATACCACGCCACATCTCCGGGCTCCACCACGGCAATGCTGGTCTTCATGATGTAGGCGGTGGCAGCACCCATCAGCGCTGCAGAAATCCACGCCACATAATGACCGAACATCATGCCGGTGAAGCTGCAGAGGCCATAGGAGGATTTGCGTGCGTAGCGGAACAGCGCCATGTCGATCAGGCCGACGTGCGCCACGGTGTTCGCCGACCAGGCAAAACCGATGATTTCCCATATGCCGATGCCCGGTTTGCCTTCGGTGTCCAGGCCGGTAAATACCGTGGCACCGGCGAGATTGGCAAAATCGGCAAAACTCGTCAGCGTGGTGTAGCCGGTGAGTGCTTCGTTCAGTGCCGGAATGAGCACCATGCCGCCAGCGGTGAAAAACACCATCAGCCACGGCGCGCAGATGCTGGCAAATTCCGAGAGCACGTTGAAACCATAGTAGGCGACCAGCACCACGATGAAGCCCACGGCAAGCGCCACGATGACGAAGCCGAGACTGGTGGGATAGGCTTCCACCTGCGGTGGAATGTCGAACAGCCTGCGCACGGCGGTGGCCGACACGGTAATCATGGCTGCGGAAATCACGCCGAAGATGAGCACGTTGGCGCCGTTGTAGATGCGAGAGAATTTCTCGCCCATGTTGCGCTCAAGATAGGTGTAGAGGCTCAGCCGGGTCCTGACGGCAATCGGGGCCGTCAGCAGCCAGAAGCTGATCACGGCCAGGGTGTTGCCGATCAAAAGTCCCCACAGCACGTCCCCCACCGTGGCGCCCCAGGCCACGAAGGATGCACCTGCCACGAATTCGGTGGCGGCCACGTGCTCGGCCGCGTAAAGCCCCAGAAAATGGCCGGCGCCGTGCGTGCGGTGCTCGGGCACCGGCAGGGCTTCGTCATCCATGCCGGCAATGGTCGCGCGCAGCGATTCGGTATTCTGATTCATCTGTCTCTCCTCGCGTCGCGTTGTTTATCGTTCGATGAACTGAGCGCGACGGATCACCTGGTCCGTCACCCATTGGGCATTGTCGAGGGCTTCCGGAATGCCGAGATCGCCGCTGACCGCCTTGGCAAACTGCGATCCCACGGCGGTACCGATGCCCGGAAATTCGGGAATGCGCACATACTGGATGCCGGTGTAGGGCACCGGTTGCACGCTGGGTTTCGTCGGGTCGGATTCACGGATGGATTGCGCCACCAGCGGTGCAAAGGGGGCTGCCTTCAGATAGTCCGGGTTGGCATAGAGTGAAGCGCGTGTTCCCGGCGGTGCGTGCAGCCAGCCGTCCTGCTGTCCCACCAGTGCGGCATACTGTTTTGAGGTGGCCCAGGCCACGAACTGCTGTGCTGCCTGCTGATGCGTGGACGTGGCAGACACGCCCAGCGCCCAGATCCACAGCCAGTTGCTGCGTTTGCCCTGTGCCTTGTCCGGTGCCAGCGCAAAGCCCACCTTGTCGGCCACGCGGGATGTCTGTGGATCGGTAATGGCCGATGCAGCCACCGTGGCGTCCACCCAGATGGCACAGCGGCCTTCGCGGAACATGCCCAGCGTGTCGAGATAGCCGTTCTTCGCTGCGTCGGGTGGCCCGAAGGTCTGCATCAGGCTCACGTATTCGTTCAGCGCATCGGCCCACGGCTTCTGATTGAATTGTGGCTGCCATTGGCGGTTGAACCAGCTTGCGCCCCAGGCGTTGGCCATTGCGGTGATGGTGGTGATGTTCTCGCCCCAGCCCGGTTTGCCGCGCAGGCAGAGCGGATGCACGTCCTTGTTCTGGCTGGCAATCTTCGTGGCAGCCGAGCGGATGAAATCCCACGAGGGGGCTTCGGGCATTGTCAGCCCGGCCTGCGCAAAGATGTCCTTGCGATACATGGTGAATGCCGATTCGCCGTAGAAGGGCGCTGCGTACAGCGCACCCTCCAGCGTGGCATCCTGGCGGATCGAGGGCAGCAGGTCGTCCACGTCATAACCGGGCGGTAGTGCGTCCAGCTTTGACAGCCAGCCGCGTTTCGCCCAGATCTGCACTTCATAGCTGCCAATCGAGACAATGTCGAACTGACCAGCCTTGGTGGCGATGTCGGTGGTTACGCGCTGGCGCAGCGTGTTCTCATCCAGTGTCACCCAGTTCAGGCGTATACCCGGGTGAGCATCGGTGAAGTGCTTCGATAACCGTTGCAGGCGTTCCATATCCGGGTTGGATACGGTGGCAATGGTCAGTGTTGTCTGCTCCTGGGCCGTGACAGGCACCATGAGCGTTGCCGAAAGCAGCAACGTGGCAGCTACCGGGGCAATCCGGTGAAACATGTCTCCTCCCCACGCATCCATGATGGTGCGCTATCTGCCATTCTGCGCCGGCTACATGGTGGGGCGGGGGATTTTCCTGCGCGAATTACCGGGGCTTTTACGGCAGAAAAAAACGCTTACATGTTTTTTCGTGGTGTATACGTGAGGCGCTGCGGGAGGGGGGACTTGTCTTTTCCAGCTGGCGCTCAGGCGGCGGGTGTATAGGTGTAGCGGATGGATTCGTCCTTGCGCGTGCCCGTGATGCGCAGGGACAGTGTCAGCGTGCTGCCGTTCAGCCGCAGTGTGCCGTCGTAGGTGTCGGGCGGGCACAGGTAGGGGGATCTTGTGGCAAGCAGGATGGGGCCGCTTTCTGCCACATGCCCGCGCAGGGGCAGGGAGGCGTCATGGGAAGCCGCATCATGGCCCGATGGGGCAGCGGAGTCCGTGGAGGGCCACAGGCTGGTGTGAGCGCGTGATCGGCCACTCCCGGCTGGGGTAGCTGGCCAGGGGAACAGCAGGATATCCAGAAACTGCTGCTGCCGATAATGCCGGAAGATGATGCCCTCATCGGTGAAGCGCCAGCACTTGCGGTCGAGGCAGGGTGTGCCGTTGTCCAGCGTGAAGCTGTCGGTGAAGTGGATGTCGCTGCCATCCACCATCACCTGAACCGTGCCGCTGCCGCGATGGTTCCAGCCCATTTTCGAGCCCGGCCCGCTGCTCGCCTCGAAGTCAAGGCGAGCGATGGCGCTCAGGGTGCTGAACAGGGCTCTGTGCATGGGATGTGTCGGGTGGTTGAACAATGGGGTCGGGCACGGCGCAGTCGGCAGCAACCGCTCATCCGCCCATTTGGCTGCCATGCTTGCCGATATGAATGACAGCGTATATGCTAGCATCCAAAGATGCGAGAGATCGTTCTGGACACCAATGTTTTTGTCTCTGCGCTCCGTTCGGGGGGCGGCGTTTCGCGGCTGGTTCTGAGAAGGATATTGTCGGGAGATCTTCGCCCCCTGTTTGGCAATGCGCTATGGCAGGAGTACGAAGATCTGCTTGGACGGCCTGTGTGGACCCAGGAGACAACGCCTGAAGAAAGGCGGCAGGTTCTGGCTGCTTTGGCAGTCAGGGGACGCTGGGTGCGTGTGTACTATGGGTGGCGCCCCAATTTGCCGGATGAAGGCGACAATCATCTGATCGAACTGGCGATTGCTGGCGGAGCTGAAGCCATCGTGACACACAACGTGCGTGATCTTCGGCGGGGTGAGTTGTCATGGCCGGGGTTGCGCATACAGACCCCACATGAATTTCTGGAGGTGCAGGCATGAGCACACTGACAATTCGTTTGCCGGATGACACGGCGCAGCGGCTGAAGTCGCTTGCCCAGAGCAGGGGGCTGAGTGTGAACAAGCTGCTGGAGGAGTTCAGTGTACAGGCCATCGCGGCCTTTGATGCCGAATCACGTTTTCGTGCGGCGGCCGCCAGCGGAAACCCTGAACAGGCGCTGGCCATTCTTGACCGGCTGGATGGGCACGGTTTCAGCAAATAGTTGTCATCAGGAGAAATTCATGAGCCAACCTTGGCCCTACCCCGGCGCGCGCTGGTGGAAATTCGATTTCCACACTCATACTCCTGCCTCCAAGGACACTAGCGCCTGGCAGAATGCCATCGGAAAGCCGAGCGAGCTAACGCCGAAGACATGGTTGCTCAAATACATGGCTGCCGAAATTGACTGCGTAGCGATCACAGACCACAACACAGGCGAGTGGATCGACAAGCTCAAAGCGGCTTATGCGGATATGGAGACAATGGCCCGCGCAGGCTCGCCGCCTGATGGTTTTCGGAAACTGCACCTGTTCCCCGGAGTGGAGATCTCGGTTCAGGGAGGCTTTCACCTGTTGGCTATCTTCGACCCATCCGCTACCAGTGAAACTATCAGCGACCTTCTTGCGGTAGTGGATTACCAAGGCACGCGGGGAGATAGCGATGGTGTTACTCGATGCGGTGCAGCCCAAGTGGTTGAGCAAATACTGAAAAAGGGTGGCCTTGCCATTCCGGCACACGTCGACGGTGATAAGGGTTTGCTGCAGGTCGAGTCCGGTACGCGCAAGTGCGTCATAGATTCCAATACGGTCAGGCAGGTTTTGCAGGAGACCGGGATTTTGGCGCTGGAGTGGATTGCTTCGTCTAGCCCTAAGCCAATGGTGTTCGATGAACTGAAGCTGAGTTTCACCAGTGTGGTGGGTAGCGATTGCCATAGCTTCCAAGGCAAAGCTGTTCCCGGTTCGCGCTACACTTGGATCAAGATGGCTCAGCCTGGCATGGAGGGCTTGCGTCTCGCTTTGTTGGATGGCCAGGAGGTCTCGGTAAGGCGTAGTGATGAGAGCAGCAGTTTTGTGCCGTTCAATACGCCCGAGCATTTCATTGAGTCAATTCAAATCCGTGACGCGCGCTACATGGGGTGTGGTGGTCGGCCGGCTAGCTTGCAGCTCAATCCCTATTTCAATGCCTTGATCGGTGGGCGCGGTACTGGTAAATCGACCATCGTGCACGCCTTGCGTTTAGCCTATCGCCGCGAGAAGGAGTTGCCTTCGGCTTCGGAGGCCGGGCAGACTTTCAGTCGCTTCAACAAGGTCGCCAAGTCTCGTAATGACGAAGGCGGGCTGCGGGCTGAAACAGAACTCTGCGTGCAAGTGCAGCGCGATGGAGTTTCTTATCGTTTGGTCTGGCAACAGAATGGGCAAGACCATGCGGTGGAGGAACGGGATGCCTCCACGGGAAACTTTGTGCCTTCGGCTAGCCAGGCTGTCACCGAACAACGCTTTCCGGTTCGTCTGTTCAGCCAGGGGCAGATTGCGGCGCTGGCCGGTGAAAGCCAGCAGGCGCTATTGAAGGTGATCGACGATGCGGCGGGTACGCAGTCGAAGCAAGTCGAGTTCGAGGAAGCCAAGCGTGCGTTCCTGGCCGCACGGGCGCAGTTGCGCGACCTGGACGGTAAACTGAAAGGATGCGAATCGTTGACGCTTGATCTGCAGGATATTCAGCGTAAGCTGGATCGCTTCGAAGGGCAAGATCATGCGGCTGTGCTGAAGGATTACCAGCGCACCAGTCGGCAAATCCGTGAGTTGGAACGTCAGTTTCAAGCTCCGAACGAGCTAGCGACTCGCTTGAAGGGTGTTGCGGCAGATCTGTTGGCAGAGGATTTGCCAGAAGGGCTGTTCGACGCTGATGAGGATGCTCCTGCGCTGAGCTTTGTTCAGGAGCTGCACGCAGCCATCGCCAAGGCTCGGCAGGAGATCGAGAACGCGGCTACATCATTGCAGGACCGGGGGGAGGGTCTGCGGAGCGATTTTGATGCCTCGCCTTGGTTTGCACGAGTAGGTGTCGCCAAGTCGGCTTATGAAGAACTTAAAGCCGACTTGCAACAGCAAGGGGTGAGCGATCCCAGCGAGTATGGCCGTCTGGTACAAGAAAAACAGCGACTGGAAACAGAGCTGAAGAAGTTGGATGTTTTGCGTAAGCAGCACACAGAGTTGGAAGGGAGGGCCAAATCACTACTGGATCGGGTGCTCTCCACCCGCAGGGCCATCAGTGACCAGCGCAGCGAGTTCCTGCGGAATACGCTGCGAGGCAATTCCTTTGTGCGTATAGAGCTAATTCCTTATAGCCGAGATGTACGGGCCGTTGAACGCTCACTAAGGGAGCTACTTGGTGCTACGGATGGCAGGTTCGTTGATGATCTGTATCAAGAGCAAGAGGAGCGGCCTTCTAAAGGGCTCGTGGCCGATTTGTTGAGCGCGCTTGATTATGCGGAGCAGCCAGACGCATCGGATGCGGTGGAAGCCTTTGAGGATGCGCTACTGAATCAGAAGATGCGCCTGTTGGGAGCCTGTGGCGGACAGGCTGAATTTGGAGCTAGGTTCAATAAATTCATGAAAGCGGAAGCCGACAAGCGCCCGGAATTCATCGATCACATCCAGTGTTGGTTTCCAGAAGACGGTTTACGGGTTGAATATAGTCGGAAAGGGGATGGTCGCGACTTCCAGTCGATTGGTCAGGCTTCCGCCGGACAGCGTGCAGCCGCCATGTTGGCCTTCCTGCTGGCGCACGGCAATGAGCCTCTGGTGCTCGATCAGCCCGAGGATGATTTGGATAATCACCTGATCTACGGACTCGTGGTGCAGCAGATTCGCAGTAATAAACTGCGCCGCCAGCTCATCATCGTGACCCACAATCCCAACATCGTGGTCAACGGAGATGCAGAGCTGATTTACGTGTTGGATTTCAATCACCAGTGCTATGTGAAGCGAACTGGCTCTTTGCAGGATCAAGCCATGCGCCACGAAGTTTGCCAGGTGATGGAAGGTGGCGAAGAAGCGTTTGAGCGGCGTTACCAGCGTCTGGGAAGAGATGTTTGACTGTTTGATAACGTCGCCGACTTGATCGACAGGATTCGCTTGGGGGAGGACTCCTATCTGGAGTTGAAGAAGGTTCGCTTTGCCGGCTCAAAATCTCCGCACCCCATAAAGACGCCCACGGTCTATCATCTCGATGTTCAAGACATCAGCGGGCAATTGGATGCTTTGGTGTTAGCGGCTTGCCACTTCGTTCGCAAGAACATGAAGGTCTATGCTACCAAGGATGAGGGTCGGCACGATCTGCCGCAGTACGACATGACTGCGGTCTTTGAGGCACTGGTCAATGCTGTTGCGCGTCGGGATTACTCCATCTATGGCGCCAAAATACGGTTGCGGATGTTTTCGGATCGACTAGAGCTGTATTCACTTGGAGCCATCCCAAACACCATGACAGTGGAGAGCCTGCCTTACCGTCAAGCCGCGCGCAACGAAGCTATCGCCTGCCTGTTAGCCAAGTGCCAGGTGCCAGACACCGACAAAGAAATTACTAGTCGCAGCGCCATGATGGATAAGCGCAGTGAGGGGGTTCAGATCATCCTGGATCAGAGTGAGCGCTTGTCTGGCAGCCGGCCGTTGTATCTCATGGTCGATGACTCCGAATTACTGCTGATCATTAAGGCGGCCACACCTGCAGCTGAAAGGTAGGAAATAGGGCAGGGGCGGCAATTGGCTCATTCGCGCTTCTCCTCACGATAGCATCTGAGTAGGCTCTTCAAGGTCACTACTAGGCGGCGTTGGCTAGATCGTCAGGCATGGCTTGCCCTTTGGCCGCCGATTCCTGCTGGTTTGCATGAAATGAATGGCGGCCCATCGTTTGGGTGAACGTTACCCCAGCTTCACCCGCTGCGCACGCACCTTGTCCAGGGTTTCGGTGAATTGCGCGAGGCGGGTGCGTTCCTGTTCGACCACGGCGGCGGGGGCGCGTTCGGCGAAGGATGGATTGGAGAGCTTGCCGTTGGCCTTGGCGATCTCGCCCTCCAGACGGCTGATTTCCTTGTCGAGGCGGGCGCGTTCGGCATCCACGTCGATTTCCACCTTCAGCATCAGCCGGTGCTGGCCCACCACCTGTACCGGGGCCAGGGCGTTGTCGGGCAGGGCATCCACGCGGGTGGCGCTTTCCAGCTTGGCGAGGCCCGGCAGGAAGGGCAGCATGTCGTCGAGGCGTGAATCGGCGCTTTCGATGAGCAGCGGCACGCGCTGTTGCGGTCCGATGCCCATTTCGCCGCGCAGTGCGCGGCAGGCGTCGATCAGTGCGCGCACCTCCTGCATCCAGGCTTCGGCGTTTTCGTCGATCTTGCCGGGCTGATGCTCGGGCCACGGCTGGTTCATGATCGAGAAGCGACGCTCGTTCAGGGCTGCCGTCAGGTCGGCACCCGACAGAGTCTGTTCACCCTTGTCGCCATAGCGGTGGGTGAGCGGTGCCACCTTCTGCCAGAGTTCTTCGGTAATGAAGGGGATGATCGGGTGGGCCAGCCGCAGGATGGCTTCGAGCACGCGCAGCAGCGTGCGGCGTGCGCCGCGCTGGCGGGCCTCGTCGGGGTGGTTCAGCTCGACCTTGGCGAGTTCGAGATACCAGTCGCAGTAGCTGTTCCAGACGAAGGCATAGATGGCGTTGGCGGCCAGGTCGAAGCGGTAGTCGGCCAGTGCCTGTTCCACGTCGCGGATGACGCGGTGCAGCTCGGAGACGATCCAGCGGTCGACCGGGCTGAAATCCAGATAGGCACCGGGGCCGCAGTCTTTCGCGCAGGCGCGTTCAAAGCCGTTGTCCTTGCCTTCCACGTTCATCAGCACGAAACGGGTGGCATTCCACAGCTTGTTGCAGAAGTTGCGGTAGCCCTCGCAGCGGCTGATGTCGAAATTGAGCGTGCGCGAGAAGTTTGCCAGCGAAGCAAAGGTGAAGCGCAGGGCGTCGGTGCCGAAGGAGGGAATGCCCTGCGGGTAGTGTTTCTTCACGTATTTCTCGATGCGGGCCTGGTGGTCGGCACGCATCAGGCCACGCACGGATTTCTTCAGCAGGTCGTCGAGGCTGATGCCGTCGATGAGGTCGAGCGGATCGAGGGTGTTGCCCTTCGATTTCGACATTTTCTGCCCTTCGGAATCACGCACGATGGCATTGATGTACACATCGCGGAAGGGCACCTTGCCGGTGAAGTATTTCGTCATCATCACCATCCGGG
>JAUNHU010000033.1:25189-26843 GCA_030523825.1 Lautropia sp. | reverse complement strand
CAAAGAAGAACTGATCGCCTGCGGCAAGGGCCAGATGTTTGGCCCCGGCAACGCCCGCCTGCCACTGCCCAACATGCTGATGATCGACCGCATCGTCCGCATCTCGCGCACCGGCGGCAAGTTTGGCCGCGGCGAAATCATCGCCGAGCTGGACATCCACCCCGACCTCTGGTTCTTCGGCTGCCACTTTGAAAGCGATCCCGTCATGCCCGGCTGTCTCGGGCTCGATGCCATGTGGCAGCTGGTGGGTTTCTATCTGGGCTGGGTCGGCGCTCCCGGTCGTGGCCGCGCGCTGGGCTGTGGCGAAGTCAAGTTCTCCGGTCAGGTTCTGCCCACCCACAAGAAAATCACCTATCACATCCACATGAAGCGCGTGATGAACAGCAAGCTGGTGCTGGGCATCGCCGATGCCGAAATGAGCGTGGATGGCCGCAAGATCTACGAAGGCAACGGCCTGCGCGTCGGCCTGTTCACCAGCACGGACGATTTCTGATCCTGTCCCGCCACGAAGCCCCCACCGATCTCCCATTGCCTATCGCCATCCCGTCTAGGAGGCATACATGAAACGAGTCGTCGTCACCGGCATCGGCATTGTGTCGAGCCTGGGTAACAACTGTCAGGAAGTGCTGGCATCCCTCCAGGCCATGAAGTCCGGCATCGTCTTCGAGCCGGTCTATCAGCAGATGGGCTTGCGCTCGCATCTGGCGGGCAACATCCGGCTCGACCCGAAGGAACACATCGATCGCAAGGTGCTGCGTTTCATGGGCGATGCCGCAGCCTTTGCCTACATCGCCATGCAGGAAGCCATCACCAGCTCGGGCCTCACCCCCGAGCAGGTTTCCAACCCCCGCACCGGCATCGTCATGGGCAGCGGCGGCGCCTCCCCGGTTGCGCAGGTCGAAGCGGCCGACACCCTGCGTGAAAAGGGCGTGAAGCGGATCGGCGCCTACGGCGTCACCAAGTCGATGGGCTCCACCGTCTCGGCCTGTCTCGCCACCCCCTTCCAGATCAAGGGCGTCAACTATTCCATCAGCTCGGCCTGCTCCACCAGCGCACACTGCATCGGTCACGCGGCCGAACTCATCCAGCTCGGCAAGCAGGACATCGTCTTTGCCGGTGGCGGCGAGGAAGTGTCCTGGCAGCTCAGCATGCTGTTCGACGCGATGGGCGCACTCTCCACCCGCTACAACGACACCCCCGAGAAGGCCAGCCGTGCCTACGACGCCAACCGTGACGGCTTCGTCATCTCCGGCGGCGGCAGTGCGCTGGTCCTCGAAGAATACGAGCACGCGAAGGCACGCGGCGCCAACATCCTCTGCGAACTCACCGGCTACGGTGCCACCTCCGACGGCTACGACATGGTCCAGCCCTCAGGTGACGGCGCCGTGCGCTGCATGCAGATGGCCATGGCCCAGCACGGCAGCCGCAAGATCGACTACATCAACGCGCACGGCACCTCCACGCCGGTGGGCGACACCAAGGAACTCGGTGCCATCCGCGAAACCTTCGCCGGCCAGGAAGTTCCCCCGATCAGCTCGACCAAATCACTCTCGGGCCATGCCCAGGGTGCGGCCGGCGCCAACGAAGCCATCTATTCGATCCTGATGCTGCAGAACGATTTCGCCTGCGGCAGTGCCAACATCGAAACCCTCGA
>JAUNHU010000033.1:10239-25089 GCA_030523825.1 Lautropia sp. | reverse complement strand
TCCTGATGCTGCAGAACGATTTCGCCTGCGGCAGTGCCAACATCGAAACCCTCGACCCGGAGGCCGAAGGACTGCCCATCCTGCGCGAGAACAAGCCAGGACGCCTCGATGTCGTCATGTCCAACAGCTTCGGCTTCGGCGGCACCAACGCCACACTCATCTTCAGCCGGGTCTGAAGCATCAGACCCGCAACCCTGCCCGCTCCCTCGATTCCGCCGGGGATTCGAGGAACAACCCGGGCGCACTGTCTGGCTGCAGGACACGTCGCGCCCGCTCTGCCATTCCCTTCCCACAGGAGACTTTCATGGCCTATACGCTGCCCAAACTCGATTACGCCTACGACGCGCTGGAGCCGCACATCGACGCCCAGACGATGGAAATCCACTACAGCCGTCATCACCAGACCTACGTCAACAACCTGAACGCCGCCCTGGAAGGCGCAGGCGTCAGCACCGATGAGCCCATCGAGCAGCTCATCACCAAACTGGACAGCCTGCCCGAAGCCATCCGTGGCGCCGTGCGCAACAACGGTGGCGGCCACGCCAACCACAGCCTGTTCTGGAAAGTGATGAGCACCAAGGGCGGTCAGCCCACAGGCGCACTGGCCAGCGCCATCGACCGCGACCTCGGCGGCTTCGACGCCTTCAAGGACGCCTTCACCAAGGCCGCCCTCACCCGCTTCGGCAGCGGCTGGGCCTGGCTGAGCGTGTCGGCCGACAAGAAGCTGGTGGTGGAGAGCACCCCCAACCAGGACAGCCCGCTGATGGGCAAGTTTGCCGCCACCAGCGGCAACACCCCCATCCTGGGTCTGGACGTGTGGGAGCACGCCTACTACCTGCACTACCAGAACCGCCGCCCCGACTACATCGCGGCCTTCTTCAACGTCATCAACTGGGACGAAGTGGCCCGCCGCTTCGACGCCGCCCAGCGTTGATTCCCCAAGGACAGCGCCGGCTGTCCTGCTGCAAAAGCGCCCTCCGGGGCGCTTTTTTTTGGCTCATCGCGGAAGTCCGGGGTATAGCGCATAAAAAGAAAGCGGTGCTGACTCAGCCATGATGGTTGTGCGACCAATCATCAAAGGGCCGAGGGCACCGCTCCCATGGGCAAAGATACATGTTGCCGTCCATCCCGCAAAACCAACCTTTCACCCTCACCCCGACACAGACTTGTCTTTCAAACAAGAAACAAGAAAACAAGACAAATAGGGGCTCCTGCAAGGCACAAAGGCCACTGCCAACAGAAAGGGCAGGGCCTTCCATCAGCCCATTCTGCCCAGCGGTCAAAAAGGCTCCGAAAAGCGTCTGCTCCATAGCAAAAAGCGCCTCCGAAAATTAGGCCGAGGACAACAAAACCCCCAGAATCGACGCAAGAGGTCAGGAGAAGGCAAGGAGCCCTCCAGTGACCGCAGGGAGCGAACCCCTGTTGCACCGAATGGTTCGCTTGCCAAGAGCCCATCCTCAATTGCAAAGAATCCTTCGCACAGAGTTTCCAATGAGCGGCATTCACCTCAAGAACCGATTCAGCCAGAAACACCCCGGCCGACTGAAGAAACACCATCTTCACTGGACAGCCCCTCTGCTGGGCGCAGCGGCACTGAGTGTTCCGGTACACGGGTTCGCAACGCCCCTGGCCTCTGACAACGTCGATCTGCAGCGGGCCACCGTGCCCGCAGTCGAAAGCAGCGTGGTGGCACCGCCGTCCACCGGCAGCAAGCTCGATGGCATTCACCGGATCACGGTCGAAGTCGACCGCAACAATGTCCCGGCAGACGGCCAGTCCCCCGTCACCTTGAAGATCCGTGCCTTCGACGCCAGCAACCAGGGCGTGATGGGAGACGACGCATTCGTCAACATCGAGGTATCGGGTGGCCGCCTGCAACTGCCCGGCCAGGCAAGCGATGAAAGCGGTCTCTACCCTGCCGACCTGAATCCGGTGGAGCCGGGCATGCGCGTCCAGCTCAAGAACGGCCGTGCGACCGTGCTGCTGCTCGCCCCGGCTGCAGCGCAGACGGTCGATCTGCGCGTGTCATCCGGCCCGGTCGAAGTCAACGGCCAGATCGACTTCATTCCCGAACTGCGGGACATGATCGCCGCCGGCTTCATCGAAGGCGTGATCTCGCTGCGCCGTGATCGCTCCCTGCCCCTGGAAGATACCCGGCCGGATGACGGCTTTGAAGACCAGATCCAGAACTGGGTGCGGCACAGCGGCAACGGCAAATACACCACGGGTGCGCAGAGTGCCTTCTTCCTGAAGGGCAAGGTCAAGGGCGACATGCTGCTGACGATGGCCTACGACAGCGAGCACCCCGACAACAACCGCCTGTTCCGCGACCTCGATCCCGAGCGCTGGTATCCGGTGTATGGCGACAGCTCGATGACCGGCTTCGACGCCCAGAGCAACAGCCGCCTCTACGTCCGCCTCGACAAGGATCGCAACTACCTGCTGTATGGCGACATCGTCACCGGCAATGGCTACAGCGAACGCGCTGGCCAGGGTCGTGTCGCCCGCATCCAGAGCCGGGACCTCGGCCAGTACGAACGCTCGATGACCGGCGTGCGGGCGCACATCGAAGGCAGCAAGGGCTTCTTCGACAGCTTTGCCGCCAACGACAGCCTGCGTCAGGTGGTGGAAGAATTCCCCGGGCGCGGCATTTCCGGCCCCTATGCCGTCACCAATGCCGCCCATGCCGTGCTTGGCACCGAGAAGGTCGCCATCGTCATCCGCGACCGCCATGCACCGCAGCGCATCATCGAGACACGTCCCCTCACCCGTTTCATCGACTACACCTTCGAGCCCTTCAGCGGCCGCATCCTGATGACGCGCCCGGTGCCGTCGCTGGATGACAACCTGAACCCCGTGTCGGTGCGCATCACCTATGAAGTGGATCAGGGTGGCGAGAAATACTGGGTCTATGGCGTCAACGGCCAGTATCGCCCCACCGACAGCCTCGATGTGGGCGGTGCGTGGGTGAAGGACCGCAACCCGCTCGCCCCCTTCGAGATGGGCAGCGCCAACCTTGGCGTGGGCATCGGTGAAAAGGGTTGGGTTCGCGGCGAAATCGCCCGTACCCGCTCCACTGCCGATTCGCTCGGCAGCCGCAGCTACAGCCTCGACCCGGGCGTGACCGCAGGCGAAGTGGCAGGCAATGCCTGGCGCGCCGAGGCTGGTTATGAAGGCGACCGTGCAGCAATGGGCGTCTGGTTTGGTGAAAGCGATCCCGGCTTCAACAACCCGGCATCGTCCTTCGCAGGCGGCCAGCGTCAGGGTGGCGTCGAAGCCCGCGGCGTGCTGCGCGAGGTGATTGCAGCCCAGCCTGCCAATGCCCCCGCAAGCACCGGCACGACAGAAAACGGCAGCGATGCAGCCGGTGAAGCCACCCAGCCCGCAGATGTGAACGCATCCGGCACATCGGGCCGGACTGGCGTGGCCGTCTTCTCCCGCGGTCATTTCATCGAAGACCGCGAGACCGAAGCCGAACGCACCCAGGTACAGGCCGGTGTGCAGCTCGACTTCACCCCGAGTGTTCGCCTGGAAATCGGTGCCAACCATGTGAATGAACAGGCCGGCAACGGCATGGGCAGTGGCCTCGTCACCGGCAGCAACCTCAGCGCGCCCTATGGCATCGGCGTCGTCGACCAGGGCTTTGGCGGCGGCCTCTACGGCAGCTCCAACAGCGCCCTCGACCCCATCCGTGGCGAAACCCTCTACAACACCGGCACCGGCTGGGCTGCCGGTCATGGCAGCGGCGCCGGAACGGGTCTGGCCGGTGTGCCGGTGGAATACACCGCTGCACAGCTGGGCCTCAGCCTGCTCCCCCACCCCAACTGGCGTCTGGGCGCAGAGCTGGAGCAGGACATCCAGCACCGCGAGCACCGTCGTGCCGCCCTCGGCACCCGCTGGCAGTTCCAGGAAAAGGCGGGCCTCTTTGCCCGCTACGAATGGAACACCGGTCTGTCCACGGTCGCCACCAGCGACACCGTGACCGACCCCGTGACCGGTGCGCAGGTTGCCAGCCCCTACAGCAGCAACGCCTTCGTGCTGGGTCTGGACACCGAGTACATGGAAGATGGCAGCATCTACAGCGAATACCGCATGTACGATGCCATCAGCGCACGCCAGGCCCAGTGGGCCAACGGCATCCGCAACATCTGGCGCATTTCTCCGCAGATCAGCCTGCAGACCGGCGCCGAGCACCTGAAAGTGCTCGATGGCACCGAGCGCAGCGCCACCGCCATCACCACCGGCCTGCAGTGGAAGCCCAACGAGCGCTGGCTGGTGAGCAACCGGCTGGAATGGCGCCACACGGGTGGACAGCGCGTGGAAAACGGCAACACCACCGCCCAGGCCTCCCCTTACCTGTCCGGTTACGACAGCTGGCTGTCCACCATCAGCATCTCGCGCAAGCTCACCCGTGACTGGACGGCGCTTGCCCGCAACTACTACCTGCTGAACGATTTCGGCGACAACACGGCCAAGCGCTACGAAAACCGCTTCCAGCTGGGTCTGGCCTACCGTGACACCGACACCAACCGGGTCAACACGCTGTTCCGCTACGAATTCTGGAAACGGCGCGATCCGATCCTGCAGGCAGACCCGATGGAGGCGCAGGCCGATGGCTACGACAAGCACATCGTCAGCGTGGTGTCCGACTGGCATCCCGACCGCAACTGGTGGCTGACGGGCCGTCTTGCCGGCAAGCATCAGACCGACATCTTTGCCGACGGCAACAGCCGCTTCAAGGCCTATCTGGCCGGTGGCCGCGTCACCTGGAGCTTCGCCGAGCGCTGGGATCTGAGCGGCATGTTCCACCGGATGTGGACGCCGGGACAGTCGAGCCAGAACGCCGCCGGCGCCGAGATCGGTTATCTGGTCACCTCCAACCTGTGGTTGTCAGCCGGCTACAACTGGGCTGGCTTCCGCGACCGCGACCTGACGGATTCGGAATACACCAGCCGGGGCGCCTACCTGCGACTGCGCTTCAAGTTTGACGAACGCCTGTTCAGTGGCAACAACCCGGACGTGAACCGCTCTCTCGACCGCTGACGGCGCCGCAACAACGCACCGGCAAAAAACGGAAACAGACAAGAACCTCCGCCTGCGCATCCCGCAGGCGGACTTACTTCCACAGGGACAGAATCATGCGTGCCTCCCTTCAGACCCGTTCCTATCTCACCCCAGTGGCAGCTGCCCTGCTCGCAGCCTTTGCGTCGTTCTCGCAACCGGCCGAGGCACGGATCGCCCAGGTCGATTACGAGATCAATTTCGACGGCACGGCAGGCTTCGACCCGATGCCCGGCCCGGGCTTCGACACGGACAAGAAAAACGGCATCGTGCGCACGCACGACCGCTTTGCCTATCTGGTCACGTTCTCGGTACTGGCAACCGACAACAATGTTCGGGTCAAGATGACCCTGCCCAAGGGCGCGGACGGCAAGCCGATTGCCGAATGGCCGTTCCTGCCCACCGAATGTGTTGCCGGCTCCTCCACCATTTCCGCCGACAGGCAGACCATCGAGTGTCAGGCCAATGACGATCTGTTCCGCAATGCGGCCACCAAGTCGATCATTCTGGAAGCCACGGTACTGGGCAGCACACCCAACGGAGCCGTCATCTCCCCCGTGAATCTGGAAGTCAGTTCGGCCCGGAGCGGCCAGCTCACGCCCACATCAAAAGTCACGCCCCTCACCGTCTCGGCAGCCCCCTTCTACGACATCGTCATCGAGAACAGTTTCGCCGGCGGAGACGGCAAGCCCTTCGGTTTCAGCGCCGGATCGGGCCCCAACGGCGAAAATGGTTATTACCACCGCCCGCTGGTGGGCCTGATGGCAAGAAACCCCAACGGCAACGGCAAGAAGGGGGTGGAACGGCTCAACCCAGACCAGCCCATCGAGATCACGCTGGACACCAGCGGCTACCCCGGATCCGTCCTGGTGGATGACTGGCGCAAGAACAACCCGAACGACAGGCAACGCAACTTTGCTGATGGCTGCGGCAGCCCCGATGCCTTCAACGAAAACGGCTATCCGCACGACGCCTCGGGTGGCAAGATCATCATGAATGGCCGTGTGGCCGATTTTGGCCCGACCGCAGTCACGCGTTCCTGGGTAGTGGCCAATGGCGGCACCTGCAACGTCACCGACAAAAGCCGCAATGCCGTCACCATCCAGCTGGTCGGTACCGACACCAGGCTGACTCACACGCCAACCGAAGGCCGCGCCAACATCAAGCTGCCTGCAACCGACCATTGGGTGGCCAACAAGGCGCTGGTGTTCTGGACGAACTCCAGTGACTACCCCACGCCCATCAATCACATACTGAAGCTTGGCCGCTTCTCGGCAGAGTCCATCACCGGCCAGCCGATGCAGAATGGCCGGTCAGACAACGACTCCCTCGACTACCTCATCACGCCGCGCACCGCGGGAGGCGTCAACAAGCTGTTTCAGCCGGCAGACAAGGACATTGCCGTAGCCCCCTACGCTGCCGTGCCCGACCCGGCCGAACCGCACGACCGGATCACGAACAATCTTTCACCACAGCAGTCGGTTCAGGCCACGCTGCGCTACCAGAACTCGGGCGACACCACCGCCCACAACGTCGTCCTCTGCGACATCATCGACCGCACGGCCTTCGACATCGCCCCGAACTTCCGCATCCGCACGGTAATCAGTGGCAGCGGCCCGACCCCGGTCTACCGACACCGCTTTGGCGCGCGGGCCGGCGGCAGCCCCTACTTTGCCTCCACCGACAGCGCCCCCGGCGCCGTTCGCGCCGTGGATGGCGAGCCAGCCGGAAAATCGGAATATGCGCAGGCCAGTTGCGAAGACCCCGGCATCCAGTGGTTCGACAGCCGCGAGGCCGCCGAACAGGCAGGCGGGCTCGTCTACGTTCGTACCGATGTCGACGCCCTCGAAGGCAACCGCCAGTTCGGCATGCATATCGACGGGCTGGTACTGCGCCGCACCTGGGCCAACACCATTCAGGTGCTCAGTCCGACGCCATCCGTCCGCACGGCCGGCGATCTCATCCCGCGGGACGAGATCGTGCGCAACACGGCCCAGTTCTTCTCGGACGAAATGAACGACCGCAGGCATCGTTCGACACCGATGCGCAACGAGCGCTCCTACGACCATGTGAAAGTGGTTCCCGCCCTCACCCGCTCGCGCGTCACCAAGACCGCCATCGAGCCGGCTTCCATCGCCAATGGCGCCCCCGTCCCTGCCGGCACCGCCATCACCTACCGCATCAACAGCAGTTTCGCCACCAGCCTGCCACCGATGGCCGCCGATGTCGTCGTCACCGACATCCTGCCCGCCGGCATGCGCTATCTGGTCAACAGCTCCACCGTGGGTGGCCAGACCGTCCACCCCGAGGTGCAGCGCGACACCCCGGGAGCCGGACAGACCACACTGATCTGGCGCTTCCCGAACCGCGTGCCATACCTTGGTGGCGACACCGAGGACGGCGCCCAACTGCCGGTCATCGAATTCAAGGCCCGTGTGGCCACCACAGTGCTCGACCACACCATGCTGCGCAACAACGTGGCCATCAGTGGCGGCCCCAACGATCAGGAACCGGACTGCACGCTCATCTCCGACCTGCAGGGCTTCGGCTCCTGTGCCAAGGCCTCCCATGCCCAGGTACGGGTTCAGACCCCACCCGGTTTCATGCTGGAAAAGATCGTGCATGCGCCCACGGTGGATTCGGGCGATCCCTTCGACTACGTGCTGGCAGCCACACCGCTCTCGATGGTGCTCCCGGCCCGGGACATTCCCGACCTGATCGACATCCTGCCTTTCGAAGGTGACGGCGCTGCACGGCCGGATCAGCAATTTCATGGTCGCAACCCGGCTTCTCGCCTGCAACCCGGTGCAGTCCAGCTGATGGGCGTAACGCCCTCCCCGCTCGATCCGAATGCGCGCATCCGCTACACCAGCGCTGCACCGCTGCAGATTCACAACGACCCGACACATGCCAGCAACCAGCCCGGCGGCAGCACCCGCTGGTGCGAGGCTGCCGAATTCGGCACGGCAGGCTGCCCGGCCAGCATCGGTGACAGCACCGCCGTGCGCATTTCCCCCGCCCTCGCCGAAATGCGCAGCAACCAGCCCTATGAGGTAACGCTCACCGTCCGCCCCAACCCGCTGCTGGCGCGTGAGGGCGACCTCTTCGCGAACCACGTGGGCGCGCGTCCGGTCGATCCGGCATCTTCCCTGCTGTTCACCGCATCGGAGGCAAACGTCAGCATCACCATCACGGGTAACTACTCCAACCTGTCGGGCAAGGCCTATTCCGATGCCGACAAGAACCGGCAGCAGGATGGCAGCGACAGGCCGCTGCCCAATCAGTGCGTGACCCTGCGCGGCACCACCGCCAAAGGCCACGACATCCTGTACTCGATGCGCACCGACAACAAGGGTGAATATGCCTTCGTGACCGGCACGAAGAACCGTGCCTATCTGGGTGCGGACTGCTCTGGAAATACCGTGGGTGATTTTCCCGGCCTGCTGCCCGGCACCTACGAAATTTCCATGACGGGCTCGATTGCCCGTCAGGCCGACGGCACCGCCATTGCCGGCAACAGTGGTGGCACCGCAGGCACCGACCGCATCACCGGCATCACCCTGCCACGGGACGGCAGTGATGGCAGCGGCTACGATTTCACCCGCACGCCCATCCGTCCGAAACTCACGCTCATCAACAGCGTAAAGAACGACAACGGTGGCACGGCCCAGCCCGCTGATTTCACGCTGGCTGCCGAACACCCGGCCGGTACCACCACACTCACGGGCACCGTTCAGCAACCCGCCATCACCGCCATCGCAGTAGACGTGGGCTATTACATCCTCAGTGCCAGCTCCCTGCACGGTTATGCCAACGGCACGTGGGCCTGCACGGTCGATGGCAACCCTGCCACGCTCTCCGGCACCCAGCTCGACACCCTCTCTCTCGATTGGGGTGATGAAGCCGTCTGCCGCATCGAGCATGACGACAAACCCGTCCGCCTGACGCTGGAAAAAATCGTCTACAACACCCGCGGTGGCAAGGCAGCAGCTGCCGACTTCACCCTGCGGGCCATTCCCGAGGGCAGCAACACGCCTGTGCTCGACGGCAAGTCGGGAAGCAACAGCGTCACCAGCAACACCCTCATGCCCGGTGCCTATGTGCTGTCCGAAGTGAATCTGCCCGGCTACAGCGCCAGTGCCATGTGGGACTGCAGCATTCCCCTGAAGGAAGGCACGCCCGACACCGTCGTGCTGAAGAACGGTGATGACGTGAACTGCGCCATCTCCAACGTCGACATGGACATGGATGACCCGTCGGCACCGAATGTCTTCATCGAACTGACCTCCATTCACGTGGACAACGGCAATGGCGCACCGCCCAACCAGACGCAGCATCAGGACGTGCAGCTCCATGTGACGCGCATTCCGCAGCAGGGTGGCAGCACCCCGCAAACGGATGGTCCTCCCGATGTGAACAAGGGAAGCCCCGTCACCGACAACATGACGCGGGGAGATCGCTACGAAATTCGTGGCTCCGAGAAACGCGGCTATACCACGCACCTGAAGTGCTGGATGTTCAACGAGCAGAACATGCTCACCCAGCAGCCGAACCAGGGTGACAACCTTGTGCTCATCGAGCGTCTCACCGGCAACATCAGCTGCACTACCGAGCTGAAGCGCGTCCCCACTACCACGGATGTCAGCAAGGCCGTCGTTGGTGAGGCACGTCAGGTCGCGGGCACCGCCAACGAATTTGAAGTCGACTACCGCCTCACCGTGAAGCACAGCGGTGGCGCCGACGGCCACTATGATCTGGTCGAGCTGCCTGCCTTCGACCCGGATGTCGAAATTCTTGAGACCAAGGCAAGCCGAGATGGCACCCCCATCAACGTGCTGGCACGGGATGGTGAATGGCAAATCGCCAGCCAGCAGGAACTGCTGATGGATGCCTCGCACGAGTATCGCGTCAGTTTCCGGCTGCGTGTGCCCTTTGGCAGCAACGAGGCCAACGACAACTGCGCTGCCGGTGCCGGCAACGGCCTGTTCAACCAGGCCCGCATGACCGTGCGCAACGACGTGAGCCAGGCCCTGCAGAACGGCACCGCCATCAATGCAGCCAACGCTGCGGCCAACAGCGACACCAACACCGTGTCCACCGGCGAAGCCTGCCTGCCCACGCCCAAGGCCATCCTCTCCAGCTCTCTCGCCATCGAGAAAACCAGCTCCACCCGCAGCGCCGAAGTCGGTGATCTCGTCTCCTACCGGCTGCGCATCCGCAACCTCGGCGAAGGCCCTGCCCTCTCGCCTGTGGTGGTCGATCGCCTGCCGCGCGGCTTCCGCATCGAGCCCGGCTCGGTGCGCGTCCAGAACGCCCGCCAGGTCGGCTTCTCGCAAAGCGGCCGCATCGTGCAGTTCAGCCTCGACCGTGTCGAGGCAGGCACCGCGGCTTCGGGTGCGGCCGGCTCCACGGCCGGCAGCAACGCTGGCAGCCGGAGCGGCGCAACCAATGGCGAGGTCATCATCACCTACCGTGCCCGCGTCGGCGTCGGCTCGCAGGAAGGCGACGGCATCAACCGCGTGCACATCGAGTGCCCGGTACCCACCAACCGCAATGCCCGCCAGCAGTGCTCCAACGAGTCCCGCTGGAAGATCGAAGTCACCGACGGTGTCTTCACCGAGGAAACCTGCGTGGCCGGCCAGATCTTTGTGGACTGCAACGGCAACTCCATCAAGGATCACGAGGAACTGGGCATTCCGGGCGTGCGCCTCTACCTGCAGAACGGCACCTGGATGGTGTCCGACGAACAGGGCAAGTACAGCCACTGTGGTCTGCGGCCCCGCACCCATGTGCTGAAGGTCGACAGCCGCACCCTGCCCCGCCGCGCACGTCTGGTCACCAGCAGTGCGCAGAACGTCGGCGATGCGCAAAGCCTCTTTGTGGATGCCAGGAAGGGCATGCTGCACCGTGTCGACTTCATCGAGGGTTCGTGCAGCAACACGGTCGTCGAGCAGGTGAAGGCCCGCCAGCAGCAGGGTGCCAATGCCAGCGTGCAGACCGAAGGTCAGCACCCCGTGCTCACGCTCGACAGCAAGCAGGGCACGAATGCCCGGCCGCGCCAGCAAGGCACCGACCGGGCACAGAAGCTGCCGGCCTCCAGCCGACACTGAAGCCCTGACAGCGGCCAGCCCGCTGGCCACCAGGAAAAGCCGGCCCGATGGCACCATCGGGCCGGCTTTTTTGCTTCGATCCTGCCTCCCCTCCTTGCCGGCATACTGACCATGTGCGCCGCGGCGAAGCGCACACTTCCCCTGCCCCAAACCCCTTCACCCCCAACGGCCCGGCATGAAAAACCCGGCAGATGCTGGTATTCTCTGGGGCCTTCAACCCCTCCGCGACTGCAGGCACCCCAGAGCATGACCGCCTCACGTTTCATGACGTGTCCCGATGGCTTTTTCCCGTTTCTTTCATGATCTGATCGGCTTTCGGCCCTACAGCCTGCAGGTGGCAGCACTGTGCCTGCGCGGCCAGGTCTCCGAGCGTGAAGTCCTGCTTGTCACCAGCCGGGCCAGCAAGCGAAACCGCCAGTGGATCCTGCCCAAGGGCAATCCCATTGCCGGGCTCGATCTGCACCATGCCGCCGAACGGGAAGCCTGGGAAGAAGCCGGTGCCCGGGGCAAGGCTCACCCGCAGCCCATCGGCAGCTACCTGCACATCCCGCCCTCGGCGCGGCAGTTCTCCCGCCCTGTCGAGGTCCACATCTTCCAGATCGACGAACCGAAGCTGTCCGACGACTTTCCCGAAGCCCGCCAGCGCAAACGGCGCTGGATGAACCTTCACGAAGCAGCAGGCACTGTCCAGCAACCCGAACTGGCAGCCCTGCTGCACAGTCTCTCCATCTCATCGTAAACCGGCGGCGCTCTTGCTGGCCAGCGGGCGCCGATCCATCCCCAACCTCACCCATCCACGGCATGAATTCCCCCGAGAATCCTCAGCAGGCGCCCCGCGCCCGATGGAAAGCCCTTGACAAGGATCTGCAGCGCGTCAGCGTGCTGGAACAGGCCACTGCCTTCGCTGCCCGACCGCTGGTTGCACCGGGCCTTGCCCTGGCATTCACCGTACTGGCCGGCGCAGCCGTGCTGGGGGTCGTCGGCATCCACCCCGGCACCTTCACCATCGTGGTGGCAACCGTGGTGGGGGCCTACATGGCGCTCAACATCGGCGCCAACGACGTGGCCAACAATATGGGCCCCGCCGTGGGCGCCAAGGCCCTCTCTCTGGGCATGGCGCTGGTCATTGCCGCCATCTTTGAAACCGCCGGTGCACTGCTGGCCGGCGGCGACGTGGTCACCACCATTTCCTCGGGCATCGTCTCGCCCGACGCCTTCGCCAACGCCGACGTGTTCGTGCTCACCATGCTGGGAGCCCTGCTGGCAGCTGCCCTGTGGCTGAACCTTGCCACCTGGCTGGGCGCCCCCGTCTCCACCACCCACGCCATCGTCGGTGGCGTGGTGGGTGCCGGCATGATGGCGGCCGGCCCTTCCGTGGTCAACTGGCCCGCACTGGGCAAGATTGCCGCAAGCTGGGTCATCTCCCCCGTCATGGGCGGCGTCATTGCAGCCGCCTTCCTCGCCTTCATCAAGGCGCGTATCCTCTATCAGGAAGACAAGATCACGGCGGCCCGCAAATGGGTACCCGTGCTCATCGGCTTCATGGCAGGCTCCTTCGGTGCCTACCTGGCCCTCAAGGGGTTCTCCAAGGTCGTCAAGCTCGGTCTGGGCACCTCCGTCCTCATCGGCCTCGCCATCGGCGTGGCCAGCTGGTATGCCTCTGTCCCCTACATCCGCAAGCAGTCCGAAGGGCTGGAAAACCGCAAGAAGTCCATCCGCAAGCTCTTTGCGCTGCCGCTGGTGGCGTCGGCTGCCCTGCTTTCCTTCGCACACGGTGCCAACGACGTGGCCAACGCCATCGGTCCACTGGCAGCCATCGTCCACGTCGTCCAGAGCGGCTTCGACATGGCGGCCAAGGTGTCGGTTCCCTTCTGGGTGATGCTGGTTGGTGCGCTGGGCATCAGCATCGGCCTGATGCTGTTCGGCCCCCGCCTCATCCACCTGGTGGGCAGCCAGATCACCAAGCTGAACCAGATGCGTGCCTACTGTGTGGCCATCTCGGCAGCCGTCACCGTCATCATCGCCTCGTGGCTGGGCCTGCCCGTCAGCTCCACGCACATCGCGGTGGGTGCCGTCTTCGGCGTGGGCTTCTACCGCGAATGGCACGAAGCCCGTCGTTACCGGCTGCGTGAGAAGGTGAAGACCGGCAAGGTACTGCCCGACGAGGAACGCGCGCGTCGTCGCCTCGTGCGCCGCTCTCACTTCGCCACCGTGGCAGCCGCCTGGGTCATCACCGTGCCCGCCTCGGCGCTCCTCTCGGCGCTTGTCTTCTGGCTGCTGCAAAAAGCCATCGCCTGACCCCCGGCCAACCGCAGGCGAAAATGGAAACAGGGCTGCACCTTCCACGGTGCAGCCCTGTTTTTCTTTCAACCTGCATGGCGCCCACGGGCGCCAGAGATGCCGCCAAGCCCGGCTGCCGCCCGGCGACAGTCCCCGATCAGCCCTTCAGCGCCTTCGCATGCCAGGCGATGTGCTCGCCGATGAAACTGCTCACGAAGTAATAGCTGTGGTCGTAGCCCTGCCGCATGTTCAGGATGAGCGGGTGCCCCACTTCCTCGCAGGCTTCGCGCAGCAGCTCGGGCTTCAGCTGGTTCTGCAGGAAGTCATCGGCCTCCCCCTGCTCCACCAGCAGCGGCAGACGCGACACGCCATTCGGCTCATCCCGGTCAGCAGCGCCCTTTCCTTCCACGCCACCGTTTTGCACGCGGCCCTGTTCGCCACTGTCCGTTCCACCGGCCCGCACCAGCGCCACGGCATCATGCTGCAACCATGCAGCCTCATCATCACCCAGATAGGCGCGCAGCACCTTCTGCCCCCAAGGCACCTGTGAAGGCGCCACGATGGGCGAAAAGGCCGACACGCTTGCATAACGTCCCGGATTGCGCAGCGCAATCGTCAGCGCACCGTGCCCGCCCATCGAATGCCCACTGATCGCACGCCGGTCGTTCACCGGGAAATGCGCCTCCACCAGCGCCGGCAGCTCGTCCACCACGTAGTCGTACATGCGGAAATGCGCTGCCCACGGCTGCTGCGTGGCGTTCACGTAAAACCCGGCGCCCTGCCCCAGATCATAGGCAGCATCATCGGCCACGCCTTCACCACGCGGACTGGTATCGGGTGCCACCAGCACCACACCGTGCCCGGCCGCGTAGCGCTGGGCGCCTGCCTTGGTGATGAAATTCTGTTCGGTGCAGGTAAGGCCGGACAGCCAGTACAGCACCGGGCAGCGTTCATCGGCCAGCGCCGCCGGTGGCAGAAACACCCCCAGCTTCATCTCCGTTCCGGTGCTGCTGCTCGTGTGCTGCCACACTTCCTGCCGCCCGCCAAAGCACTCATGCTGCTCAATGCGTTTCATCTCGTTCATCTCCTCGTCCAATGCAGACAGAGGGCTCAAACGCCCCCCTTGCGACTTTGCGCATCCGGCATGCGATGCCAAAGCACCTGCCAGGCATTGCCCCCCACAAGGAAGGACAAGCCCCCGACCAGCACGGCCGTTCGCATGGAGGCAAAGAGCACTCCCCATTTACCCAGAAACCCCATTCTATCCATCAGTGACACACAGAGGCCGCTTGACCTTGAGTGCGCTCCAGCTTGCAGAATCCTTCCATGACCCAGCATCTGAGTATCGACGAAGTCTCCCGCCGCAGCGGCTTGTCCATCTACACGCTGCGCTACTACG
>JAUNHU010000033.1:0-10139 GCA_030523825.1 Lautropia sp. | reverse complement strand
ATCGACGAAGTCTCCCGCCGCAGCGGCTTGTCCATCTACACGCTGCGCTACTACGAGCGCATCGGCCTCATCGCTCCCGTGCTTCGTGACAGCGGCGGCAGACGACGCTACGCAGAATCCGATCTGGCCTGGATCGCATTCCTGCTGCGACTGAAAGCCACCCGCATGCCCATCGCGCAGATGAAGCGCTTCGCCGAGCTGCGCAGCGCCGGCGATCACACCATCGCCGAAAGGCGCACCCTGCTCGAAGCGCATCTGAAGGAAGTTTCGGCGCAGATCAGAAGCATGCAGCACGCTGCCAGGGCGCTGAAAGACAAGATCGCCCATTACCACCAGCAGGACACTTCACAGGCAGCCGATGCCCATCAAAACCAATCCCCATCAACAGACGAGGATCTACAGACATGAGCACCATGCAGGCCGAATCCGACCGCTACACGCGGGGCATGAAAAAACTGATGGAAATCGACGGAGAGGCAGGCGAGCGCGTCGTGCAGAGTCTCGCCGACATCGCGCCGGACTTTGCCCGCTACCTGATCGAGTTTCCCTTTGGCGACATCTACCACCGCCCGGGCCTGGATCTGAGAAGCCGGGAAATTGCCACCGTCGCGGCACTTACCGCACTGGGCAACGCCACACCGCAGCTCAAGGTTCACATTCATGCGGCACTCAATGTCGGCCTCAGCCGCGAAGAAGTCATTGAAACCATCATGCAGATGGCGGTCTACGCGGGTTTTCCCGCGGCACTCAATGGCCTCTTTGCCGCCCGCGAGGTGTTTGCAGAACACCTCCACACCAACAGGCTATCACCACGCAGCAGCACCAACACGTCTGCCAGGGATATCGCTGATGAGTAGCTTGCCGGCGCAAGGGTAGCGACAATATCTACCACTTTCGGAGCGCGTGATGAACTTACTCGCCCCGCACAGACTCCGATACCGCGTGCAGACCAGGAATCACTCCCTGCCGCCCCCTTCCAAAGCATGCCAACGGCTCAAGCACTTTTGGTGCGGCGGTTCTGGTTTCCCCAGATGCAAATGGCATCCAGAACGGGGAGCAGGGATTTTCCGCGCTCGGAAAGTCGATACTCCACCCTGGGTGGAATCTGCGGATATTCCGTGCGCAGCACCAGATCGTCGTGCTCCATTTCCTTCAGTGTGGCCGACAAGGTCTTGAAGGAAATGCTGCCGATGGCACGCTGCAATTCGTTGAAACGCATCACCGGCTGCTTGTACAGCCAGAACATCACCACCATCTTGTACTTTCCGCCAATCAGCGAAAGCGTATAGCCAAAACCCGAGTCTTCGAGCGCCCGGGGCTGCGCATGGCAGGGTGTGCTAATCATCGACACTTTCCCAAAGGTAAGTACCGCACCACGCGGTGCGTACTGTTCAAGACATGCTGTCGATTGTATGCTGCGCGGCATGTTGCACACATCATCGGCGAGCCCCCGTTTCCGAGGTCTCCTGAAAGACCAACACACGCACTCGTCGTCAGCGGCCACAAAAAGCCCTGCCTCACGGCAGAAACACGAAGTCATGGCCATTTCTCTCTGACTCGTGTCCCCCCATCTGCCAGACGAGTCATTTCCCAGGAAACTTCATCCAGGAGCAAGACTTGAACAAGACACTCATCATCGTAGCTCACCCCAACCTTCAGCAATCCACCGTCAACCGATGCTGGGTGCAAGCACTGCGCCAGCACCCGGACCACCTGACCATGCACGACCTTTACGGACGCTACCCGGACGGGAAAATTGACGTTGCAGCCGAGCAGACCCTTGTCGAGGCACATGCAAACCTGGTATTGCAATTTCCGGTGTACTGGTTCAGCAGCCCACCATTGCTCAAGCAGTGGCAGGATGAAGTCCTCACCCATGGCTGGGCCTATGGCTCCAAAGGCAAAAAACTTCGGGACAAGAAAATTGGCCTCGCCGTTTCGGCAGGAACGCCTACCGAGGACTATGCAAAGGACGGCGCAATCGGCCATTCGATCAACGAGGTGCTGTTGCCATTCAAATGCACCGTGCAATATGTAAGCGCCAGCTGGCAGCCGCCCTTTGTTTTCCACGACATCGACAGCCATGCCGGTCGTGACGACGCAGCCCGGAAGCGCGTCGAACAAAGCGCCGATGACTATCTCGCACACCTGGAGCGGCATTACCGATGAATGACATGAGCAACGAACAGCACGCCCTCATCCATGCAGTCGAACACCTGATCGACACCGCTTGCCACTATCGGCTGGACGAACTCGGCAAGTGCTACGCACCAGACCTGCATATCCTCATCGTGCAGGAAGACGGCAACGTGCTCCGTTTCAACCGCGAACAGAACATGGCGTTCTTCCGGGAACGCAAGGAAAGCGGAGCACCACCCATCAACACCCGCGTGCATTTTCATGACGCCAGCAAGCAGGACGGCATCGGCTACGTGGTGGCGTCCCGCCAAATGGACTTGGGGCTGGGCGAAAAGCGCATCCTGTTCACCCTGATGCTTCGCCAAAGCGAACACGCGGTCATTCTGGGTGATGCCTGACGGCAGCCCCCACCACGGCATCCTGCCGCCTGTCCGGTCAGCCGGTCGCCAAGGCCCCCGGCGCATGCAAATGAACGTCCGTGCTACAGGCCATTCGCCAGACGAAATGACGCAATCGTGGCGAACCGTCAGGACGCCCCGGTCACACCAAGCGCCTGTTCCAGCGCAGCTGTGTCCTCATAGAAGTGATAGAGCACGATTTTTCCCGCGTGGTCGAACTTCATGACAAGCGCCCAGTCGCTCGCAAACTCCTTGCCGGTATTTCTGGCCTTGTGACGCAAAGTGCCATACATCACGACATGCCTGTCATCAGAGACCTTGTCAAGAACCACGAAATCTCCTGGCTCCAGCAATTCACCAAAGGCCCGGAAAAACGTCTCTCCTCCTTCCCTTCCCTGATAAGTTCCATACATGCGGACCTTGTCCGAGCCTTGCGGACGTGTAGGAACGAAGCGCACGTCCTCGGCACAACGATTCAGCGCTTCAGACATTTTGCCCGTAAAGACATCGGCCAGAAACTGCTCGGCTACAGAGAGATGATTCATTGAAAAGCTCCTTGAGAAAACACGGTTTACTGACCAGAAAAATCAGAATCCGGAAAAGGTGATCTTGCCAATCGTGTGACCTGACGCGAGCTGGCGCATGGCCTGCAGGACGCCGCTAGCACTCACCCGTCCCAGACATAGGGTCTCGGTACTGCGCAGCCTCCCCTCATCCACAAGGCTTGCCACGTGATTCAGGATACCCCCGGGCGCCATCAGTGAACGGCCAGCAGGTTCATGGCCTCCTTGTGCCACTCTCGCTCGCCGTCTGGATGTGGGAAACAACGCCTTCGAGAACATGAACTCCCAATGCAGGGACAGACTCTTGCGCATCAGCGCATTGATGTCGACCGGGGAAGCAAAAGGCACGATACAGGCAACTTCTCCGTAGGGTTCGAGCATGTCCGGCAGCATTGACCAGTAGTGATCCGGCTGGTTGAGCAGCGCAACATGACTCACAGGGTCTGACAGCTGTCCGGCCAGGGGTTGGGCATGATCAACGATGCTGTGCGCCCCAAGCGAGACGCACCACGTCTTTGACGCCGGTCTGGATGCACTTGCCACAACCTCCACCTCTGGCTGCAGACGTGCCAACTGAATGAGCTGAGACCCTACGCCTCCCGCGCCGCCAATGACCAGGAGTTTCCCACCCGACATCCTGAACTTCTCATGCAGAATCTCCCAGGCAGTAAGCATCGTGAGCGGCATGGCCGCAGCCTGTGTCGGCAAGAGTGACTTGGGCGCTTTCCCAACCAGATCGGCACGAACGGCCTGATATTCGGCAAAGCTTCCCTGACGGGAAAGGTCGCCTGCGTAATAAACGACGTCTCCCGCGCGAAACCCATGCACGGTCTCACCAACCGAAAGCACCTCTCCGCAGGCATCAAACCCCAAAACGTCGATTCCCTGCTCAATCTCTGCACGCTGCATGATGCGTGCATCAGCCGGATTGACAGACACTGCAAGCACCCTAACCAGAAGATCATCCCGCGCCATTCGGGGAAAAGGCAGCTCCCCGTCTACCAGTCTGCTTCTGTCCGTGCGGTCCATCATGACCGCCTGCATCATTCTGCCGCCACCCTGCATGGCCCCACCCCGTGTAAATACCGTCGATGCACGAACTTTAGCCCGCTTGCCCGCTGCTCAAAAGGCGATATATTGCCAACCATTGCGCATTTTCTAGCAATCACGCTTCTGCCAACCCGGGCGTGTCTCCTTCCTTCCACCCCCTGCCCCTGACCACCACTCATGGATATCGACTGGAACGACGTACACCATTTCGTGACGCTGGTTGAGAAACAGACCCTGACCGCAGCTGCCGAGCAGCTCGACGTGCAGCACGGCACCGTCTCACGCCGCATTCACCAGCTGGAGGCCGTACTTGGCCTGCGCCTGTTCGACCGGGTCGGAAAGCGGTATTTCCTCACCCGTGACGGTGAAATCATTTATCGCCAGGCATGCGAACTGTCCAGAGACATGAAGATCCTGAAGCACGTCGCCCGGACACAGGCACAGGGATTGAGCGAAGTCACCATCTCTGCGCCGCCACTGCTGTTGCGCGAAGTGCTCAGCCACGAGCTACCGGAGTTTCACCGGGAACACGCCAGCATCCGTCTGTTGCTCACCAGCGATGTCAGGATATCCAACCTGCACACGCGAGACGCGGACATCGCCCTGCGCATCGTCTACCCGGAACACGACGATCTCGCCGTGGCGCGGTTACGCAGCATTCATTATGGTTTCTATGCGCATACCGGGTATCTGGCCAGACACGGCAGAAAAGATTGGCAGTTTCTGCATTTTTCGGCAGAAGGAAACCGGCAATCGCAATGGTCCGCCGAAAGCATCAGCGATCAACCCATTGTCATGGCGACCAACGATTTCGGTCTCATCAAGCAATACATCGCAAATCAGCAGGGCATTGGGCTATTGCCGGACTTTGCTGTGCGCCCTTCCGATGGTTTCCAGCTCGTTTCCTTGCAGGATGACGTGCCCGGAGAGGTCGTGGAACAACTCTACCTCGTCATGCACGAAGACATCCGGAACACCCCGAGGGTACGTGCTGTCGCCGACTTCCTGACACGAGTCCTGAGCCGATGACACATCACCCGGGGGGAGCCACTCAGGTTCATCGGGCAACAAGAAACGGAAACCGCCCGACGCCCTCTCAGCCAAACAGCCGTTTGCCGAAGAAGAACAGCCCCAGGCCCAGCGCCACCACCAGCACGCCCAGCACCTGCCAGATCTGCACCGGCCGCGCCACCATGCCGAGCAGCCCGTAGTGGTCGATGAGCATCGCCGTGAGCAGCTGGCCGACGATGATGAAGAACAGCATGTTGGTCACACCCAGCCGGGGCGCAAGAATCACCGTGGTGAACACGAAGCCTGCGCCCAGCGTGCCGCCGAGAAAGCGCCACCAGGGCTGCTGCGGCAACAGCGGCGCCGCCCCCTGCCAGTTCACCCTCCACAGGCAGAGCAGCAGCAACAGCACCGTGCCCGAGCCAAAGGAAATGAGCGCGGCCAGCAATGGCTCGCTGTTCAGCCCTCGTGCCAGCTGGCTGTTGATGGGCGCCTGAATGGCCGATGCGGCCCCTGCGGCCAGCGCCATCAGGATGAGAAGGTAAAGCGATGTCTCCATGCTGCCATGATAACCTTGAGCACATGACCCGCAGGAAGCATCCTTCAGCCCGCTGCCCTGCCCACCCCGAGTCAGAAGCAGAAAAAGGTGACTCTCATGCCAGTAAACGAATGGCTCGCCGAGCGCGTGCGCACGGCACTGTCCGGTCAGCCCGACGTATACGAAAAGCGCATGTTCGGCGGCATCGCCTTCATGGTGAATGGCAAGATGTGCATCTGCGTAAGCGGCGCACGCCGCGAAGACAACCTGATGGTGCGCGTCGGCCCGCGGGCATGGGCCGAGGCGCAGACGCTGCCCGGAGCCTCGTCCACCATCATGAGGGGCAAACCCATAAAGGGCTACGTGGATGTGGATGAAGTCGGACAGCGTGACCTGAACACCTGGGTCAGGCTGGCGCTCGACTTCAACCAGGAGCTGGTGGCGTCGGAAGAATGACACACGCCCTGCGGTAAAAGTGCTTGCGGCCCTCACGCATGAGGCTGCATGGCGTACCATGCGCGCGTTGCCAGATCCCATCATCGCACGACATGGAACTGAAGATCCCGCCCCCTCTCTGGATGTTGCTGAGCGCCACGCTGATGTGGTCGCTTTCCCTGATCGAGATCGAGGAACTCATCATCCCGAACGACCTGCCGATGGTTCTGCCGTTTGCAGTGGCAGGCATCTGCACGATTCTTGCCGGTGTCTGGGCCTTTCACCGCGCCGGCACCACGGTCAACCCGCACCACCCCGAACGCACCAGCACCATCGTCGACACCGGCATCTACCGCATCACCCGCAACCCGATGTATCTGGGCATGGCCCTGCTGCTGGTCGCCTGGGCCGTGCATCTGGGGCATCTCTTTGCCTGGGCGGGCATCCCCTTCTTCATGACCTGCCTGTCGCACTGGCAGATCCGCCCCGAGGAACAGGCACTGGCCCGGAAGTTCGGCTATGCCTGGAACGCCTACTGCAACCGCGTTCGCCGCTGGCTGTAAGCCCGTTGCAGCCACCGTGCGCTGCCTGGAGCCACCGGCCCCCATACCGAATCACAACACAGGCACACTGAAGCGACAATCAACGCCGGAGCCCCTGGCGCCCCTGTGCCACACCATCCTGCACGCAGCGCCAGAAATTCGCCCCATGCTGCGTGCACCCAAAGAGAACAGACAGGGCCTGAGCATTCCGGCCCTGTCTGTTGATTGGCGACACGCCTGTCACACCGGGTGCCCGGAGCCCCGGCGGGCAGGGTCAGATGCTGGCGCCATGCGCCACCCGCACATGCGAGTGCTGATCTGCGCCACGTTCCTCGTAGTCCGCCTTGAACCCCTTCAGCGTCACCTGAATGTCAAATTCGCGGGCAAACACGTTGGCAAAGTCCTCGATCAGTTCCAGCACGTCGCTGGCAATGTACGAAGTACGTGATGCGTCGATCGTCACCTTCGAGCCGGGCTGAATGTTCTTCAGCGTTTTCTTGATGGCAGCCTTGTTCAGGAAGGACACCTCCTCTGCCAGCTCGATCGTGATTTCATCGGCATGAGAGAGTTCTTCCCTGCTCAGGTAATAGGCACGCTTCATGTTGCCCTGCAGAATGAAGAAGACGCTGATGGCAAGCCCGATGCCCACCCCTTTCAGCAGATCCAGCATCACCACGGCAGCCATCGTCGCGGCAAAGGGAATGAACTGCTGATGCCCCTTCTCCCAGAAGTGCATGATGGTTGATGGCTTTGCCAGCTTGTACCCAACCAGAATCAGCACCGCGGCAAGCGTGGCCAGCGGGATACGGTTGAGCACAAAGGGAATGGAGAGCACGCACACCAGCAGCAATCCGCCATGAATGATGGTGGCCAGCTTGTGGGTTGCACCGGCCCCTGCATTGGCTGACGAACGCACGACAACGGAAGTGACGGGCATGCCGCCCAGGAGGGAACAGACGAAATTGCCCACGCCCTGCGCACGCAGCTCCTGGTTGGTATCGGTGATGCGTCGACGCACATCCAGCCGATCCGCTGCCTCGATGCTCAACAGGGTTTCGATGGAGCCCACAACCGCCAGCGTGATGCCGGTTGTCCAGACGAGACCATTGGAAAATCCTGAAAGGTCGGGGAAGGTTATCAGCCCGGCAAACTCGTCAAGCCCTTTCGGAACAGGCAGCTGCACCAGCTGCTTGCCGCTCATGGCAAGACTGCTGCCCGTTGCAATGAAGATCTCGTTCAGCACGATGCCCGCCATTACGGCCACAAGGGCAGCCGGGAGCATCCTGATGTTTTTCAGTGCTGGCACGCGATCCCAGCCGATGAGAATGGCCATCGACACCAGCGTCACGACGAGCGAGCCCGTGTGCACGCTGCCCAGCACGGCCTCGACCGCTGCCGTGATGCCTTCGCTCCCGTTTCCGGAGATTTCATCCATGCCGAGCGCATAGGGAAGCTGCTTCAGCACGATGATGACACCGATACCAGCCAGCATCCCCTCGATGACCGACACCGGAATGTATTCCGCAATGCTGCCTGCACGCAGGAAGCCCAGTGCCAGCTGGATGACACCAGCAATCAACACGGCACACAGGAACAGCTCGAATGAGCCAAGCTGCGAAATGGCAGCAAGAATGATGGCAGCCAGACCAGCGGCTGGCCCCGAAACGCTGATGTGCGATGTGCTCAGGGCGCCGACGATCACACCGCCCACCACACCGGAAATGATTCCAGACATCGGCGGCGCCCCCGACGCCAGCGCAATGCCGAGACACAGTGGCAGAGCCACCAGAAACACCACCAGTCCGGCGGCAAAGTTCGATCTGAACAGCGCTTTCAGGGACTGCTCCTGCGCTGCATGTTTTTCAACCATATTGAATATCCCTCATGGCAACCTTGAAATCGGACTGCACTGATCACCCTGTCAGGAAACCCATGCCAACGCCACAAGGCACAGGCATGATCCCTGAAGGTACCGACAGCCGTTCGGGCAAATCCGGTTCGCTGCGCCTTCCTCATGCCACGGTGAGAGTGAATCAATTGATTCGCCCCGAGCCGGGACGGTGGTTTCAATGGCATGGAAGGCCCAGACAACCGTTTTGACGACTGCAGCCTTTCGATCAGCGTTCGATGTTGTCGATGGCCTCGTGCAGGACTTTGCCAGGGGCTGCGCAGTCGCAGGATTGATGTGCGGTTGCCTGCAGGTTGCCTTCCAGGGATTTTCTGGCGTTCACGACCCATCTGGTGTCGGTCACATCATAGATACGCTGTATGTCATTCACGATCGACGTGAAGTCGATGTTCAGATCCTTCAGATGTCCGGTGCGCAGATCGAAGACCCAACCATGCACGATGGGATAATGATCTTCGAGATATCGCTCCTGCACGCAGGGCATCTTGATGACATTCAGGCACTGCTCCTGGATGTTCAGCTCAACCAGCCGGTCATAGCGGGCATCTTCGTCGGCAATGGCATCCAGCTCGTCCTGATGGATGCGATAGACATCCCGGATGCTGCGCAACCAGGGGTTCAGCATGCCGTAATCCTGCGGCAGCATGGCAGCACGCACCCCGCCACAGTTGTAGTGCCCGCAGATGATGATGTGCTCAACCTTCAGATGCTCGACGGCATACTGAATGGCCGACGACGCATTCATGTCGATGTTGTTGACGAGGTTTGCCACGTTGCGGTGCACGAACACCTTTCCGGGCTCCAGACCCATCAGCTCCTCGGCCGATGCGCGACTGTCTGAACAACCGATATAGAGATACTCCGGTTTCTGGGATTTGGCCAGCTTTCCAAAGTACTCCGGATCATGAAGCCGTTTCTGCTCGGCCCACTTCCTGTTGTTTTCGAAAATGACCTCATAGGATTTATTCATCAACTTCCTCCGTGAACGAACGCCATTGGCAAGATGAACTCAAGACAGAAGCCGTCCCGAGCCAAATTTGCGCGCATTCTAGGCAAGCGCCCACCCGAGGTTTTATCGCAAGATTTCCGCGCTCCCGTTTTGTTACCGGCTCGAATTATTAAACGATATTTAACAAGCCAGGATTCAGGATAATTAGCTTGCGCTCAATATTCATGAACGGTTCATTGTTTGTTCACAAACATTGTGAATTCGTGTGTTCATGGAAACATCACGCCCGGCACCGTTGCGGGCATGCCGCAAACCGGAAGCGACCGTATCGCCCATGCATCGGAGACAGAATCAGCTGACAAAAAATCCCATGCACCCTGAATCGTTCATGAACAGGAACACTGCGATGACGACGCTCACTCGCTGGACAACGACAGTGCAGGCGGCGTCACCGTTATCTCGTTCAGACAGCGTGTATCGAGTCCGCTTACCTTCGGCCTTTCCAGAAACGCGCCGACAAGCTGCGGCATGCAGCCAGCCGTCATCGCGTTGTGGGCTTGCCCCTTCAACAGAAAGGCACGTGCATTCGTCAACCCCCGCACCACCTC
>JAUNHU010000032.1 GCA_030523825.1 Lautropia sp. | reverse complement strand
GCGTGTAAGGGTTAATAGCCCTTCGGGGGTTCGAATCCCCCTCTCTCCGCCAGATAGATATTCAAAACCCCGCTGCCTCTGGCATGCGGGGTTTTTTGTTCCGGGCTCAGGCCCGATGATCAGTACGGGGTCTGCCAGAACAGGTGGCCGCTTTCGCCGGCCTGCAGCGAACGGTCATCGGCGACGTAGTTGCCCCGGAAAGCGAGGCGCTGGCCAAGAGCCCAGTTGGCCGGAACCACCCAGATCGTGCAGGCCAGGCGCTTCATGTCGGGCGGGAGAATGATGTTCAGGCACGAGCGCACCTCGTCGGGCGTCCGTCCTTTCAGCAGTAGCATATCCACATAGGTGTTGGCATCCTGACGCCAGGTGTGCAGTGCCTGGTTGAAGGGGATGCGCGCTCCCTGCCGGATGCTGTAGGTACCGGGGCCAGGCAGGCTGAGCTGTTTCTGGCCCGGCTGCTTGCCGGAAAGCGTTTCGGTGATGATCGCGGCATCCAGCGGACCGGAGATGCTGAGCAGCGGCGCATTGGCTGCCACGGCGCCGGACAGGTCGAACTGCACCTCGTTGGCGTTCAGCCGGAAATTGGGCAGCTCCACCTTCAGCGCGAACTGCTGGGTAAGGCCGTGGAAGTTGAAGCCTCCCCAGGGGATGTCATGGCGCCAGAAATGGCTGGTCTGGTAGACCAGACGCCCGCCATCTGCCACCGGGTACATCATCTGGAAAGCGTAGACATTCGGCGCGCTGGAACTGTCGAGCGGTTGCCCGCCCGGGGCTGCGGCCGACCACGGGATGGCCAGGCGGAAGGGGAAGGCATCCGTCAGGTCGGTGGTGCTGTTGGCGGTGCGGGTCTGCTGGGTCAGCATCGTGGCCAGCACATCACCACTGATGCCGTTGGCGTCGATGGCGACAGAGGGCGGCACCTGGGTGGGAGCGCCTGCGGGGTTGTAGCCCGGAGGCGCGCTTCTGGCCGTCACCCGGCCCGTGGGAATGCCATTGCCCGGGCCGGTGTCGGGGGGCGGCAGGGGGGTATTGATGGTGGGCGCGGGAGGCGTCGTGCCGCCATTGCCGTTGTTGCCACTGGCCGACGGGCCGGGGTTGGGGGCCGGCTCGGAGCCACCACCGCCTCCTCCACCGCCGCAACCCGCCAGCAAGGCCAGCATCAACAGGGAAATCTGCAATTTGTTGGTATGGGACGACATGTCTCGCCTCGCTGAGGGGGATGTAGGGAGCAGAATGGGAGAGGCCGAACGTTAAGAAGGTGTGAAATTCATTTTAGGCCCAAATCAAAGGCTGTCGATGCCCGATCGGCCGGCGCCCGCGATTGTTGCATTTTTGCCCTGATGTCGACGAGCACGAGACGCTGGCAATACCGCGCTCATGTGCATTTTTTCTCGGCGGCGAATGTCGGCATCGGCATCATCGGGTGGCAGGAAAATTCGGTGTCGTTGCGCGTGCCACGGTAAGGCGAGCCCGGGGTGCGTTTTGGCCGGTCTTCCTGCCTGCTGGTGATAACATTTTTGCCGAATGAAACATTCATCCCCAGAACGCATGCACTGCGGTTGCCGTGCCCGGAACCGAAAGCCGGTCTGCGCTCCAAGGTCGTAGTCGACGGTTTTTTCCAGCGAGGAAATGATGGTCAGAGATGAGGGTGGCGCATCGCAGGGCGGTTCATCAGGTGGCGCCAATGACGCCGGGGCTGGCGTGGCAAACGCTGCTTTGCCGGCGGATAGCGCTGTCGAAACGATGGCCGCACAAAGGCGGGGCCTTCTGAAAGGCGCCGGCATCGGCGCCGGTCTGGCGCTCTCGGGCCCGGCACTGGCAGCGCGCACCAGACAATCGTCGCGTGCTGCAAAACCCATTGTCTGGCGATGCCAGATGGCCTGGACGCTGAAGGATGATTTCAATGCCTACCTGCAGGCGCTGGCCGACACGCTGCGCGTGATGACGGATGGCCGTCTGATGCTGGAAATCCTGCCGGCAGGATCGGTGGTGCCGACGGCGGCGCTGGCCGAAGCGGTTGCGGCGGGCAAGCTCGATTGTGCCCAGAGGGTGCTGAGCCTCGATGCCCAGCGTTTCCCGGCCATCGGGCTCTGGGGAAGCGGGCCGGCTTTCGGCATGGATGCCTCCATGCTGCTGTCCTGGCATCAGTACGGCGGCGGAGAGGCCTTGCTGGCAGAAATCTATCAGTCGGCGGGCCTCCCTGTGCGCTCTTTCCTGTTCGGCCCCCTGCCGACGCTGGCCTTTGGCTGGTTCAAGCGGCCGCTGTCGCGCGTGGAGGATCTGAACGGCCTGCGTTTTCATGTGGGCGGGCTGGCCGCGCAGATGTACCAGGAAATGGGGGCCACGGTATTCCAGCTGCCGGTCGACGAGATCGTGCCGGCCCTGCGTCGTGGGGAGATAGATGCCGCCGAGTTCAGTGGCATCTCCGCCGATCGGGCGCTGGGTCTGCCCGACGTGCTGAAGGTCTGCATGTTGCAGAGCTTCCATCAGGTGACAGAGCAGGTCGAGCTGTTGATCAATGCCGAGCGTTTCGATGCGCTGACGCCCGACCTGCAGCAGAAGGTGCGACTCGCCACCTCCGCAGTGACTGCCGATGCGTATGGCCTGCAGGCCAATCGCAATTCCACGCATTACATCGAGATGCGCGAATTGCAGGGGGTGCGTTTCTACAAGACCCCCGAGACACTGCTGCGTGCCCAGCTGGCCGCGTGGGACCGGGTAACTGCGCGTCTGGGCAGCAATGATCCGATGTTTGCGCGGGTGCTCGATTCGATGCGCCGTTACGCGCAGCGCTGCGTGGGGTGGCAGAATGATGCGCGGGCCGATTCACGCACGGCCTATAACCACTATTTTGCCCAGCGTGCGCCGGGCGGTACCGTCTGATACCCAGTGTCCGGCAGCTGGACTCGATGGGCTTGCCGGGGGTTCGTTGAAAGGGCCGGGGCAGGTGCCGGTGAACCCCCATGTGGTCAACAGGGGCGATCAGATCTCGGCCAGCCAGCCGTCGCGCCAGGCGCCCCGGATGGCGCGATTGGCACAAAGCACCACGCCGGCGGCCACCGGCAGCATCTGACAGGCAGATCCCACCAGCGGATCGGCGCTGGCGATGAACATCGGGGGCGCCACCAGCAATGTCTTGAGGATGGTACGACTGATCGTTCCCATGATGACTTCGGGCAGGTCGGGGCGAGAGGAAGCCGGGCAGGGCAGCCCCATGCCCGGGCAGATGGCCCGATCCTAGCCCGTCCGAAGGCTCTTCCGGCAGGGTATCCGATGACCGGGTGCCGCTGGCA
Source organism: Lautropia sp. (assembly GCA_030523825.1). Classification (GTDB taxonomy): domain Bacteria; phylum Pseudomonadota; class Gammaproteobacteria; order Burkholderiales; family Burkholderiaceae_E; genus Lautropia. The sequence goes on along the minus strand of JAUNHU010000032.1, from coordinate 23,853 downwards.
CATGGATGGTGGCGGTGATGACCGTGGTATCCGCGGCAGTGCTGGCTGCTGGCAGTGTGAAGTCGATTAAACTTGTCGTTTCGCCAACGCTTCGCTGAGCGCCGCTCGCCTGCAGGATGCCCGTCTGTCTGCCGGCACCGTGCGACGCCGATGGCACGCGGCACCTGTCGTCCGATTCTTCCGGGTGCCTGCCCCGATACCTCTTTTTTTCAATTCGATATCGCCCGTCATGTTTGATTTCATCCGTACCCACCAGCGGCTCGCACAGGGGCTGTTGCTCGTCCTGATCGTGCCTTCCTTCGTGTTCTTCGGGATTGCCGGTTACGAGCAGATGTTCAGCGAGGGTGACTCGGTGGGCAGCGTCGAGGGAGAGCCCATTCCCCGCGCCCAGTTCGAGCAGGTGCATCGCCAGCAGGCACAGCAGATGCAGCAGATGATGGGTGAGAACTTCGATGCGGCGATGTTCGATTCGCCTGCAGCGCGCGCCCGCGTGCTCGAAGACCTGATCACCCGTCAGGCGATGTTCGTCGATGCCCGCCGCAACATGCTCACCGTGACGCCGGCCGAGGTGCAGCGTCAGGTGCTGGAAAGCCATTCCGACCTGCGCAACGAGCAGGGCAAGTTCGATGTCGAGGGATATCGTCGCCTGCTGGCGGCCAATCAGCTGACCCCGGCCGAGTACGAGGCACAGATTGCCCAGACGCTGGCAATGGCTTCGGTGGAGCGTGCCGTGGGGCAGTCGGCGATGGTGCCGGCCAATGTGGTCGAGACGGTCTTTTCCTCGCAGGAAAACCGTCGCGTGGTGCGCACCGCACTGCTTGCCCCCAGGGATCGTGAAGCAGGTCTTGCCCCAACCGACGAGCAGCTGAAGACCTGGTACGAGAAGCATGACGCGCAGTTCGAGCTGCCCGAGTCGGTGGACATCAGTTACGTCACCCTGCGCCGTGATGCCATCCTGCCGAAGGATGCCACCCCGACCGATGACGAGCTGAAGTCCTACTTCGAGAAGCACAAGGACAAGTTCGCTCAGACTGAGGAGCGTGAGGCCAGTCACATCCTGCTGAATCTGCCGGAAGGTGCCGACGACAAGAAAAAGGCCGAGCTGAAGAAAAAGGCCGAGGATCTGCTCGCGCAGGCGAAGGCCAGTCCCGATGGCTTTGCCGAGCTGGCGAAGAAACACTCCGAGGACACCGGCTCGGCCGGGAGCGGCGGCTCGCTGGGTTATTTCACCCGCGAGACGATGGTCAAGCCCTTCAGTGATGCAGCCTTCGCGCTCGACAAGCCCGGTTTCACCGATGTCGTCGAGAGTGAATTCGGTTATCACGTCATCAAGGTGACGGGCATTCGTGCCGGTGGCCAGAAAGCGCTCGCGGACGTGAAGGACGAGCTTCAGAAGATGTGGCGCGAGGAAGAAGGGGCGCGTCGTTACAACGAGGCGGCCGAGGCGCTTTCCAACATGGTCTACGAGCAGGCCGACTCGCTCAAGCCCGTGGCCGAGCGCTTCAAGCTGAACGTCGAGCAGCTGAAGACCGTGGGCCGTCGCCCGATGGACTCTGCACCGAAGGATTCGCCGCAGTCCAGCGCACGTCTGCTCGACTCCCTCTATGCACCCGATTCGCTCGATGAGCGCCGTAACACCACCGCCATCGAGCTGGCGCCGGGCGTGCTGGTTTCGGCCCGGGTCGATGCGCATCATCCGAAGCGCAAGCAGGGTCTGGACGAGGTGAAGGAGGAAGTGCGCAAGCGCTGGATTGCTGAGGAGGCCGCAAAACTTACCCGCGAGGCCGGAGAGAAGCAGCTGCAGGCCCTGAAGGATGGCAAGGAGAAAGACCCTGCTGGGCTCAGCCAGGAAAACACCGTCAGCCGCGTGCAGCCGGGCCACCTGCGTGGCAATGCGATCCGTGCCGCCTTCTCGGTGCCGGATGACAAGCTGCCTGCCTGGGTGGGCGCCGATCTGGGCACCGGTGGTTATCAGCTCATCAAGGTCGAGAAGGCCCTGCCGCCGGATGAAGAATCCCTGAAGCGCCGGGATGCCTACCAGCAGCAGCTTGAACAGGTGCTGGCCGCCAGCGAGACCCAGGCATGGGTCGAGGCACTCAAGCGCAGCATGAAGATCGAGCGCAAGCTGGACAACCCGTCCACCGAAGAAGGCGAAGGGCATTGAGCATCGGGCTTGTGCCGGCCCCCGGGCCGGTGCAGAATGCCTTCTCAGAGCGTGCCATGCTCATTCATCCCCGCGAAAATCTCTCCGGGCGTGCATGACACGCGCCGAGGCCGTTTCGTGCAGGATTTGAAACGGCCCGGTCTTTTTCGGGCATCAGTCCATCGGACAAGCGTGGCCAGGCCGGTGGGCCGGGCATACAGATGACAGGAGTCGGGTCTGAAAGTCTTTGATCTGAGCTGCGAGCACGAACACCACTTCGAGGGGTGGTTCTCGTCAGCCGATGATTTCGAGCAGCAACGCGAGCGCAAGCTGATCGAATGTCCGCTCTGCGGGTCGCGCGAGGTGAAGAAACTGCTGTCCGCACCTCGGCTCAACCTCGTCTATGGCCGCGATTCTTCCGGTCTGGGAGACAAGGCTGCGGCCGCACGCGCGGAGGCTTCCGGCAAAGCCTCCGGGCATGACGTGGGTGACGCCTCGGCAGATGCCTTCCGTGAACTGCAGGGACGCTTCATGCGCGGCCTGCGCAAGATCTTCGACGAAACCGAGGACGTGGGCGAGCGCTTTGCCGAAGAAGCCCGCCGCATCCATTTCAACGAGGCGCCGTCGCGCCCCATCCGTGGCACGGCCTCACCCGAAGACACGCAGGCGCTGCGCGACGAGGGCATCGAGGTGCTGACGCTGCCGGTGCCGCCGGCGCTGAAGAACACGCTGCAGTAGTGGCTCCGGGCCGGTCTTCCCTGATCCATCCGTCACGGCGTCCACTGCGCCATCGACATCCTTGCACGTGGGGCAGCACCACAACTGCGGTCAGGGGGATACGCGCCGCAGGTTTGGCGTGGTCAAAAAGCCTGCAGGCGCGACACGTTCACGCTGCGCCGGCTTCCCGGTCAATCGCTTCCAGTTCGGCCTGTTTTTCCAGCCACTGTTCTTCCAGGGCTTCCAGCTCGCCGGCGATGCGGGCGCGCTCCTTCTGCAGCTCGGCCGCTGCGGCCGGGTTGCTGAAGGCATCGGGGGCCGACAGCGCCTCGTCGATTTCGGCCGTGCGCTTCTCGTGCGCCGCCATTGCCTTCTCGATGCGGCTCACTTCCTTCTCGATGGGTTTTTTCAGCGTGGCCAGTGCGGCGCGCTGGCGGGCGCGCTCGCGGCGGTCGTCGGCACGGTTGGTGCTCGCTGCCTGCCCAGGGGCCGAAACGCCGGCTTGCCCGCTTGCCGCGTTGCCATTGCCGTTTGCCGCTGCTGCCTGTCCTGCACCCGTTGCTGAGCTACCGTTGCCGGAAGACACAACGCCTGTCTGTCCGCCACCTGCGGCCGCATCTTCGCTGCGGCTGCGCGCGCGTTCCTTCTGCAGCCATTGGGCGTAGTCGTCCAGATCGCCATCGAAGGGGCGCAGCACGCCCTGGTCGATCAGCCAGAACTCGTCCACCGTGCTGCGCAGCAGGTAGCGGTCGTGCGAAACCAGCAGCAGTGGCCCCTCGAAGTCGGCCAGCGCGTCGGCGAGTGCATCGCGCGTGTTGGCATCCAGGTGGTTGGTCGGTTCGTCCAGCACCAGAAAGCCGGGCTTCTGCCAGGCAAGCAGGGCCAGGCACAGCCGCGTTTTCTCGCCGCCGGACATTGGCCCGGTGGGGCGCAGCGCATCGTCACCCGAAAATCCGAAGCGGCCCAGCCAGGTGCGCAGCACCTGTTCGCGTTCCTGCGGCGCCTGGCGTGCCAGATGCTGCAGCGGAGATTCGTCCGGGCGCAGTGCCTCGATCTGCTCCTGCGCCAGATAGCCGGTGTCGAGGGTGGAGGCCAGGGTGAGTTCGCCAGCCAGCGTTGGCATGTCGCCGATCAGCGAACGGATCAGCGTGGTCTTGCCGGCACCGTTGCGGCCGAGGATGCCGATGCGTGCGCCACGGCGGATGATGAACTCGGGCACCTGCACCACCGGCTGCCCGGGCACATGACCGCAGTGCAGTTGCTGCGCCATGATCAGCGGATCGGGGCCTTCGGGCGGTTGCGCAAATTCGATGTCGATACCCCGTGCGGCGCGCAGCGGCGCAATCTGCTCCATGCGCTCCAGCGCCTTCAGCCGGCTCTGGGCCTGACGGGCCTTGGTGGCCTTGGCACGAAAACGCTCGATGTAGCTGTTGAGATGGTCGATGCGGGCCTGCTGTTCGCGCCGGGCGCGTTCGCGCTGTGCGGCGCGCTCGGCACGGATGTTTTCGCTGGCGGTATAGCCGCCGGGGTAGCGGTTGAGCTGCCCATCCTCGATGACCAGGCTGGCATTTGCCACGCGATCAAGAAAATCGCGGTCGTGCGAGACGATGAGCTGGATGGCCGGATGACGTTGCAGTTCGCGCTCCAGCCACAGCACCGCGTCCAGATCGAGGTGGTTGGTGGGTTCGTCCAGCAGCAGCAGGTCACTGGGCGCCATCAGCACGCAGGCGAGGTTCAGCCGCATCTTCCAGCCACCGGAAAGCTCGTTCACGGTACGGCTGAGCTGTGCCTGGCCGAAGCCCAGCCCGTGCAGCAGTTCGGCCGCACGGCTTTCGGCGGCAGGGCCGCCCGCATCCACCCAGCGCGCATAGGCTTCACCCAGCTTCTCGCCCTGCTGGTTTTTCTCCGCTTCGGCAATGGCGGTTTCGGCAGCCACCAGCGCGGGGTCGGCATTCATCACGAAGCGCACCGGGCTGATGTCGGCGTGTGGCGCGTGCTGTGCCAGCCAGGCGATGCGCAGCGCGGGCATCTCGACATCGCCCTTTTCGGGAGCGAGATCGCCGCGCAGCAGCGCGAGCAGCGAACTCTTGCCGCTGCCATTGGCGCCGATGAGGGCCACGCGCTCACCGGGGTTGATGATGAGCGAGGCGCCGCTGAACAGCGGACGCCCCGCACGGGCAATGCTCAGGCCGGAAAAACGGATCATGCGCGGGACTGCCGCCAGATGGCGAGATCGTTGGCGGTGATGAGAACGATGCGATCCTCACCCTGGGCCACCGGAATGGCGGTCCAGTTCAGGTCGGGGAAGCGTCGCTGGAAGTAGGGCATTTCGTGGCCGATCTCGATGACCAGCACACCGCATTTCCAGAGGTGGTTGCCGGCTTCGAGCAGCAGGCGTTCGATCAGATCCATGCCGTCGTCGCCGCCGGCAAGCGCGCCCTGGGGCTCTGCGCGGAATTCGGCGGGCAACAGGCTCATCGACTCGGCATTCACATAGGGCGGATTGCAGAGGATGAGCTTGAATTGCTCGCCATCGAGATTCTCGAACAGGTCGCCCTGACGCAGGCTGATGCGGTCATCGAGCTGATAGTCGTTGATGTTCTCGGCCGCAAGGGTCAGGGCATCAGCGGAAATGTCGCTGGCGACGATCTCGGCATCGGGAAAGCAGTGGGCCGCCACGATGGCGATGCTGCCACCACCCGTACACAGGTCGAGAATGCGCCAGGACTGGCCGGGCGGGGTCTCCTCGGCCGGTGCGAGCCCTTCATCCAGCGCATCGGTGATTTCATGGAAGGGGGCCAGCATCTCGTGATCCAGCCAGGGCGAGAAACTGTCGTTGACCAGCGCCTCGGCCAGCAGCGAGCGCGGCACGAGGGCACGTTCGTCGCTGCGGAAGCGAAAGCCCATCAGCCAGGCTTCGCCGATGATGTAGGCCAGCGGCTTGTCGCACTGGCTGCGGGCGTCGATCAGGTTGCGCAACCGCCGGCGCTCGTCGGGCAGCAGCACCGTATCGGCCAGGTCATCGTAATGCTCCACCGGCAGGTGGATGCACCAGCACACCAGCCAGATGATTTCGTCGTAGGCGTTTTCGGTACCGTGACCGAAGGCAGCACCGGAGGCGCACAGGCGGCTGACGCCATAGCGGACCCAGTCGCGCAGGGTGCGCAGGTTTTCCTGGGCGTCGATGAGGCTTGCGGATTCGGGGCGGTAGCTGGCGCGATAGGGCGACTGCGGAACCACCTGGGGAGGCTTCTGATTCATGGGGCAGGAAGGGCGCTGCCTGAAAAGCAGCCGGTGTCAAAGATGTCTGCGAAAACTGGCTGTGAAAGAGCCTGCTTGAGAGGGTGTCTGCGGGTGGGAGAGACTTGCACGATGCGCCCCGCATGAAGTGCCATGATGGCCTTCAGCGGGCGAGAGCAGCCTTCAGTGCGTCTGCCGAAAAACCGACCAGTATCTGCGCAGGCTGCGCGTCCAGGCGAACGACCGGACGCTTGATGAGTGCTGGCTGCGCGAGCATCAGGGCGATGGCTTCATTGGGATCGGCTGCTGCGGCCTTCTGCGTGTCGGAGAGCGCACGCCAGGTGGTGCCACGACGATTGAGCAGCGTGTCGGCGCCGACGGCAGCTACCCAGGCTGCGAGGGTGTCACGATCGAGACCATCCTTGCGGTAATCGTGAAACCGGAATTCGACACCCGCGTCAGCCAGCCACTGACGGGTTTTCCTGATCTGGTCGCAGTTGGGTATGCCGTAGACGGTGACAGTCATTCAGTCGAGCTTGATGAAGAAATCTGCAAAGGAGGCCCCTTGCGAACCCGGCCCGGCCGGTTTGCCGGCATTGTCCGCAGGCGCCGGTGAGGCGGGGGCGGGCACGGGAGCTGCGGGAGGCGTGTTCTGGGGTGGCAGTGTGCCATGTTTTGCATGGCTCGGGGGCGGCTCGACCGCAAAAATGCGCGACGGGGGGTTGAGGTTGTTTGCAGCGCTGGCCGGAATGCCCAGCGGTGCGGCCACGGGAGCTGGTGTGGGGGCAGGGCCAGACGGATCGGGGTCCGCACCAACAGGTTCCGCGTCGAAGTCTGCCAGGGTCTTGCGGGCCGGGGCATCGGTCTTCGAGGCGGCCGGACGCTGGCTGAAATCTGCCGCCTGCTTCTGCAGCGCGTCGGGCAGGGCGAGTTGTGCCGTGCCGGCATTGTCGTCGGCCTGGAGCTGTTCCTCGCCCACGTTGTCGAGCATCCACAGCAGGTTGGTGGGCGAGTCACTGTGCTGCAGTGCATCGGCCTTGCTGATGCGACCGGCGCGCAGCAGCTGGATCAGCGAGCGCTCGAAGGACTGCGATCCCGCCGCCATGCTGTTGTTGATGGCATCGGGCACTTCCGAGAGGCGGTTGGTCTCGATCAGTTCGGCCACGTGGTTGGTGTTGATGAGCACCTCCACGGCTGGGACTCGGCCGCCATCGGTGGCGTGCAGCAGGCGTTGCGAGACCACGCATTTCAGTGTGGACGCCAGGTCGACCAGTACCGCTCCCCGGTTTTCGGGCTGGTAGAAGGTGAGGATGCGGTTCAGCGCGTGCGAGGCATTATTGGCGTGCAGCGTGGCCAGCACCAGATGGCCGGACTGCGCGTAGGCAATGGCAGCGCCCATCGTTTCCAGGTCGCGGATCTCGCCGATCAGGATGCAGTCGGGGGCCTGACGCAGCGCATTCTTCAGCGCAGTGCGCAGATCCTTGGCGTCCTGGCCGATGGAGCGCTGGTTGACGATGGACATCTGGTTGCGGAAGACGAATTCGATCGGGTCTTCCAGCGTGAGGATGTGTCCGGTGCAGTTGGCGTTGCGGTAATCGAGCAGCGAGGCAAGTGTGGTGCTCTTGCCGGTGCCGGTGGCACCCACCATCAGGAACAGGCCACGCGGCTGGATGATCAGTTCCTTCAGGATGGGCGGCAGGCCCAGTGTGTCGAAGGCGGGGATGTCGCTGGGAATGTAGCGGATGACGGCCGCCGGTGAACCGCGCTGCTTGAACACCGAGAAACGGAAGCTGCCGACATCCTTCAGGCCATAGCCGATGTTGAGTTCATTGTCGGCAAGGAAGCGATCCCACTGTTCGGCAGAAATCACCTCGCGCAGCAGCTTTTCCACCTGATGAGGCTGAACCCGCTGCTGCGACACCGAGTGCATCGCGCCGTTGATCTTCAGCTGGATGAACGAGCCGACCGATATGAACAGGTCGGAGGCCCGTTTTGTGGCCATCGTCTGAAGAAGGCTGTGCATCATGGACATGGTGTTGCGGCTCCCGGTGGGGCCGCTCCCATGCAGCCCGGTTGATCAGGCGTCGGCTCCGCGCAGCAGTTCGTTGATGCCGGTCTTGGCCCGGGTCTGGGCATCGACACGCTTCACGATCACGGCGCAATTGAGGTTGACGCGGCCATCTTTCGACGGAAGGCTGCCCGGCACCACCACCGATCCGGAGGGCACGCGACCGTAGAAGATCTTGCCGGTTTCGCGCTCGTAGATCTTGGTGGACTGGCTGATGAACACACCCATCGCCAGCACCGAGTTTTCCTCGACGACAACGCCTTCGACCACTTCCGAGCGGGCGCCGATGAAGCAGTTGTCCTCGATGATGGTGGGGTTGGCCTGCAGCGGTTCCAGCACGCCGCCAATGCCCACGCCACCCGAGAGATGGACGTTCTTGCCAATCTGTGCGCACGACCCGACGGTGGCCCAGGTGTCAACCATCGTGCCTTCGTCGACGTAAGCGCCGATATTGACGTAGGACGGCATCAGCACCACGTTCCGGCCGATGAACGAGCCGCGCCGTGCGACCGCAGGCGGCACCACGCGATAACCGCCCGCTGCCAGTTGTTCCGGTGTCATGCCGGCAAACTTGGTGGGCACCTTGTCGTAGAACATCAGGTCGCCGCCGCTCATGGGCACGTTGTCCTGCAGACGGAAGGAAAGCAGCACGGCTTTCTTGATCCACTGATGGACGGTCCAGCGGTCGGCGCCTTCGGCGTCGCGGTTGCTGAGGGTGGCAACGCGCAGCTTGCCGCTGTCGAGGTCGGCCAGCGTGGATTCGACGGCTTCGCGGATGTCGGCAGGGGCAGCCTTGGGGCTGAGGTCGGCGCGGTTGTCCCAGGCGGTCTCGATCAGGGTCTGGCGGGGGTCGGTCATGGTGATCCTTGTGGCGAAAAGCCGGTATTTTAATCGTGCCTGCGATGGGGGTCTGCATCAGGGGGATGTGCCTTCGATGGGGCACGCGGCCCATGTGGGGAGCTCGCTCAGGCGGGAGGACTCCCAGAGCCAGTCTGTGCGGCCATCTCATCCTTCCGTGCTTCGCCTGCGGGTGTTGGCCAGCGAGGTTAATAGGCCCGCTATTGACGTCGCTGTCAGCCTACGCAGCCTGCGCCCGGCAGGCGATCCGGACTCGCAAGACTGGCTCAGTGAATCCTCATGGCTCGCTGACGCTCACGATGCGCCTTTTGCAGGTCCCCTCCGGGGCCGCGTTTCAGCCGGTGGAGAACGCTGCATTGGGCGAAAGAGCGCCTTTGATGGGGCTGGCCCAGAGGGCTGAGATGAGCACGTGGCATGCTAGATTCATCGCTTTCTACTGGCTCTGGAGTTTTTCGGGATGGATGCCGCTGAACTGGGTGCATTGGTGGTCATGGGCTTTGTCAGCAGCTTCACGCCGGGGCCGAACAATGCGCTGGCTACCGCCATCGGTGCCAATCAGGGGCTGCGTCCTGCCTGGCCCTTTGTGTGGGCCGTGCCGGTGGGGTGGTGCACGCTGTTCCTGCTGTCGGCGATGGGGCTGGGTGCGCTGGTGATGGCGGTGCCGGTGTTGCGCTGGGCATTGCTGGTGCTGGGCGTGGGCTACATGCTCTGGCTGGCACTCAAGCTCGCCGGCAGCCAGTCGCTGTCGGAAGGGGGCAGCGGTCAGGCGGCGATAGGCTTCTGGCAGGGTGTGCTGTTGCAGGCGGTCAACATCAAGGCGTGGATGATTGCGATGTCGGTGGTGGCCGGCTGGGTGGCGGGCCAACCCGATGTGGTTTCACGCACGTTGCTGGTGCTGGGCGTGATGTTCGTGATGGGCTGGACCAGCTGTCTCACCTATGCGATGGTGGGCTCATTGCTGCGAGAATGGCTGTCGGTGGGCCAGCGGCTGATCTGGTTCAACCGGCTGATGGCGCTGGGGCTGGTGCTGACGGCGCTGTGGATGTTGTGGCGGGAGATCTGAGGGGGCCAACGCGGCCCATGCGCGGCAGATGGTGCCACTCATCGGGCGCGTTGCCGGGTTTCCGAGGGCAGTTCTCCGAACAGCTGCCGGTATTCGCATGAAAACCGGCCAAAGTGCCAGAACCCCCAGGCCGTTGCCGCATCAGCAATGCGCTGGTGTCGCTTGATGGCCTGCCGGGCGCCATTCAGGCGTTGGGCACGCTGATAATGGAGCGGCGACATGCCGAGAATTTCCTGAAAGGCGTATTGCAGGGTGCGGCGTGCAACGCCCAGCTGTTCGCAGATCTGCTGGATGCTGAGCCTCGTTTCTGGTGCATGGTCGTCCATGAGTGCCCGCGCTTCCTCGACGATGCAGATCTGGCGCGCCCGGGGTGTAGCGGGGCTGCTGGATTCCTCGTCCGCTTGCAGCGCCTGAATCAGGCTGTCGAGCAATTCCTCGTGCATTGCCCGTGTCTGGCGCGGGGCCGGGTCGTGGTGTCCGGGTGTGTTGTGGGACGCCAGACTGAAGGCATCGTGTGCCAGTTGCTGCAATTGCAGGCGTGCGTCTCGTGAGAGCCTGCGCAGATGCGGCTTGCGGAGCTGCATCGACAGCGCATGCCGTTCAGCCTCTCCCAGCCGTTCGTCCAGGGCACTGCGCGCGATGACGAAATCGAGAATCTCGAATCTGCCCGGAGAATGAAAATCGAAGGCGTCCGATCCTGAAAAGACGATGAGCGTGTCGTCATCACAGAGCCTGCCGCAGAAGAAGGGGCGGGAAGGGGAAAACGCCAGCAATCCCAGCGCGACGCGGTCTTCGGGCAGGGCGCCAGTCTGGTGCAGGGCATGACTGGTGAGTTCGCGCATGATGCGTATTTCACCCAGATCGATTTCGACGAGTGAACCGGAAAATCTGCCGGCCGACAACTGCTGATAGGTCTGATTCCAGCCGCGCAGCAGCATGGCCTGCTCATCGACATCATGGGTCTGATGGGCGCATCTCGTCGCGGTCATGTTCATCGGGAAAATTCCTGTCAGGGTTATCCCTTCAGCGAAAGGAAATCATCGGGTAATCACGGGGGGCGCCTGCCTTCGTCATGCCAAAAGTGGATAGCGATGCGAGCTGTGTTGTCCGCAAGATATGCACGGAATCAACGACAACAATACTGCCACGGTGCGCTTCGTGTGAAACGGATGACAGCATGGCAGGGGTATTTCCGGGGGGAGGCCACCATGTCTCAGGATGCTGTGCACGCAGGGGTGGAACACGAACACGTCGGCAAGGATTATTTCGATCAGCGGCAGCTGAAGCGCGGCGCTGCCGGCTGGATGTTGCTGATTGGCCTTGGCGTTGCCTATGTGATTTCCGGTGACTATGCGGGCTGGAATTTCGGTTTGCGCTCCGGCGGCTGGGGCGGGCTTGCGATTGCCTCGCTGGTGATGGCAACGATGTACGGCTGCATGTGCTTTGCACTGGCAGAGCTGAGCACCATTGCGCCCACGGCGGGCGGCGGCTATGGTTTTGCACGGCGGGCTTTCGGGCCGTGGGGAGGCTTTCTCTGCGGCGTGGCCATCCTGATCGAATATGCGATTGCACCGGCAGCCATCGTCACGTTCATCGGCGCCTACTGTCAGTCATTGTTCGGTATCGACGGCTGGATGGTCTATCTGGCTTTCTACGCGGTCTTTCTGGGCCTGCACATCTACGGCGCGGGCGAGGCGCTGCGCCTCATCTTCGTGGTGACGGCGCTGGCGGTGATCGCCCTGATCGTTTTCGTGTTCGCGGCGGCACCCTGGTTCCGGGTGGAAAACCTGTTCGACATTCCGCCGACCGACGCCTGGGGTGCAAGCAGCTTCCTGCCCTTCGGCATTCTCGGCATCTGGGCAGCCAGTCCCTATGCGATCTGGTTCTTTCTGGCGGTGGAAGGGGTGCCCCTGGCCGCCGAGGAAACGGCCGATCCGGTGCGTGATCTGCCGCGTGGCCTGATTGGGGCCATTTCGATTCTGGTGCTCTTCTGCGTGCTGATCCTGCTGGTGAGTGCGGGGGCGGCCGGGGCGGGTGCATTGATGAGCGCCGGCAATCCGCTGGTGGAGGTGCTCGAATCCGCGAAGGTGCATGGCGGTCCCACCTGGGTCAGCCGTTTCATCAATTTCGTTGGCCTTGCCGGCCTCATTGCCAGTTTCTTCTCGATCATCTACGGCTATTCCCGGCTGGTTTTTGCCATGTCGCGTGCCGGCTATCTGCCGCGCTGGCTGTCGCTGACCAGCGCACGCAAGACACCGGTGCCCGCCCTGCTGGTGCCGGGGGCCATCGGCTTTCTGCTCTCACTCACCGGACAGGGCGATCTGCTCATCCTGGTGGCGGTATTTGGTGCAACGCTGTCCTATGTCATCATGATGGCATCGCACATCTGGCTCAGGCTCAAGGAGCCCGACCTGCCGCGTCCCTACCGCACGCCGGGTGGCATCCTCACGTCGGGCGTGGCGCTGGTGCTGGCCTGCGGGGCGGTGGTTGCGGGTTTTCTGGTGGATTTGCGCGTGCTGATCGGTTCGGCCATCGTCTATGCGATCTTCATTGCGTATTTCGCCATCTACAGTCGTCATCATCTGGTGGCAGAAGCACCCGGTGAAGAAGTCTGACACGATGCGCTGAACAGGCGCGATGCCGATCGCGCACCGGGAGGCCCGGTGCGCACGCCGCGCATGACCGGGAGGAGAAGGGCATGAATCATCATCATGTGGTGGACGGCACGCGCCATGTGTTCGGCTCGCTGGCCGAGCTGCTTGCCAGGGCCACGCCGCTGCGCTCCGGGGACGAGCTGGCGGGCGTGGCGGCGGCATCCGACGAGGAACGGGTGGCGGCGCAGATGGCGCTTGCCGAGGTGCCGCTGAAGCGCTTTCTGTCCGAGGCGGTGGTGCCCTACGAAACGGATGAGGTGACCCGTCTCGTCATCGACACCCATGACGCCGGGGCATTCGCGGCGGTTTCACACCTGACGGTGGGTGATTTCCGCAACTGGCTGCTTTCCGATGCGGCCACCACAGACGCGCTCACGGCGCTGGCCCCCGGCCTGACACCGGAAATGGTGGCGGCGGTATCCAAGATCTGCCGCAACCAGGATCTGATCCTGATCGCCCGCAAGTGCCGCGTGGTCACGCGTTTTCGCAACACGCTCGGGCTTGCGGGACGAATGTCCACCCGCCTGCAGCCCAATCATCCCACCGATGACCCCGCCGGCATTCTCGCCAGCATCGTCGATGGGCTCGGCTATGGCAGTGGTGATGCCGTCATCGGCATCAATCCGGCCACCGACAATACCCGCAACATCATCACGCTGATCCGCATGCTCGACGAGCTGATCCAGCGCTATCGCATCCCGACCCAGTCCTGCGTGCTCACGCACGTCACCACCAGCCTCGAAGCGATCAATCAGGGGGCGCCGCTGGATCTGGTCTTTCAGTCGATTGCCGGCACCGAGCAGGCCAATCGCAGCTTCGGCATCGACCTGTCGATATTGCAGGAGGCGCATGATGCCGCACAGGGCCTGAAGCGGGGCACGGTGGGCCAGAACGTCATGTATTTCGAGACCGGTCAGGGCAGCGCGCTGTCGGCCAATGCGCATCACGGCGTCGACCAGCAGACGATCGAGGCCAGAGCCTACGCAGTGGCCAGGCGCTTCGAGCCGCTGCTGGTGAACACGGTCGTGGGCTTCATCGGGCCGGAATATCTCTATGACGGCAAGCAGATAATCCGTGCCGGGCTGGAGGATCATTTCTGCGGCAAGCTGCTGGGTGTGCCGATGGGCTGCGACATCTGCTACACCAATCACGCCGAGGCAGACCAGAACGACATGGATGTGCTGCTGACGCTCTTCGGTGTGGCGGGCATCAATTTCATCATGGGCATACCGGGGTCTGACGACATCATGCTCAATTACCAGAGCACCTCGTTTCACGACGCGCTGTACGTGCGACAGGTGCTGGGTTCTCGCCCCGCGCCGGAATTCGAGCAGTGGCTGTTCGGGATGGGCGTGTTCCATCCGGATGCTGCCACAGTGCCACGGCTGGCGCCCGGTGCGGAGCGCCGCATGGGGCGTCTGCTGGAGATGCTGCCGACGGGCGGCTGAGCGCAGGCTGGCGCAGTGACGAATGCGTTCATGACACGCACCAGGCGCACGGGAGGCGCGGAGATGCTGCTTGTCATCGGAATGGGACAGGGGACAGGGTCATGGGGTACGAGATGAAATCGGGGCAGGACGAGCACGGGCAGCCCGCATCGCGGGAAGATGCTGCGCCAGCCGCCAGGGGGGATGACGGAATTCATCGCTCAACGCCTGCATTCAGTCGGCAGGATCTGCGTCGTCTGACGGCGGCCCGCATTGCCCTGGGACACACCGGCATCAGCCTGCCCACCGGCGCGCATCTGGATTTCCAGCTGGCGCATGCACGGGCGCGGGACGCCGTGCATCACGCGCTCGATGTCGAGCGGGTGCGCGACGACTTGCAGGCCCTGCCCGGACTGGAGGTCATCTGCCTGCGCAGCCGGGCAGAGACACGGGCAACCTACTTGCGTCGCCCCGATCTCGGGCGGCGGCTGGATGACGCCTCGCGTGAGCTGCTGCTTGCATCCGCATCCGTAACGGCGCAAGAGGAAAATGCGCCGCCCGATGTGCTTTTCGTCGTGGCAGACGGGCTGTCTTCCATCGCCATCGAACGCAATGCGGCTCCCCTGTTGCAGGAGGTCCTGCCGCTGCTCGCCGGACAGGGCCTCCGTGTCGGGCCGCTGTCGCTGGTGCAGCATGGCCGGGTTGCCATCGGCGACGAGATTGCCGAATGCCTGAAGGCCCCGCTGGTGGTGGTGCTGATCGGCGAGCGTCCGGGGCTGAGTGCCCCCGACAGCATGGGCATCTATCTCACCTGGCATGCACGCGTCGGCACCACGGACGAGGCGCGCAACTGCATATCCAATGTGCGCCCCGAAGGATTGCCCCATCCGGCAGCAGCCCGGCGCCTGCTATACCTGATCCGCGAGGCCCGGGCTCGCAGGCTTTCGGGCGTGGCGCTGAAGGACGAATCCGGCATGGACGATGCGCCGATGCTTGCCGACGGCGCATCCGGTGTGTTGCAGGGGGGATAACGCCTTTCGGTCAGTGACGGTGCTGGCCGATGAGGCGTTGAGATGGACGCTCAAGGGCAGACAGTGGCCCTATCGTGATCCCTTTGGCAAGCCGCGCCGACCTGCATGTGGACGAGCCCGGGGCGGCAGGAGATGGGGCTGTGCCGGCGCAGGATCCCGGGAATGACATTCCAGCCAGCTGACCAGATCATCCAGTTCGGGCAGGATGATCGTGTGTTCCGTGGGGTAGGTGCGCCAGTCGACGGGGTGGCCCTGTTCGAGGAGGCAGTTACGTGCCCGTTCGGCCAGCGTAGGCGAAATGGTGCGGTCGTATTGGCCGTGCGCAAGGAATATCGGCGTATGGCGATTGGCGTCGTGCGCCTCCTCCTGTGTGCGCGCTGCCAGCGGCAGGTACCCGGAGAGGCCGAAAATTCCGCCCAAAGGGTGAGGAAAGCGTACGCCTGCCATGAGTGACAGGGCGCACCCCTGCGAGAAACCGCCGATGAAAATCCGCCTGGAGTCCGCGCCCTCGGCAATCAGCGCATGAATAAGCGCCTGACAATACGCGGATGCGCGCCTCAGGCCGCTTTCATCTTCGTTCCGGGAAAAGTCCGTATCGCGCAGGTCATACCATGCCGAGACCGTTCTGCCGCCTGCCCATTGCACGGGCTGGCCGGGGGCGGTGGGCAGGATGAACCGCCATCGGCGCGGAGAGAGGGCCGCGTTCAGGTGTGCGGCAATTGGCGTGAATTGCTCGGCGCTGCTGGTGAGACCATGAAGGAGAATGACGGTGAACTCCGGATGATCTGCACCGAGCACGAGTGGTGGTGCCGGGGGAGCGAGTTCTGACATCAGGCTTGCCTCCGGGCGTTGCCGTGCTCGGGGCTGCAGGCGGCAGGCGCGTCAGGGGGGCTGACGCGGTTCGCGGCGGGATTCGGTCGGGGTTCGGCGGATGTGTCCGTGCAGAATGTTTCCGGGTCCGGTTCCGGCGCGACGCGTGTGCTTTCCTCCCAGCCCTGTTGCAGGGCAGCAAGCAGCTGGCCCGCGGGTTGGGCGCCCGAGAGGGCGATTTTTCCGTCAATGAGGAAGAAGGGAACGCCATGTATGCCCAGGAGGGCAGCCTGACGCTCATCGTCGCGGACTGCGTCAGCGCAGGTGTCATCGTCGAGCGCCCGCTCGATTTCGCTACGGTCGAGCCCCGCGTCCTGTGCAATCTGCAGAAGATTGTTGCGGTCCGCCAGTGGCAGATTGGCGGTGAAGTAGGCTTCGAGCAGGCGCTCGTCCATTTCGTTTGCCTTGCCATGCCGTGCCGCCACCTTGGTCAGCCGATGGGCATCGAAGGTGTTGGTGTTCTGTACACCGGCGTAATTCATGGTGAGGCCCGCGCGGGACGCCAGCTGCTCGATGTGGGCGATCATCTGCCGCGCCTCGTCAGGGCTCTTGCGATACTTGGCTTCGATGCGCTGCTGCGTGGTATTGCGCACGGTGGGGCCGGCATCCGGATAAAGCTCGAACGCCTTGTGCGCGATCTCGACATGCTCGCGGTGTTCGAATCGGCCCAGCGCCTGCTGCAGATGCCGTTTGCCGATGTAACAGTAGGGGCAGGCGTAGTCTGACCAGATCTCGATTTTCATGGGCAACTCTCTGGGTGTGTGTCGAGGGGCAGAATATAATGGCGATATTTCGATGACAAGTAGTGTCATTGATGACAGGTAGTTACCCAAAGGAAAGTACCCCATGATCAACACCCCCAGCCACGCCGGTGTCGAAAACCTGTCGGAGACGGGGTTCGGCTACGCCCTGTCGCTCATCGGTGGCAAATACAAGATGGTGATCCTGTTCTGGCTGCACCGAAACCCTCCGGTCATGCGGTTCAATCAGTTGAAGCGATGTCTGGGGGGCATCTCGCTGAAAACCCTGAGTAGCACGCTGAAGGAACTGGAGCGCGACGGGCTGGTGGTGCGTACCGAATATCCGCAGATTCCACCCAAGGTGGAATACGCACTCTCCGGGCGTGCGCGTTCACTGATGCCGATTCTGGATCTGTTGTGCGACTGGGGAAATGCGCACCGCGCGGATTGACGCGCATGTTGGCGCTGTCGTGCTCGCATGACCACTCGCCCACCGGCGGGTGGTGTCACCCCGGTTGCTGACGCAGTGTCCTGGCCGCTGCCACCATGTTGCGCAGCGCCGGCATCACTTCCGCCCACTGGCGGGTCTTGAGTCCGCAATCGGGATTCACCCACAGACGATCGGCCGGCACCCTGGTGGCCGCCTTCTGCATCAGATGCACCATCTGCGCCTCGTCCGGAATGTTTGGCGAGTGAATGTCGTAGACCCCCGGGCCGATGTCGTTGGGGTAACGGAAATCGTCGAAGGCATCGAGAAGTTCCATGTCGGATCGCGAGGTTTCTATGGTGATGACATCGGCGTCCATGTCGGCAATGGCGGCGATGATGTCGTTGAACTCCGAATAGCACATGTGGGTGTGAATCTGCGTATCGTCGGATACGGCATTGGCCGCGATGCGGAAACTTTCAACCGCCCATTGCAGATACTCGTCCCATTGCGATTTGCGCAGCGGCAAGCCTTCCCGCAGTGCTGCCTCGTCGATCTGGATGACGCGGATGCCGGCTTTCTCCAGATCGAGCACTTCGGCGCGAATGGCAAGCGCCAGCTGACGGCAGGTCAGCGCCCGTGGCTGGTCGTCGCGCACGAAAGACCAGTTGAGGATCGTGACCGGCCCCGTGAGCATCCCTTTCATCGGCTTGCGGGTGAGCGACTGGGCGTACCGCGACCAGGCGACGGTCATCGGATGCGGGCGGTGAATGTCGCCAAACAGGATGGGCGGCTTGACGCAACGTGAGCCGTAGGACTGCACCCAGCCGAACTGGCTGAAGACGTAGCCGTCGAGCTGTTCTCCAAAATACTCGACCATGTCGTTGCGCTCTGGCTCGCCGTGCACCAGCACGTCGAGGCCCAGCTTCTCCTGCTCCTCCACGCAGCGCGCAATTTCGGCTTTCATGGCCGCTTCGTAACCCGCCGCGTCGAGCGTGCCCGCCTTGAAGTCCCGGCGAACCCGGCGAATGTCGGCAGTCTGGGGGAAGGAGCCGATGGTGGTGGTGGGATAGGACGGAAGCTGCAGCCAGGCTGCCTGAAGTGCTGCACGTTGTGCGTGAGGGCTTTTCCTGCGGCCTGTCTCGCCTTCGAGCTGTTTGAGTGCCTGCTGCACGGTGGCGTTGTGGACGCGCGGCGACTGGCGGCGTGTTGCCAGGGCTGCGCGTTGCCGTGCAAGTGCTTCGGAAACCGCATCGCGTCCCTCGCGCAGGGCGCGTCCCACGATGGCGAGTTCATCGAGCTTCTGCCTTGCAAAGGCCAGCCAGGAACGAACTTCCGTGTCCAGCTTTTGCTCGCTGTCCAGGTCTACAGGTACGTGCAGCAAGGAGCAGGAAGGTGCCAGCCACAGGCGGTCTCCCAGCCTGGCCGCCAGCGGCTCCAGCCAGTCGAGCAGCGCGTCGAGGTCTGTTCTCCAGATATTGCGCCCGTTGATGATGCCGAGTGAGAGCACCTTGTGTGCGGGCAGCAGGTTCAGCAGCGGCATGACCTCATCACGCGCATTGATGACATCGACATGCAGACCTGCCACCGGCAGGTTGGCTGCCAGATAGCGGTTCTCGGCCAGCTGACCAAAGTAGGTGGTCAGCAGCAGCTTCACCCTGCATGACTTGAACTGGTGGTAGGCGAGATTGAAGGCGTGCTGCCAGCCCGGGTCGAGATCGATGACGAGCAATGGCTCATCCACCTGACCCCATTCCACGCCCTCTGCGGCCAGCGTGTTCAGCAGTTCGGTGTAGACATCGAGCAAGGCGGGAAGGAGATGAAGACGGTCGCAGCCGTCCTTGCTCTTGCCCAGCGCCAGATAGGTGACAGGGCCAATGATGACGGGTTTTGCAGGAATGCCCAGAGCACGCGCTTCTGCAAGCTGGTCGAGCAGGCGGCTGGCGTCCAGCTTGAAGCGGGTGCCGGCGCTGAATTCCGGAACGATGTAATGGTAGTTGGTGTCGAACCACTTGGTCATTTCGCCAGCGGCCACGCCGTGGTCGTGGCAGCAACCCGCAGACGGATTCTCCGCTTGCGTTTCCGGTGCAGAGCGGCCCCGGGCAACCCGAAAGTAATTGTCGAGGGGATCGCCCTGAAACGCCTGCACGCGTGCGGGCAGATTGCCCAGCGTGAAGCTCATGTCGAGCATCTGGTCGTAGAAGGAAAAGTCTCCTACCGGAATCAGGTCCAGCCCCTGTTGCCATTGCCAGTGTTGCTGACGCAAGCGATGCCCAACGGCCTTCAGGGCGTTGCGATCACACTCACCACGCCAGTAGGATTCGAGCGCGAATTTCAGTTCCCGCTGCGCGCCGATGCGCGGAAAACCGAGGTTGTGCAGGGTTGGCATGAAGGACTCCGATATGTGCTTGCTGAACAGGAGGGGAATCCTAGAGATTGGTAATCATGAAGTAAAATGGTCTTATATCCGCTTGCCAGAAAGAAACATGTCCATCCCGAGCAACTAGCCTCGGAGACGCTCATCACCTATCCCGTCAGCCCCGAGCGGCTGGACGTGTTTGCGATGTTTCTTGCGCCGGCCGGCATTTCTCCGCGGCGCCATAAAACCATCGAGACCACTGACATCATGTTGCAGATGGTGGCAAGCCGGCGCGGAGTGGCAGCCCTGCCGCGCTGGCTGGTGAAGGAATATGCGCGTCAGATGGACGTGGTGCCGGTGCGGCTGGGGGCGAAGGGAATTCAGAAGCAGATTCACCTGGGCGTGCGTGAAGGCGATCTGTCGATTGACTATGTGCAGGCTTTCATCGAGCAGGCGCGACGACTGGGGATGACGGGGTAGGGCGTCGCCCCGGGAGTCGTGATCGGGGTGGGCTGGGCGCAGGCAAGTGGGGCGTCTGCTCTTGTCGCTTAAGGTAACTGCCACTAAAATGGCATTTAACTGCCAAATTGGCTATCAAGTGTCATGAAAATGGTCTTTACTCTTGCCACGGCCGAGGAGATGATGGAGGCGTTGGGTAGCCGCCTGCGTGCCCAGCGGCTGGCACAGGAGATCACGCAGCGTGAGCTTGCCAGCATGGCGGGGCTTTCGCTTGGCGCCCTGCGAAAGCTGGAACACAACGGCCAGACCTCGCTCGAAACCCTGATCCGCGTCGTGCAGGCGCTTGGACTGTCTGAATCGCTGCAGGATCTGTTCGTGCCACAAAAGAACACCATAGCGCAGATGGAGGCGGCCGAGCGGGCGCGCCAACGACAACGCGCGCCACGCAAGGCTGCCTCATGAAACGGCTGACGGTGCGTTATTGCGGTTGGGGAGAAGACTGGCCGCTTGCTCATCTGGCGGATGACGCCGGCTTCCGCGGGTGGTGCGCCTTCGCGGTCATTGTCAGTGATCTCATGTTGTAGTAACGTATGTACAACAAGGCAACGGATGGGGTCACATGGGCAATACGATTTCCGCACGAGAATTCAATCAGGGCGCCAGCGCGGTGTTGCGCCGGGCGCTGGATGAGCCCGTGTTTGTGACAAACCGGGGGCGGATCGCCAACGTCATCCTGAGCTACGAAGACTATCAGCGTCTGCTGGGTAATCAGCCAAAACGCAGATTGGCGGATGTGTTGGCAACCATGTCATCTGTAGCGGCTGATATCGATATCGAGTTTTCGAGGGAACCCGAGCTTGATAATCCCAATCGGGATGTGGTGTTTGACTGATGTACCTTGTCGACACCAATGTGATCGCCGAATTCCGTAAGCACGGAACGGCCAGAATGAATCCGAATGTGGCCAGGTGGGTAGATGGCGTTGATGCAGAGGATATCTATTTCAGCGTGATAAGCATGCTGGAGATAGAAAAGGGAATTCTGTTGCTTGCCAGAAAGGGCAGCAGGCAGGCAGATCTCCTGGAGAAATGGTTCCGCTACGATCTGTTGCCGTCATTTGCCGAACGGATTCTGCCCGTGTCCCTGCCTGTTGCGCTCGCCTGCGCAGCTTTGCATGTGCCCGACAAGCGGCCCAGCCATGATGCGTTGATTGGCGCCACGGCAAAGGAGCATCGTCTTACGCTGGTGACGCGCAACACGAGCGATTTTGCCGGCATGGGCGTTCCGCTCAAAAACCCGTTTCTGGCCTGAAGATAGCCGTTTCGGGCGTGGCGCTGTTTCCTTGCATGTTCGCGGATGCCTCCTTGCCAGCATCTGCTGAACTTTATGTGAGGGCTTTGGAAATCAACTCCGCAATCCGCCGAGCCCCCTCCACACACGTCTCATGCGGCACCACCAGCGCGATGCGCACGAAGCCCTTGCCGGGGTTGCGGTGGCAGTTGATTGTTACATCAGTCCGGGGCATTGGGCACCAGAGATATCGAGCCGTGGGTGCGGTAGCGTCCGGGGTGAGGGGGGCTCAGGCAGGCCGGTGCGGGCCTGGGCGCAGGTACGCATCCAGTAACGGATGGCGTGGGGAAATGAACGGGTTGATTACCGTTGTCCCTCCCCAGGTGAAGCCATGCTGCAAGTCTTCCGAGAGCAGAATGCGGCAGCCGGCCCGGGCAGAGCCTGAAAGGATGATGGCGTCCCAGATACCGAGTTGATGGGATGCCGCCAGCTCGGATGCAAGGTGCAGGGTCTCGACCTCTGTGCCGATCGGTGTGAAATGATCCAGCCAGGCAAGGATGCTGTTTCGTGCGTCAGTGGGCGTTCGTTTCGCCTTGCGCACCAGCACGTTAAACAGTTCGCCCAACGCCTGCACGGGAATGAAGACCTGTTGCTGTGGCAGAAGGTTCAGAAGCTCCAGCGCGATGTCTCGCTTCTGCGCGTCATTCAGACCTTCTGCATAGGCAAGAATGTTCGTGTCGATCGCAATCTTCATCAGGCGCCTTCATCGTAGAGGCTGTCTCGCTGCCAGCTGCCGGCTTCTACAATGGGTTGGGAGGCCAGACGGGACAGGAACGCAGCTTTCGTTTCCACGGATGGGGCGTGTTCGGCCTCGGGGGGCGAAATGCGGGCGATGGGGCGGCCGTGACTGGTGACGACATAGCTGTTGCCTTCACGCACGCCGCGAAGCAACTCGGAGAAGCGGCGGTTGGCTTCTGTTGCTGAAACGGTGGTTTCCATGATGCCTGAAGTAGTGAAATTGACTACTTTCATCATAGCATTGCTGGATGCGGGAGGCTAGAGGTCTGATCTGTCAAGGATTGACTATTAAGGATATTTTGACGTAATGTACAGTCAAATATCGGGGGTGGGTAATGGCCATCAGCACCTATTCGAGTCGTACCTTTGCCAGAGATGCTGCGACGATCAAGCGAGCGGCCGCAGAGGGGCCTGTTTTCATTACTGATCGGGGGAAGCCTGCCCTGGCGGTTCTGAGCATCGAAGACTATTACCGTTTGGCTGGGGGGCCTCCGCAGGAGTCGTTGCTGGAGGCCATGATGTCGCTTGCCTGTGACGCAGGTGCTGCGGACATCGAGCTGGAGCTTCCCGAGCGCAGCGAGTATCCCGATGAGGGGCGGATTCCTGATTTTGATGAAGGTGATTCGTAATGTATCTGCTGGATACGAATGTACTTTCTGAATTGCGCTCGGGGAAAAGGAATGCCTCAGAAAATGTTCTTGCCTGGGCTGCAAGCGTCCCGATGGAGCAGCAATATGTCTCTCCCGTGACCCTGGCAGAAATCGAGCTGGGCATCCTGCGCCTTGAACGAAAGAAGCCCCCCCAGGGCAAGTCGTTGCGAACCTGGTTCGTTCACTTGCAGGCCCGTTTCAAACCACGCCTTCTGGTCATCGACGAGCGGGTTGCACAGCGATACGTCACCTTTCAATTGCGCGATCCCATGCCAGTGAACGATGCATGGATTGCGGCGACCGCTGCCGTTCATGGAATGATCGTCGTCACTCGCAACGTGCGGGATTTTCAGGCAGCAGGCGTTCGTGTATTGAATCCTTGGGAGTAGGGGGCTCAAGCGCCGGCCAGGTGCTATGAGGGCCGCACGACATTGTGCGTGAGCAACACCCTGGCAATCCTCCGAGCCCCCTCCACACATGTCTCATGCGGCGCAACCAGCGCGATGCGCACGAAGCCCTTGCCGGGGTTGCGGGCTTGGCCTGAGCCTGTAGCGTGCGCCGGATTTTCTTCCGTACTGGTCGAGGCGGCAGCGTCTGCGCTTGCACCCGCGCCTGTTCCCGTACCTGCAACCGCATCCGAACCCGCTGTTGCCGTCGGGTCCACAGTCCAGCCATTGCGGGTAGACCGCCCGAGGTAGCTGCCGGGCAGTACCAGCACGTTGTGTTCGCGGTGCAGGCGGGCGGTGAAGGCTTCGTCGTCTCCGCCGGGCACGGGCAGCCACAGGTAGAAGCTGGCGTCGGGCATGGCTATGGGCTGCGCGGCGGAGATGATGGGGACGACTTCGTCGAATTTCTGGCGGTAGAGGCGGCGGTTGTCGCGCACGTGGTTTTCGTCGTTCCAGGCGGCGATGGAGGCGTCCTGGAACATCGGGCTCATGGCGCAGCCGTGGTAGGTGCGGTAGCGCAGGAAGCGCTGCAGCAGGCGGCCATCACCGGCGACGAAGCCGCTGCGCATGCCGGGGACGTTGGAGCGTTTGGAGAGGCTGGAGAAGACGACGA
>JAUNHU010000175.1 GCA_030523825.1 Lautropia sp. | reverse complement strand
ATCGGCGACACCGCCCGGCTCGACATCGAGGCCGACCTGCTCTCCACCGACGCCGTCACCCTGAAACCCGGCATGCATGCCCGCGTGCTGCGCTGGGGAGGCGACGGCGTGCTCGACGCCACCATCTCCCGCATCGAGCCCGGCGGCTTCACCAAGGTTTCGGCCCTGGGTGTGGAGGAACAACGCACCCGGGTATTGCTGGACATCACCACCCCGCGCGAGCAGTGGGCCAGCCTGGGCGATGCCTACCGCGTGGAACTGGAATTCATCCAGCAGCATCTCGACAACGCCCTGCAGATACCTGCCGGCGCCCTGTTCCGGCTCACGGGCAAACAGCGCCAGCAGCTTGCCGAAGCCGGACATGGCGAAGCGGAAAAAACCGGCATCCACGAAGCAGCTTCCCGGAACAGCGCATCCAGCGGTGAAGCCCCCCAAGGCACCGGGGAGAAAAAGCCGGGTGGCACGACAGCCCCGGCATCCGGGAACCCCGGCAGGCGTCCGGTCGCTTCCGATGAGCCACAATGGGCCGTTTACCGCGTGGTGGACGGACGAGCCCGCCTCACGCCCGTGCGCATCGGCCTGCGTTCAGGCACCGCCGCCCAGATTCTGGAAGGTCTCTCGGAAGGTGATGCCATCATCATCCAGCCCGACGACCGCATGCAGGACGGCACGCGCATCGAGGCGAACTGAAGCATCGAGCACGTCATGAACCTGTTCGTTCCCGCACACCATCACCTCACCCGCCGAAGGCTGCTGGCCAGCCGGTAGCCACCGTGCGGCAACAGGCGGTTGAGAAAGGCTTCCAGTTCTTCATTGGACGCGGTGCGATAGACGATGAGATAACAGGCATCCCCACTCGTCTTGTCGAGGCTCTCCACGTTGGGATCGGTGGACACCATCGCCTCGAACGCCGTGAAATCGGTGTGCTTCATCGCCACGCTGATGAAATGACGTGGCAGCCTGCTTTCCCGCACCGTGAAACCGTCGATCACGCCGGCATCCTGCATCTGCCGCACACGCTCGGCCGCAGCCTGACCGCTCAAATGAACGGCCTTGCCCAGCTCCTGCCAGCTGATCCGCCCGTTCTCCCGCAGCGTCCGCAGGATGGCCTGACTGGTCCGGTCGTCGAACTTCTTCAATTTCTCTGTTTTCGGGCCGAAAAACCTTGATTCTACGCTGTCCTTCCCACCGGCCCCCTTCCTAGAATCTTGCCATCACAACAGCTGCGAGGAATCGTGGGAATGAAATTCGCAACATCACTGTCTGCACTGGCTGCCGGTCTCGTCCTTGCCCAACCCGCACTGGCATTCGACTATCAGCACGTGCGCAACGCCACCGCAAAGATCAGCTACGGCGGCAGCACCTTCCTGGTCGACCCCTATCTGGCCGCGAAAGGCATCTACCCCGGGTTTGAAGGCACCCTCAACAGCCAGCTCCGCAATCCGCTGATCGACATGAGCGTCCCGGCCGACGAGCTGCTGAAGGGCGTCGACGCCGTCATCGTCACCCACACCCACGACGACCATTGGGACAAGGCCGCCCAGGAACTGCTGCCGAAAAACCTGCCGATCTTCGTGCAGAACCCCGGCGACGCAAAAACCATCCGTGCCCAGGGCTTTACCGACGTGCGCGTGATGGGCAGGAACACCCCGTTCGGCAAGGTGCGCCTGAGCAAGACGGGCGGACAGCACGGCACCGACCAGATGTACAGCATGCCGCAACTGGCAGAACGGCTGGGCGATGCAATGGGCGTAGTCATGCAGGCAGACAGCGAGAAAACCCTCTACATCGTGGGCGACACCCTGTGGAACAGCCACGTGGAAACCGCGCTGCAGCAATACAAGCCGCAGGTGGTTGTCATGAACACGGGCTACGCCCGAATCGAGGGTCTGGAAGGCGGCATCATCATGGGCACGCCTGACGTGAAACGCATGGTGCAGGCAGTCTCCAAAGCCCAGGTCATCACCGTGCACATGGATGCAGTCAACCACGCCACCGTTTCCAGCGAGCAGATGCGCGATTTCGTCAAGAAGCAGAAGCTCGACAAACAGGTTTTCGTACCGAAAACCGGTGAGGTGTTGAAATTCTGAGGTTCTGAGCACGCAATCGGCAGACCAAACCAGCCTTCTCTCCACCGATTTTGATGCCCATCATTGATAGGCATCAAAGTCGGACGGAGAGAAATGCCATGCAGAGCCCGATCACGCTCCTTGCATCAGATACTGCGCAAACACGTCATCCGGCACCATGTTGCCGCCGGTGGCCCACACCAGATGCGTGGCATTGCGCGCACGCAGCTCATTCAGACCAATGCGTGACCTATAGGCGGCGTCGCTCAGCACCGCCCCGATACCGACAATACCTGCCAGCGCCGAAGGCTCCAGCCGGATGCCTTCGGTTTGGTGCGTCAGTTTCAGCCACGCAAAGAGGTTTTCATCAGCCACCGTGCAATAACCCTCGATGAGACGCTGCATCTGCCGGCCGACAAAACCGGATGGACGCCCCACCGCCAGACCATCGGCTGCCGTCCGGTTGTCGATGCCGATATCCTGCACGCTGATGGCCTCGTGCAGGCCGGTATGAACACCAAGCAACATGCACGGCGAATGTGTGGGCTCGGCAAAAATGCAGTGCACCGCATCGCCAAAACCCAGCTTCAGGCCAAAGGCCACACCACCCGGCCCACCGCCCACGCCACAGGGCAGATAAACGAACAGCGGATGATCCTCATCCACGCGCACACCTGCCGCATCGAGTTGCGTTTTCAGTCGCTCCGCCGCCACGGCATACCCCAGGAACAGGTCTGCCGAATTCTCGTCATCAACGAAATGACAGGTCGGATCGCTTTCTGCCTGACGACGACCTTCCGCCACCGCGGCACTGTAATCCGAGGTGTATTCCACCACCTCCACACCATGCGCACGCAGCTTCGCCTTCTTCCACGCGCGCGCATCGGCCGACATGTGAACACTCACCCGAAAGCCCAGCGCAGCACCCATGATGCCGATCGACAACCCCAGATTGCCGGTAGAACCCACGGCAATCCGGTAGTTGCCGAAAAATGCCCTCGCCTCATCCGACGCCAGTCTGGCGTAATCATCTCCCTCACGAATCAGGCCCGCCGCCAGCGCCAACCCTTCGGCATGCTTCAACACTTCGTAAATGCCACCCCGCGCCTTGATCGAGCCCGAAATGGGCAACGCATTGTCGGTTTTCAGCCAGAGCGCACCCGCATCAGCGGGCACGACACCAGCCTCGACGAGTGCTGGCTGGAGACGCGACAAGCGGCACACACCCGACTCGATGATGCCACCCGCATCAGCCGTCTCCGGAAAGAGCCGGGCAATGCAGGGCGCAAAACGTTGCAGCCGCGCACTGGCATCCGCCACATCCGCAGCGCCCAGGCGCACATCCTGCAACGCCTCTGCCGTCGCCACCACCGCCGGGTTGAACCACGCCACCGGCCTCAGCGCCACCAGCCCATCAATCAGCGGATGCGTCCGTCGCCATTCCTGCAGTGATTTTCCGTCGATCATGACTTCCCCGGCATGCCAACCATATGTCTCCCGAGAGTAGATTACTCCAGATGGCTCCGATTACCGTCGCTCAGCGTGCAGGCCATCACGCTCATGGAGATGGACGAGAATTATTGGGTCAACTTCCCCAACGACAGATCGGAAGCAACGACAGCCACATGAATCGGGCACTCTCATGCCACTAGCTGGCGTGCGCTACCAGGCTCACTCGGGCAGCCAGTCCTTGTCCATGATCTGATCGATAGACCAGGGGCACGATTCGGGAAACTGGTTCGCAAGTCCGGTTTCCCTGTCCGCCAGCTCGATGGCATCGCCCCAGGCATCCGCCCACCAATCGGTATCCACAAGTACCGTTTTCAGACTGGGCGTCTTGCGCAAGCGCCGCTCGATACTGTCGCGCTGATTCTTGATGGTCACCTGCCAGCTCGCGCCCCGGCGACCGGGCTGGTATTGCCATTTCAGCAAGTGAGCCAGCAGCACAGCCATGCGGCTGATAAGCTCCCGTTGTTCACTCTTGCCCACGTCCTCGATCTCGTCTGCGATGTGTTCCAGATCCAGCAATTCAAACCGACCCTCGCGAATATACGCGGCCTGTTGATTGGCCCACGCCACGATGTCCTG
>JAUNHU010000174.1 GCA_030523825.1 Lautropia sp. | reverse complement strand
CTCGATGGCTTCAAGTGGAGGAGAACGCTGCCAGACCACGGCTCCGGATTCGGCGTGGGGCGGAAAAAAACTTCGATGTCGCTCTCACCAGAGTCGGGGAGTTTTGGTTTCTGCGTTCTCTGCGGCATTGAGCATGGACTGATTTCTGCAAGGGTCGATGCCTGGCCAGGTACCGCCCTTGCCTGCGAATACAGGCAGGAGAACGGAAGCGGGTTCAGCGATGGGTTTTGTATCTTGTCGTCGAGGGATATGCTTGGTGTTCGGTTCAGAAAACCCTTCTTCTGCGCATGCTTTGGTATCGGTCATGATGTCGGGATTTCGCTTCATGGCTAATTTCTTTCTTCGGAAAAACGCCGGCGTCATCGGTTGATGAACGCCGGCGTGTGCGATCAGCGCTCCAGATGCAGGAACTGCATGTGGCGTTCGTACTGATTCAGGATGTCGCCGATGATCTGTTCTTTCGAGTAGCCGACCAGATCGTATTCCTGGCTGCCTTCGCGCAGGAATACTTCGGCGCGCCAGTAACGCTCGTGTTCCTCGTCTGAGTCGAGGTTGGTGGCCTGTTCCAGGGCAAACACGGGCGTCAGTGCCGACACCAGTCGCACCTGATACAGAAAATCGACTTCTTCGCCGTGCAGCACCTCGAAGGTGGCGATGTGTTCTGTATCGTCGTAAGCAACCTTGCTTTCCACGCCCTGCGCGCGCAGGCTGTTACCGAGTTCACGCATGGCGGGGGGCAGGGTGTTCTGCATGAAGCTGGTCACTTCATCCCGTGGCGGGAAACTGAGGATGCGTTGCAGGCGGTTGCGCCAGTTGTGGCCCGGCTGCAGGGCGGGGGCAAAGTCGATGGTGCTGGCCTTGCGGCGGTTGCCTTCCTGTTTCAGGCTGTAGCCCATGGCCACCATGTAGATGATGAGCACGAGCGAGAACGGCAGGCCGGCAGCGACGGCCACCGATTGCAGGGCGCTGAATCCGCCGGAGAAAAGCAGGCCGAGGGTGATGAGCCCGGTGGCCGCCGCCCAGAACAGGCGTAGCCAGACGGGGGCATCTTCTCCCGACCCCAGGCCACGGCTGGACAGGTTTGCCAGCACCAGTGCGCCGGAATCGGCCGAGGTGACGAAAAAGATCAGACCGATGACGACGGCGGTGGTGGACCAGACGGCTGGCCAGGCATAGTGCTCGAACAGCACAAAGAGGCCCATTGCCGGGGTGTCGATGGCGCTTTGTGCCAGTGACGGATCGGCAGTGGCGACGGCGATGGCGCTGTTGCCGAAGATGGAGAACCACGCAAAGATGAAGCCGAGCGGGATGAACATCACGCCGAAGACGAATTCGCGCAGGGTGCGGCCCCGCGAGATGCGGGCGATGAACAGGCCCACGAACGGTGCCCAGGCCACCCACCACGCCCAGAAGAAGATGGTCCAGGTGGATTTCCAGGTGGCGGCCTTCTCGCCTTCGTAGGCGTACACGTCCAGGGTCTTGCCGACCAGGGTCTGGAAGTAGTCACCGATGTTCTGCACCAGGGCATTGAACAGGAACTGGGTCGGGCCGGCGCAGAGCAGCGCGATCAGCAGCAGGGTGGCGGTGATCATGTTGATCTCGGACAGCCTGCGCACGCCCTTTTCCACGCCGGACATGGCCGACATGGCGGCGACGATGGTGACGAGGATGATGATGGCAGCCTGAGTGAACTTACTGTCGGGCATGCCGAAGACGTGACTGAGGCCGGCATTGGCCTGCAGCACGCCGATGCCGAGGCTGGTGGCGAGACCCAGCAGGGTGCCGACCACACCGAAGATGTCGACGGTGTGGCCCAGCCAGCCGTCGGCGCGTTTCTGGCCGAACACTGGCACGAGCGCGGAACGCAGTGCCAGTGGCAGGTTATGCCGGTAGGCAAAGTAGGCCAGTGCCATGCCGATGAGTGCGTAGATGCCCCAGCCATGCAGGCCCCAGTGCAGGAAGGTCTGTGCCAGTGCGGCCCGTGCGGCCAGTGGGGTGCCACCCTCGCCCACGGGCGGGGTCAGGTAGTGGGTGAGCGGCTCGGACACGCCAAAGAACAGCAGGTCGATGCCGATGCCCGCCGAGAACAGCATGGCGGCCCAGGCGAGGTATGGGAAGTCGGGCTTGTCGTGGTCCTGGCCGAGCTTGATGTTGCCGTAGCTGGAAAAGCCCACGAACAGCGCGAAGATGCCGTAGGCGGCCACCACCAGCATGTAGTACCAGCCGAAACGGTCGGACACCCATTGCAGTGCGTGGCCGAGCACGGCTTCGCTGGCGGCCGGGAACAGCAGGGTGAAGGCAATCAGCGCCACTGTGACAATGGCAGAGACGCTGAATACGGCCCAGTGGATGGTGATCGGCGGACTGTTGCCGTTACTGGTGGGGGTGGATGGTGTGCTTTGCATGCGCAGGGGGCCGCTGGGGCGTTGTTCGTTGATGGAAATGGACGCGGGCGGAATCTTCTGGTCAGGCAGTGTCCCGCGCCTGTCCACGAGGGCAGACGTTCATGTCAGTGGGTTGTGCTCCCGGATGCCTTGTCTGCGCGCGGCGCTTGTGAGGTACGGGAGTCGCTGGATACGCTGCCGCGAACCGGGGTCTGGCGCACAGGCGCGCCATCGGCAACGTGATAGGGAACGTCGGCAGCGGGGAGCGGATCGCGTTTGCGGATGCGGTCGGCAATTTTCTCGGCCAGCATGATGGTGGTGGCGTTGAGGTTGCCGGTGATGATGTCGGGCATGATCGAGGCATCGACCACCCGCAAACCCTCCAGCCCGTGAACCCGGCCCTCGCCATCGACGACGGCGTTTTCGCCGGTGCCCATCGCGCAGGTGCATGAGGGGTGGTAGGCGGTTTCGGCGTGCTGGCGCACGTAGGCATCCAGCTCCGCGTCGGTCTGCAGGTCGTCGGTGGGTGTGATGACCTTGCCCCGGAAGGCATCGAGTGCCGGCTGCCGGAAGATTTCGCGGGTGATGCGGATGGCCGCACGGAATTCTTCCCAGTCCTGTTCGTGGGACATGTAGTTGAACAGGATGCTGGGGGCCTCGCTGGCGTGGCCGGATTTGATGCGGACACGGCCGCGGCTGGGCGATCGCATCGAGCCGACGTGTGCCTGGAAGCTGTGCGACTTCGCTGCGTTGCGGCCGTCGTAGCGCACGGCGATGGGCAGGAAGTGATACTGGATGTTGGGCCAGGCGAACTTTTCGTGGCTGCGGATGAAGCCGCCGGCCTCGAAGTGGTTGGTGGCGCCCAGACCCGTGCCATTGAACAGCCATTCGAGTCCGATGGCCGGCTTGTTCCACCATTTCGTGGCGGGCGCAATCGACACCGGCTGGGTGCACTCGTACTGCATGTAGAGTTCGAGGTGGTCCTGCAGGTTGTTGCCCACGCCGGGCAGCTCGTGTACCAGATGGATGCCGGCCTCCGTCAGCCATTCACCGGGGCCTACGCCGGATCGCTGCAGGATGGCGGGCGAGGCGATGGCTCCGCCGCACAGCAGCACTTCGCGGCTGGCGTGGTCGACGCACTCCTCGCCCTTCAGGCTGTAGCGAACCCCCACGGCCCGGGTGCCTTCAAAGATGATGTGATCGACCAGCGCGCGGGTGAGGATGGTGAGGCCGGCGCGCTCGCGCGCGATGTCGAGATAGCCACGTGATGTGGAGGAACGCCGGCCGTTGGCCGTGACGAAGCGGTCCATCGGGCCGAAGCCCTCCTGCTGGCGGCCGTTGAGATCGTCGGTGCGGGGATAGCCCGCCTGCACACCGGCCTCGATCATCGCTTCAAAGAGCGGATTCACGCCGCGACGCGCCGTCGTCACGTGGATGGGGCCGTCACCACCGTGGTAATCGTTCGCACCCACGTCGCGGGTTTCGGCCTTGCGGAAATAGGGCAGGCAGCTCAGGTAGTTCCAGTCGGCGAGGCCGTCCTTCTTTGCCCAGTGGTCGAAGTCCAGCGCGTTGCCGCGGATGTAGCACATGCCGTTGATGAGCGACGATCCGCCCAGCCCCTTGCCCCGGCCGCAATCCATGCGCCGGTTGTCCATGTGGGGCTCGGGGTCGGTCTTGTAGGCCCAGTTCCAGGTGGTGCCCTGCAGCGGCATGGCCAGCGCGGCCGGCATCTGGGTGCGGAAATCGAAGCGGTAGTCGGGCAGGCCGGCTTCCAGCA
>JAUNHU010000173.1 GCA_030523825.1 Lautropia sp. | reverse complement strand
ACATCATCGAGGAACGCACCATCGGCCCGAGCCTCGGTGCCGACAACATCGAGAAGGGCTTTTCCTCCGTCACCTGGGGCTTCATCGCCATCGCGGTGTTCATGATCGCCTACTACATGCTGTTCGGCGTGTTCTCGGTGCTGGCCCTGGCCTTCAACCTGCTGATGCTGCTGGCGATCCTGTCGCTGCTGCAGGCCACCCTCACCCTGCCGGGCATTGCCGCCATCGCACTCACGCTGGGCATGGCCATCGACGCCAACGTGCTCATCAACGAGCGCGTGCGCGAGGAGCTGCGCCGCGGTGCCTCGCCGCAGATGGCCATCACTGCCGGCTACGACAACGCCTGGGCCACCATTCTGGATGCCAACATCACGACGCTGATCGCTGGTCTGGCACTGCTCGCCTTCGGTTCCGGCCCCATCAAGGGCTTCGCCGTGGTGCACTGTCTGGGCATCCTCACCTCGATGTTCTCGGCAGTGTTCGTCTCGCGCGGCCTCGTCAACCTCTGGTATGGCGGCAAGAAGCGCATCAAGCACCTGTCCGTGGGTCAGAGCGACTGGCATGACGACAATGCCAAGCCTGCCGCATCCAGCAACTGACGGAGAACGAGAGCGACATGGAACTTTTCAAGATCAAGCGCGACATCCCGTTCATGCGCCACGCGCTGGTGCTGAACCTCATCTCGATCGCGTTCTTCGTGCTGGCTGTCATCTTCCTGGCAGTACGCGGACTCAACCTGTCGGTGGAATTCACCGGCGGTACCGTCATGGAGTTCAACTACAGCAAGCCGGCCGACCTGGGCAAGACCCGGCAGGCGCTGGAAGAACTGGGCTTTTCCGAGCCCCAGGTGCAGAACTTCGGCACCTCGCGTGACGTGATGATCCGCCTGCCGCTGCGCGAAGGCGTGTCGGCAGCGAACCAGGCACAGCAGGTGCAGGACGCCCTGAAGAAGGTGGACAGCGACGTGCAACTGCGCCGCAACGAGTTCGTCGGCCCGCAGGTGGGCCAGGAGCTGGCCACCGGTGGCGCGATGGCGCTGCTGATGGTGATTATCGGCATCGTCATCTACCTGGCGATGCGCTTCGAGTGGAAGTTCGGCGTGGCCGGCATCGTTGCCAACCTGCACGACGTGGTCATCATCCTCGGCTTCTTTGCCGCCTTCCAGTGGGAATTCTCGCTGTCGGTGCTGGCAGCCGTGCTGGCGGTGCTGGGCTATTCGGTCAACGAATCGGTCATCATCTTCGACCGGGTGCGCGAGAAATTCCGCGAGCGCCACGCGAAGAACATGACGACCGCCGCCGTGCTGGACCACGCCATCACCACCACCACCTCGCGCACCGTCATCACCCACACCTCGACGCTGATGATGGTGCTGGCGATGCTGTTCTTCGGTGGCCCCACCCTGCACTACTTCTCGCTGGCGCTGTCCATCGGCATCCTGTTCGGCGTGTACTCCTCCATCTTCGTGGCCGCCGCCATCCTGATGCGCCTCGGCCTGAAGCGCGAGGATCTGGTCAAGCCCGTCAAGAAGAAGGAAGAAGGCGAAGTCGAGCTGCCCTGATCTCCGCAGTGCCCTGGCTGGCCCCCGCCGCCAGCGCACACTGACCCGCCCGGCAAGCGGTCCCGCCAGACCGCCTTGCCGCGAAAGGTCGGAATCAGATCAGAAAAACAGAAAAGCCAGCCCCGGTTTCCGGGTGCTGGCTTTTTTGTTGATGAGTACCCGCCATCAGGATCAAGTACCCGGACAGCCGTGGAGCCTCCGCTCAATAGGCGTTGTTGATGGTGAGAGTCATGCGTTCCGGGGCTCCTTCAATACCCCCCATCACGTCCATCCTTCTTGCAGCAGGGAGACCGCCCTCCGACGAAAGATGAAATTTCCCTTCGGCATCTTTCGTGACCCGGACTCGCCCACTTTGGGCAACATAAAGTGTGCTCCCCGTGGTGACTCCAACACCGACTTGTGATTCGACATAGATCACATCCTTGGCCCCTGCCGCTCGGCGACGGACAAACTCCTCGCGAGAAGGCACGACCGCGTAAAGCCCCGCACTCGTACCGGAAAACATGAAATTCAAGCCACCACCGCGATAGGCTCCATTTTCGGGATCGGTGCCACCAGACATGGATGCGGTGCTCACCACAACAACAGTCAGCACACCATCACCATCGGGCCTGGACTGCTGCTGCGAATAACCACCACTGACGTAGCGATGACTGTTCATCGTCCAGAAGCTCGCTGAATCGATCCTGTCCTCGCCGGCCCGCCGGGAAGCCTCATCAGTCAGCGCGTTACCTTCACCTGCTGCAGCGTTGGCAGCATTGGCCTGAGCGGCATTCCCGGACTGAGTGGGAGCGTTCGGAGCAGCCTGAGCATTGACACTGCTACCCGCTGCCTCCCCGCCTCCAGCTCCCTCCGTCGAAGGACTACCACCGCCGCCGCCACAGCCAGCGAGCGCCAACAGCAACACCCCAACCAACGCCCTGGCGCTCATGTCCGTCCGCTGATTTGTCATCCCAACACCTCCTCTTGAGTCAAGTAAACAACCTGACGATTATAATCTTCGTTGAAGAATATAGTCCGTGGACTCATAGTCCACTCAGGGGCATGCTGCCCCAATGGGACGGGACTTCGAGCAGGTGCGTGCTGCCCTGGCGCACAACATCAAGAACCTGCGACGGCAACATCGCTTGTCGCAGGAAGCGCTCGCCCTCAGCGCCGACGTTGATCGCACCTACGTGAGTCAGATAGAACGGGGTATTGGCAATCCCTCACTGCTAGTGCTTTGCAAACTGGGCAACACCCTGAAAGTCGATCTTCAAGATCTGCTGCAACAACCCTGAAAAAAGCGAGCCCCCATAGGCTCCCCTGCAGTTGACCTCCCCCAACTCCCGGCCAGGACCATACCGCCCCCATATCAGGCGCAGGCTTTTTGTTGGACATGGACGAAGCCGGGCAGGCGCCCCGACATGCCCCTGCCCCGCCCGATACCATCCGGGAAAGCCCGGACAACCCCAAACCCGAAACGCCGCTGGCAGAAATGCCACGGCGTTTTTTTTAGGTGCCATAATCTAAGACTTGCCACGAGCCACGAAGTTTTACCAAAGCGTGTCATGCACCAGGCACGCAATTCGAGACAGGGCACACCCGCACCGAGAGGAGTCCATGAGCAATCGCTATTCCATCTTCAGCCTGATCCGTCATGGCCTGAACCACAACGAGGACTGGCCGCGCGCGTGGCAGAGTCGCGAGCCCGAACAGGAATACGACATCATCATCGTCGGCGCAGGTGGGCATGGTCTGGCCACCGCCTACTACCTGGCCAAGGTGCACGGGCTGCGCAGGATTGCCGTGCTCGACAAGGGCTGGCTGGGCGGCGGCAACACGGCGCGCAACACCACCATCGTCCGCTCCAACTACCTCTGGGACGAATCCGCACAGCTCTATGAAAAGTCCATGCAGCTCTGGGAAGGGCTCACGCAGGACCTGAACTACAACGTGATGTTCAGCCAGCGGGGCGTGCTGAATCTGGCGCACAACCTGCAGGAAGTGCGTGACACCCAGCGCCGGATCAACGCCAACCACTACAACGGCGTCGACGCGAAATGGCTGTGGCCCTCGGAAATTGCCGAGATGGTGCCCGGCATCAACCTGAACACCCGCTACCCCATTCTGGGAGCCTCCTATCAGCCCCGCGCCGGGGTGGCCCGCCACGATGCAGTGGCCTGGGGCTTTGCCCGTGCCGCCGACAGCCTCGGCGTACACATCATCGAGAACTGCCCCGTCACCAACATCCGCCTGAAGGATGGTGCCATCGAGGGCGTGGAAACCGGCAAGGGCTTCATCCGCGCGAAGAAGGTCGGTGTGGTTGCTGCCGGCAATTCCAGCGTGCTGGCCGACATGGTGGGCCTGCGCCTGCCGCTGGAAAGCCACCCGCTGCAGGCGCTGGTCTCCGAACCGGTCAAGCCCTGCATCGACACGGTCATCATGTCGAACGCCATCCACGCCTACATCAGCCAGTCGGACAAGGGCGATCTGGTCATCGGTGCCGGCATCGACCAGTACATCGGCTATGGTCAGCGCGGCAGCTTCCATTCCATCGAGCACACGCTACAGGCCATCGTCGAGATGTTCCCGCACCTGTCGCGCGTGCGCATGAACCGCCAGT
>JAUNHU010000172.1 GCA_030523825.1 Lautropia sp. | reverse complement strand
GGGCACCCGCTGCTGGTGTGGCAGAGGGTTTGGGGGCTTCGTTGCGGAGCGCCCCGGCAGCGGGTACCCCCGCTCGGCTCATACGTTCCGCTCGCTACGCTTCGCTGCACGAAATCGGGCGGGGCACCCGCTGCTGGTATGGCAGAGGGTTTTGGGGGCTTCGCTGCACGAAATCGCCTCGGAGGGCACCCGCTGCCGGGGCTTTGCCAAGATCGACGGTTTTCCCCCCTGATTAAAGAAAGCTCAGGCGTCCTGTCGTGGGGTGACGGGGCGGCGTCTGCTGGCGGCTTTCTGCCCGGTTTTCCGGGCGCGTGCGCGGGTTTGGGCGACTCGCTGGAAGCGGGCGGCCTTGGCGTCGGCGAGAATCGGCAGCATGATCTCGATGCGGTCATCGGGCTGCAGCGGATCATCCAGCCAGGCGCGTTTGCCAAAGCGTGAGAGGCCGCGATGGCGGGCCTCGATGTCGGTCGCCAGGTTTGCAGCGTGCTGGCTGATGAGCTGCCGAATGGTGGTGCCGGAAGCCACCCGGTGCATGCTGCGGTCGAGGGTGTATGCGCGCGGGGAGGTGTCCGGGACTTCTTGCTGCACCACCAGCTCGACACTGATCAGTGCGGGCGTGATTGATACGGGTGTGATCGGTGTGGCTGTTTCGCCGGAGCCCGTGTCGCCGGCGCGATGGTGCGTCTGGCGGGCATCATCGGTGCCAGGCATGTCGGCGGTCATGACGGAACCTTCCGGCCCGGAAATGGCATGAGGGTCATCGTCTGGCACGGTTTCAGCGCGGGCCATAACGCTTTTCGGCCTGTTTGACGAAGGCATCCACCATCGTGTTGGCGATGTGGCCGAAAACGGGGCCGAGCACCTTGCCAAGCAGGCCGCTGCCGGCGTCGTAATCCAGTTGCAGGTCGATGCGACAGGCATCGGCGGCCAGCGGCTTGAAGGTCCAGCCGCCCTGGAGGTGCCGGAAGGGGCCGTCGCGCAGCTTGAGCTGGATGCTGGTGGGGCGCTGGTGGACGTTTTCGGTGGTGAAGGACTGGCGCAGGCCCTTGAAGCTGATGGTGATGGTGGCGACCATGCTGGTGTCGGTGCGCGACAGCACCGTGGCCCCTCCACACCAGGGCAGAAAATCGGGATAATGCTCGGCCTGCTCGACGAGATCGAACATGGATTCGGCCGAGTACGGCACGAGCGCACTTTTGCGGATTACCGGCATTTTTGTTGTTCCTGTCGGCCAGGTTCCTGTTGGCAACGGGCGGCACGATGGGGGCGCCCTTGAATGCGCCGGCAGGGCAGGGGTAATGATCGGGCCAGGGTTGCCACCCGCCGCGTGCTTGCCTGTTGCTCACGGGCACATGACGACGGGCCGGCAGATGGCTGCGACTGGCGCATGGCACCCGTTTCGCCTGTCGTGGGCCACACACAACGGGCCACACGCACAAGCGGCGACTGTTGCGCAGCAAAAGCATGCACGCGGCAGGCACCAACAGGCACAATAGCGAATATGTCGAACATTACAGAAAACCGCAAAGCCGGGTTCAATTACTTCATCGAGGAACGGATCGAGGTCGGTCTCGTGCTGGAAGGCTGGGAAGTGAAAGCCATCCGGGCCGGGCGCGTCCAGATCCAGGAAGCCTACGTGATTGTACGGTCTGCCGAGCTGTTCCTCATCGGCGCCCACATCACGCCGCTCATCACCGCCTCCACCCATGTGAAGCCCGACGTGACCCGCACCCGCAAGCTGCTTTTGCATGCGGATGAAATCTCACGCCTCATCGGCAAGGTCGAACGCGCCGGCTATTCGCTGGTGCCGCTCAACCTGCACTACACCCGCGGCCGCATCAAGCTGTCACTGGGCCTCGCCAAGGGCAAGAAGCAGTTCGACAAGCGCGCCACCGAGCGCGAGAAGGACTGGCAGCGCGAGCGCTCCCGCCTGATGAAGAACAAGAACCAGTAATCGTGGGACAAGGGGGGCTTGACCCTGCATCTTCCATTCTTTAGTATATACAAACATGTATGAGCGTATATACTAGAATCGACCATGCTGACAAAAGTCTTTCAGAGCGGCAACAGCCAGGCCGTCCGTATTCCTGTTGATTTCCGCTTCGACGTGAACACGGTGGAGATATTCCGTGCAGACAATGGCGACATCATTCTGCGGCCTGTTTCCCACCGTGCGCACGATTTTCTGGCGCTATTCGAAGGCTTTGACGAGAGTTTCATTGCCGTTCTGGAGGATCGTGATGTAACTCCACCACAGGAGCGCGAGTCGCTGTGATCTACATGCTCGATACCAACATCATCATTTATTTGATGAAGAACCGGCCGCAGGCAGTGGCCGACAGGGTAGCCAGTCTCTCCGGTGATGATGAACTGGCAATGAGCTTCATCACCTACGGTGAACTGCTCAAGGGCGCTTATGGCAGCATTCGGCCTGAGCAATCGCTGGCGCATATCGCCCACCTCATTCAGCGCGTTCCCTTTCTCTATCCTGGTGAGCAGACCTGCCATCACTATGGCAAATGGGCGGCAACCCTGAAACGTCAAGGCAAGAGCATTGGCAACAACGACCTGTGGATCGCATGCCACGCCTTGAGCTGTGGCGCGATACTGGTGACACACAATACAAAAGAGTTTGAACGCATCGACGGACTGATGTGCCAGGATTGGGCTGCTGGCTGATAACGATACCCTTGTATCCCCATCAGGCTCCGGTATCGGGTGCCCTCCGAGGCGATTTCGTGCAGCGATGCGAAGCGAGCGGCGCGTATGCGCCGGGCGGGGGCACACGGTGGCGGGGTGTTCTGCATCGAAGCCCAAAGCCTTCTGCCTCCCGTTCTGCAAGCGCCACTGATATCTGCTATCATGCCCCTTTGCGGATAAAAACAATGCGGCTAGCCAAGAAGGCACTGACATTCGACGACGTACTCCTCGTCCCCGCCTACTCCGACTTCATCCCCCGCGACGCCTCGCTCAAAACGCGCCTCACGCGGGACATCACCCTCAACATCCCGCTCATCTCCGCGGCGATGGATACCGTCACCGAGAGCGGCATGGCCATCACCATGGCCCAGCTCGGCGGCATCGGCATCATCCACAAGAATCTCTCGCCCGAACAGCAGGCGAGGGAAGTGCTCATCGTCAAGCGCTTCGAGTCTGGCGTGGTTGGCGATCCCATCACCATCTCGCCCGACATGAGCGTGCGGGATGTCATCGCACTCACCCGCCAGCATGGCATCTCCGGCCTGCCGGTCGTCGAGGGCAGGAAGGTCGTCGGCATCGTCACCAACCGTGACCTGCGCTTCGAGTCCGAACTCGATCAGCCCGTGCGCAACATCATGACGCCGAAAGAGCGGCTCATCACGGTGCGTGAAGGGGCCAGCCTCGAAGAAGCCCAGGCGCTCATGCACAAGCATCGTCTTGAGCGCGTGCTGGTTGTCAACGAGGCATTCGAGCTGCGCGGTCTCATGACCGTGAAAGACATCCTCAAGGCCGACACTCACCCCGAAGCCAGCAAGGACAAGTCCGGCAAGCTGCGCGTGGGTGCTGCCATCGGCACCGGTGCCGACGGTCAGGAACGCCTTGAGCGCCTGGTTGCGGCCGGCGTCGATGTCGTCGTCGTCGATACCGCCCACGGTCACTCCAAGGGCGTCATCGACCGCGTGGCCGAAATCAAGAAGGCATATCCCGGCCTGCAGGTCATCGCCGGCAACATTGCCACGGGCGATGCCGCCCGCATGCTGGTCGATGCTGGCGCAGACGCCGTCAAGGTCGGTATCGGCCCCGGTTCCATCTGCACCACCCGCATCGTGGCCGGCGTTGGCGTGCCCCAGCTCACCGCCATCAGCGACGTGGCCGCCGCACTCGAAGGCACCGGCGTGCCCCTCATCGGCGACGGTGGCATCCGTTTCTCCGGCGACGTGGCCAAGGCACTGGCTGCCGGCGCCTGGAGCGTGATGATGGGCTCGATGTTTGCCGGCACCGAAGAATCCCCCGGCGAAATCGTCCTCTACAAGGGCCGCTCCTACAAGTTCTACCGCGGCATGGGCTCGCTGGGCGCCATGCAGCAGGGCGCGGCCGACCGCTATTTCCAGGACGCCAGGGCGGCCGCCGAAAAGATGGTGCCTGAAGGCATCGAGGGCCGCGTGCCCTACAAGGGCAGCGTCACCGGCATCATCTACCAGCTCTGCGGCGGCG
>JAUNHU010000031.1 GCA_030523825.1 Lautropia sp. | reverse complement strand
ACGCTGTCGGGCAACCCCATTGCGATGGCGGCGGGCCTGAAGACGATGGAACTCATCTCGCAGCCGGGCTTTTTCGAGGGGCTCAACCAGAAGATGAGCCGCCTCGTCGACGGCCTGAATGCCGCGGCGAAAAAGGCTGGCGTGCCTTTCTGTGCGCGTGCGCTGGGCGGGCTGGGCGGCATGTATTTCCGCGCCACGCCACCCAACAATTTCGAGGAAGCCACCGCGCAGGATCTCGACGCCTACAAGCGTTTTTACCACCTGATGCTGGATGGCGGCGTCTACCTGCCACCGTCGCATGTGGAAGCCTTCTTCCTGTCGGGCGCGCATTCCGACGAGGACATTGCGCAGACGCTTGCCGTGGCGGAAAAAGCCTTCGCGGCGCTGGCAGCCTGATCTGCCGCTCCGGGATCCCAGCGGGGCTCCGGGGTGAAGAAGGCTGCAGGTTGAGAAAGCCGGTATCCGCGAATGCTGCCCCCTCATCTCGCCCGATTGTGGGCTCCTGGCGCATGAGGGCGCGGTGGTTCATGACAGATACGGTGGAGTACCGATGAAAGACGACTGGTTTCTGTCCGCCTTCGGTGAGTGGCGCGAGCTGGCGGCTGCCTTGTTGCCGCATGCAATCGACGCGGATGCCAACGATGGTTCGCATGATCTGGCGCATCTGATGCGGGTATGGCGCAATGCGCAGCGGATCATGGCAACGGATGGCGGCGATGCCGAGCTGATCGTAGCCGCCGTGCTGCTGCACGATTGTGTGGCGGTGGAAAAGGATTCACCGTTGCGCGAGCAGGCATCGCGGCTGGCTGCACAGAAGGGGCGAGAGGTTTTGCATGCGCTGGGCTGGCCGGCACAGCGCTGCGAACAGGTTGCACACGCTGTCGAGGCGCACAGTTTTTCGGCGGGAGTCGAACCGCGCTCTCTGGAAGCCCGCATTCTGCAGGATGCCGACCGGCTGGATGCGCTTGGTTTGCTGGGTGTTGCGCGCTGCTTCTATACGGCGGGGCGCATGGGCAGCACGCTCTATTCGCCCGATGACCCGGCAGGTGAGCATCGTCCGCTGGACGACCGGCGCCACGCGCTCGATCATTTTCCGCGCAAGCTCCTGCGTCTTTCCGAAGGTTTTCGTACTCAGGGCGGTATGGCACTGGCGCAGCAGCGCCATCGGCGCCTGCTGGATTTCTATCAGGGATTTCTGGATGAAGTGGCAGGAGGGACGATGGCAGTGGAGAATGAAAGCCCATGAGCAAGACTGATTACCCGGTCACTACCGCCATCCGTTTCCTGCGCGACCACAAGATCGACTTCGTGCCGCATCTCTACGACTATGAGGAGCATGGCGGCACGGGGCTGTCGGCGCGCAGCCTCGGCGTGCCGGAGCACAAGGTCATCAAGACCATCGTGCTGCAGAACGAGCAGAAGAAGGGGCTGATCGTGCTGATGCACGGTGACCGGCAGATTTCCACGCGCAATCTGGCGCGTGAGCTGGGCATGAAGCATATCGACCCGGCCGACCCGAAACAGGCGAACAAGTGGACGGGTTATCTGGTGGGCGGCACCAGCCCCTTTGGTACCAAAACGCCGCTGCCGGTGCATGTGGAGCGCAGCATCTGGGAACTCGACACCATCTACATCAATGGTGGCAAGCGCGGTTTTCTGGTGGCAGTAAAGCCCGATGCCTTGAAGGCATTGAATCCGGTGGATGTCTCAGTGGCAACAGAAGGTTGATGTGTCGGGGCCGTGGATTTTCCCACTTATCGAACCCGTGAAGAAAGGCGGCTTCCCCAGGCAGGGGAAAGCATCATGAGGAAGTTCTGATTCACTGCATCGACCAACCGCAACACCGCATCAGGTAGTCGTGTAACGGCGCACTGTGCCGCGTTCGGGGCCGTGCTGGATCTTTTCGGTAAAACGGATGCCTGATGCACCGAGCATCAGCAGGTTTGCGCTGCGGGTGCCGTAGCCGCGGCCTTCATGCTGAATGTAGATTGACGATAGCAGGCGTTCCCATTCCAGGCTGATGCCGGTGTCGGGCAGTTGGGTGTCGTCCAGCTGGCGCGAGTCTTCCAGAATCTGCCAGGCGAGGGATTCGATATTGTCTGCCTGCACGATGACGGGTTTGTCGTCTACTGTTTCTTCTTGAAGCACAGGAAGCAGCTCGCGCTCGAAGCGTGTGCGGATGCGTTCACTCTTGTGCCAGAGGTCTGATTTAAGCCCGTTGCAGAGCACATGGATGCCGGGGGCCAGAATTTCCGGGCCTTCAACCGTGGGTGGACGTTGTGCATCGACATCGCTTTGGCCGGTGTGTCCCAGGTAGACCGCCTGTTCGCGCGTGCCGACGATGAGGTTGAAGCCGGCATAGCGATGGCGCCGTGTGTGCAGTGCCTGCATGAATGCCAGCGGTTCCTCGTCGGATTGCAGGAATGACAGCACGAGGTCGCCACGCGAGGTGTCGTATTGCCGGCGGGTTCTGCCGTCCCGAAAATTGGTGATGACGGCCCAGCGGCCTTCGGGGGTGATGCCCAGCCAGGTTCCGCCGGATTGCAGGTCACGGCCGGCGATGATCGCCCGGAGATTGGGGGGAGGAAAGGTTCCGGGCTGCAAACCGTGCTCACTGGCACATGTTGCATCTACTTGCTGCCCCGAAACGGGATGTTCCGGCCCGGCATCCCAGCGCGCCAGTGCGGCCGCTGGCCGCGCATGGAATTCATCCCGGTTGGAGATGAGGCAGAGTGGCAGAGGGGAAAACGGTTGCCAGGCGAGCGCGACGATACACATGGGGCGGAAGGCGGAATGCACAGGGGATGAGTGTACCCGGCATGCGCCGCCGCCTCTTGCCTCATGGGAATCCCCATGAGGCTGCGCATGGATCACGATCTGTGCCGGGCCGGTTTCGTCGTGGTGATGTCCATTGCCCAGGCTCTCCGGCAACCGCTCAGTTGGCAGCTGCCGACGTGGTCCAGTACCCGTTGGCGTTCACCTGATAGCCGGTTGGCCGCAGTGGTTGTCCCGGTTGCCAGTTTTCCGGGATATTGAAGAGCGAGCAGATCTTCATGTTGGCGCGCTGGTGGACGATGGCATCGTGGGTCCAGCAAACGTCCACCGAGCGCTTGTCGGGGCGCGTCTGTTCTATGCTCAACAGCACGTAGGAGCCCTTGTAGTTTTCGGAATGGGGTTCACGCCAGAACTGTACGGCGCTGCCGAACAGGATCAGGTCGTCTGGCCGGATGGTTTTCTGCGACCGGCCATCGCTCAGCTGTTCACTTTGCTCCAGCCAGCGCTGTTCGCCGTTCTGGTCCGCGTCGCGAAGACTGGCGCCGGTCCAGCGGGGCAGGGTGAAGCTGCCATCGGCCTGCCTGGACATGTGCAGGGCGAGGGTCAGCTGCGGAAACTCTGCTGTGGGTACCCTGCTGGCATCCGGCCCCTGGTAGACACCGAGCTGCACCGCATGGAGATAGCTGCCGGTGGCTGGCGAGTATGCGCCCGTGGTGGCGCCGTCCTCATACTGTGTGGCCCGGCTTTCCTGCAGCACCGAGACACGCGCTGGCTCCTGGGAGGCCGGCGTGTTGCGGATCGGGTCGGCGGCGGCGCTGGCATGGGGGGGCAGCCCCTGCATGCCCTGGGCGCGTGGTGTCCATGCGTCGAAGAGCGCGGCGAGCAGTGCACCGCTGATGCCCGAGTCGTTGAGCGGCACCGAGGTGCGGCTCAGCTCGTC
This sequence comes from Lautropia sp., assembly GCA_030523825.1. GTDB lineage: Bacteria > Pseudomonadota > Gammaproteobacteria > Burkholderiales > Burkholderiaceae_E > Lautropia. The sequence continues at coordinate 23,761 of JAUNHU010000031.1, read as the reverse complement.
TTCCCGCACGATCCGGGGGCCGGTCTTCGTGCTCCAGTGGTGGACGGTGGATGTGTCGAGATGCCCATTCTCGCTGATGCCCTGGTGGCTCGTCCACAGGTGCTTCAGCGATTGACCGGGCGTCCAGCCGGCAGGGACCTCCCAGGCGTTGCAGATCCTGGTGATCCAGCCGTCGTAGTTCTGGCCAAACTGCAGGCACACGTCGAACTGGTTGTCACCGCCCAGTTTGCTGACACTGAGGCTGGCTGCGAAACCAGACAGGGAAAACAGGCCCGGGGGGGAAGGAGGATGGTGTCTGGAGGATGTCCAGCTGTGCAGGGTTGTGGGATCGGGAGAGAAGGGGATGACGGTGTCTTGGGCGATGCTGAGGGCTTTGTCCGAAACGAGGGGGATCTCCCAGGGGGCTGTCATCATCTCGCTGCTCGCACTCGCATACAGGAAAGGGTCGTTCTGGATGCTCAGTTTCATCTGCTGACCGATCTGCAGCGGCTGGCCGGCGATCGCGGCCAGTGCGTTGCCGCCCATGCTCACGCCCGGGGCCGACACGCCCAGTCGTGCGGTGGAAGTCCCCAGACTGAAGATGTCATTCTGAAAACCTTTGACTCCCTTGATGGGACCGGGGCGGACACTCAGTTCCAGCACGTTGGATCCCAATCCGGCCGAAGCATCGGCGGTGATCTGGTTGGACACCGCCACCCAGGGGGAACGCAGCTGGGTGGGTTGTATCTCGGGCAGGTGCCCCGGTCTACCGTGGGTAATGTTTTCCGGCTCCAGCCGACTGAGAACGAGGCGATTGGCATCGTCGCGTGTGTTGGTTGTCGTCAGCAGGGCCTGGATCAGCACGTCGCCCCGGATGCCGTTGCTGTCGATGGGGGGCGAGCCGGGGGCCTTGGTGGTCATGTTTTCGTCTGCCGTTGACGTCGAAGGCGACGATGTCGTGTCCCCGGACTTGTTGCTGGCGGGTTGGCCGCCGTCTCCGCTGCCACCGCAGGCTGCGAGGGCTAGGGCTGTCACCAGCGCCAGATGGCGGGTGTTGAAATGGGGGTGTGTCATGGGATGCTCCTGTCGAGAGAGAAGCGGATTTGGCAGGAGGCGGCCGAATCCGCGTTGGTTGCCGGCGTGTCTCCATTCGCCGGGTATCGTGTGCAGCAACCCGTGAATCGTATTGACAGGGGAAACCCGTTTCCCATCATTTCCGCCTGCCGCGTATGGTCAATGAGTCTTCAGGACGCGAGTCCAACCATTTTTGGTAGTGAATTTCGTTACATGATTTTTCAGTTGTTTCCCGGGAAGGGGTTCCGGTAGTTGTGGTCGTGGATCATATGGCCCGTTGTTTCAGGAATCGCATCGTGTGTTCCGGTTTTATTTTGTGCTTTGTGCTTTCATGGCAACCGTCACGGCGTGTTGCTCAATCCTGATTGCCGGGGCTGCGAATGGCGAACGGGCGGGCCGAAATGAAAAAGGCTGGTGCATTTCTGCACCAGCCCGAGGGGTCGGCTTGCGCCGGCTACTGTCTTGGGTTAAAGCAATCAGGGAGCCGGAGCGAAGGTGTTCCAGTTCTGGCCGCCGTTGTTGCGGCTGATGTAATAGCCTTCGGGGCGCAGGATCTGGCCGGGAGTCCAGTTGGCCGGAATCGTCCAGAGCGTGCAGTTCTTGATGTGGTTGCTGTTGTTCAGCGCGGTTTCCCAGCAGAGATCCACGCTGCGGTTGCCTGCGCGCGATTTCTCGATGCTGAGCTTCACGCCGGCCGAGCTGGTCTCGGTGGCGTTTTCCACGACCGGGTCATACCAGGTCTGCACCACGCTGCCGAACATCAGCAGCTGATTCGGCGCAATGGTCTTGGCGGTGTGCTCGTTGATGAGCTGTTCGCCCTGATACAGCCAGCGCTGACCGCTTGCCACGCTGCCCGTCAGCACGTTGAAGCCGGTCCAGCGGGGCAACACCAGACCCGTCTGCGGATCGTTGTTCAGGTGCAGCGAGAAGTTCAGCTGCGGGAAATGCTCGTAGGCGGCACGCGGCTGGCCTGAACCCAGGTAGGCACCCAGCAGGTGGGCGTACAGGTACTGGCCCACGGCTGGCGAATGCCCGGGCGTGCTGGCGTTGCCACCGTCTGCAAAGCGGGTGGCGCGGTTCTCGTGGTAGATGGAGGCGCGGTAGGGGCCGTGCGGTGCCGCAGTGGCACTCAGCGGGCCGGTGGCTGCGCCGGCAAACGGCGGCAGGGCCTGCATGCCACGGGCACGGGGCGACCAGGCGTCGAACATCGCAGCCAGCACGGCACCGCTGATGCCGTGCTCGTTGATGGCGCTGCGGGTGGTGGTGATGTCTTCGGTCAGGGCCAGCGTGCGCTCCGGCGTGGTGTTCCAGCGGTAGCTGACGCGGTTGCGATCGGTGGGGGCTCCGTAGCTGTCGGTGACGGTCTGACGCATCAGCGTGAGCGGCAGGCCGGTGGACCACCAGTCGGCGACGGCCCACTCGGTGCACAGCTCGTGGGTGTAGCCGGCAAACTCGCGGCCGATCTTCAGGCAGATGGCAAATTCGTTGGCCCGGCCGAGACGGCGAATGACCAGGTCGGTGGGCTGACCACCTTCGGCGTGGTCGGCACGCTTCCAGCGATGGGTCACGTCATCGGCGTTGGCGGCATCATTCCAGCGGTACGTGCGGTTGGCATACAGCGTCAGTGCGGCATCGGCGGTCAGCGTTTCGCGCGCGGTGATGATGGCGTTGTCGAAGTCATGCTGTGCGCTTGGCGTCACGCTGAGGTTCAGCTGGCGACCAAGCTCCAGGCTGGTGGTGTTGGCGCGTGCCGTCGTGTCCGACACGCTGAAGGCCACACCGATCGTGTCGATGTTGCGGCGCGGCATGTTGTTGGCCGAACCATCGAGGCGGGCATGGAAGGGGCCCTGGATGGTGCGCAGGCTGTAGACGTTGCGACCCAGCGAGGCATTCTCGGCGTCATGACCAACCTGCTGGTTGACGATGATGGCCGGCGCAAGGAAGGACTGGCTGCCGGATGCGGTCGTCATCGACTGCGGGCTGTTCCAGGCCACCAGCGGACGATTCTCGGGGTCAAGATAGTTGGAGGAAGACAGCAGTGCCTGGATCAGCACGTCGCCGCGCACGCCCTGTGCAGTGATGGCGCCTGCGGCAGGCGCCTTGGTCGTCAGGGTGTTGTCGGCGTTTACGCTGTCCTTCGGGTGGACACCGTTGTCATCGGCGCTGCCGCAGGCGGCGAGTGCCATCGTCACGGCCACGGCAAGTGCCGAGCGGGAAGCAAGAATACGGGGCGTCATCTGAGAGGTTCCTCTCCGGGGAAAAATCATGTGGCAACAGAGCACCAGACACCTGTCTGGCGGAAAAGCGTTCGTGGAGGTTGCCGATTGGTGAGCGCAACCTGTCTCGACATCAGGAAAAACAGCGGAATTCCGTGTGCGGGAAAACCGTTGGACGTTGATCCTACAGAAGTTCGATACGAAGCCTAATGGTGGCGTTGCACGCAGATGACGGGCTGTGCGGGGTGAAGGCACGGGCTTGCCGTGTCTTCATGTTTCATCGGGTTTTTGGCGCATTTTTGCGCGCAAGATACGGTGCCAAATCGGTGATGAACGGCAAGGGAATGGGGGCGGATTGCGGCGCGCATGCCGTTTGTTCCTGAAAGCTGCGCGCCCGTCGGAAACGGGCGGTATGCAGGAGGTCTTTGTCAATTACTGACACGTTGCCCGCGCGAGAAGTGGCAATGTGTTGTTTTTGCGAGAAATTCATTCTTCGGCGACGTGGGCCATCAGTCCGGTCTGGCCTGGCGCAATCCGGTCTGCCAGCACGTGCCGGTCTGGGTAGTCGCCGCCATTCTGTGTGCGGAAGGCAATCGGCTGGTCTTTGAAAAGCCCGAGCAGGCGTTTGCGCCATGCGTCCTCGATGTCGGCCATGCGGGCTGTGTCGACGCTGCCTGCTCCATAAACCGCGAAGGTGGGCAGTACCTGCATGCCGGGAAAGAACAGCGTGCCGTGCGTGACCGGGAACAGCAGCTGATCGAGCGGGCCGTTGATGCCGCGTGGCGCGTAGTCGATCTCCGGCCCGCCGACGGCAACCGCAAGCAGGGCGCGCTTGCCGGCAAAACCGCCTTCACCGTAGCGATACGTGTTGCCGGCATCACGATAGCCATAGGCGAGCCCATATGCCCAGACGCGATCCACCCAGCCTTTCATGATGGCAGGCATGCCGAACCACCACAGGGGAAAGAGCATTACCACGGCATCGGCCTGCTGAATCTTGTGCTGTTCGGCGTCGACATCCGCCGTCTGGCTGTTGCTGGCAAAGGCGTGGCGTGATTCTGCAATGAAGGAAAGGCGGTCAGGATTCTGCCTGTCGGGAAAGTCCTGGGCATCGAAAGCTGCTTTCCATTGCATCTGGTAAAGGTCGGATTGCAGAACCCTGTGGCCCTGCGCGCGCAGGGTGTCGCGTGCGAAGCGGGCCAGGTGGGCAGTGAGCGATGTCGGTTCGGGGTGTGCATGGACGAGCAGGACAGTGCGGGCAGACGCGGTGGAGACGGGTTTTTCCTGAAGCATGGCGTGTGTATCCTGTGTTCTGTGATTGACATGGCAGTTTCGTGGCTTGCTCTGCCATTTGTAAAATCAGAATGTTTTTCATCTGCCATCAGGATCATGGATAGCAGAAAACGTCTTGATCTCAATCTTCTCGTCACGCTGGAAACGCTGTTGACCGAACAGAACGTGACGCACGCGGCGGAGCGCCTGCATCTGAGTCAGCCAGCGGTCAGTGCGCAGCTTGCCCGTCTGCGTGATTCTTTCAATGACCCGCTGCTGATTCCCGTTCAGCGGGGCATGGTGCCAACGGCAAAGGCTCTCGAACTGCTTGCTCCCCTGCGTCAGGCGCTGGACCAGGTGCGGAATGTGCTGCATGTGCATCAGCATTTCGACCCGGAAACCGCACGCTTGGACGTGTCCATTGCCTGCACTGATTATCTGCAGGTGGCAGTCGTGCAGCCGCTGGTGCTGGCACTGCGCAAGCGTGCGCCGGGCGTGCGGATTGGCTTGCGTCATCTGGAGCCATCGCGGCTGGAGGCGCAGATGAGTCATGGTGAGGTGGATCTGGCGCTGATGACGCCGGAACAGGCGCCCGTCACGTTGCGCAGCCGACACCTGTTTGACGAAAGTTATGTGCTCATCGGTCGGGCACGGCACCCGGGGTTGAGGCGTGGCATGACGGCGGCGCAGTGCATGGCACTGGAATACGCAGTGGTTTCGCTGGCGGGTGGCTCGTTTCGCACGTCGATTGACGACGTGCTGGCGGCGCAGGGCGTGCAGCGCCGGGTGGCGCTGTCCGCGTCATCCTTCCTGTTTGTGCCGCAGATCGTTGCGCAGAGTGATCTGGTGGCACTGGTGCCGGCCCGTCTGGTGCATGAAAGGCGACAAGGGCTACGGGTGCTTGAACCCCCGTTTCCGCTGCCTGGGTTCGAGGTGAGCATGCTGTGGCATGAGCGCAATCACGGCCACAGTGGGCATCGCTGGCTGCGGGAATTCCTGCGGGTGCAGGTGACAACGGTTTGAAGCTGCGATGAGTGGCAGGTCGTCAGCGCGGCTTGAGGGGCGATAGGTGTTTTGTGAGCAGGCGATTCGTCAGCCGTTGGGGCTTTGCACGTTTTTACCCTTCCACCGGCGAGAGCCCGGCGCGCTTGCGCACGGCACCCAGATAGGCGGCAGCATCGATGGGTTTGCCGTGGCGCTGTGACAGCCACAGGGCTTCGGCCAGGCAGTCCATGGCGACATGGGCGGCCTCGTGGGCGCTGTTCAGTTGCCGTTCCAGCACGTCAAGGCAGTGGCGGATGCCGGGGGGCTGGTCGATGCCGCGCTGTTCGCTGATGGCGAGGTGCATCGACAGGTGCAGGAAGGGATTGGTGCGGCCGCTTTCCGGGCTGTATTCGGCTTCCAGCGCCCGGTTCACGTCGTCGAGGTCGGCGTGGTATTCGGGGTGTTGCTGAATCCAGTGCAGTGCCACCATTTCCAGCGGTTCCAGTGGCAGGCGTTCCTTGTGTTTCTTCCAGACGTTGCAGAAGTAGCGGCGAACGTCGGCGACGGATGGGTTGAACAGCATGTCCTGGCCCTGTGATGGCGGTGGTGGTTGACGTGGGGCGGTGTGGTCTGTCTTCTGGCCGTGATTGTGCCTGTTGCCCGCATGGCTTGCAGTGTTTGCCGGGTGCGTTCTTGAGGGGGATTCGTGCTGGCGGGGGGCTTTGCTTTCCCTGTTTCAGGCAGCGGCATCCAGTGCCGATTTGCGGGGCGGTGGCAGGGTCTTCGGCTTGAAGGCGCAGAGGTCGGCTACCGGGCAGCGCCAGCATTCGGGCGTGCGGGCCTTGCAGGTGTAGCGGCCGTGGAGGATCAGCCAGTGGTGGGCGTTGAGCAGGTAGTCTTTGGGCACGACCTTCAGCAGTTTCTGCTCGACCTGATCGACATTCTTGCCCGGTGCCAGTCCGGTGCGGTTGGAAACGCGGAAGATGTGGGTGTCGACCGCCATCGTGGGGTGGCCGAAGGCCGTGTTGAGCACGACGTTGGCGGTCTTGCGGCCCACGCCGGGCAGGGCTTCGAGCGCCTCGCGGTCGTCGGGTACCTCGCCACCATGCAGGTCGATCAGCATCTGGCTCATGCTGATGAGGTTCTTTGCCTTGTTGCGGTAGAGCCCGATGGTGCGGATGGTGTCGGTGACCTTTTCCAGCCCCAGATCGACCATTGCCTGGGGCGTGGGTGCCAGCGGAAAGAGCTTGCGGGTGACGATGTTGACGCTCTTGTCGGTGGCCTGGGCGGACATGAGGACGGCCGCCAGCAGCTGGTAGGGCGAACCGTATTCGAGTTCGGTCTGCGGGGACGGGTTTGCCTCGGCGAAGCGCCGGAACATTTCCTGCCGGTTCTTCGGGCTCATGGTCGGTGGTTTTCGCTTGCGGTGTTTGCGGCTGCTTTCTGTTGGCCCAGCCGCGCCCGGATGGCGGCAAGGCGCTGGGCCTTTTCATCGGCTGTGGCAAGGGCGATCAGCGGATCGCGCTCATCGGGCCGGGAGGCTGGTGTGGCCGATGATGAGGCTTGTGCAGCGAGCGCTTTGCGGGCCGGTTGCTTGCCCCGCTGCCGCTCGGCCTCCAGTCGCTGGTTGCGCCGCTGGTGGTGCTGCCGGCCGTGGGTGGCGTCGATGTCTTCCCAGGGGGCATCGAGGGTGACTACCTCGATGCAGTCGGTGGGACAGGGGGGCAGGCAGAGTTCGCAGCCGGTGCAGCGGTCGGCCAGCACCTGATGCAGGAACTTGGGCGCGCCGACGATGGCATCGACCGGACAGGCGAGGATGCACTTGGTGCAGCCGATGCAGTTCTCTGTCTGGATGCGCACCACCTGTCGTGCGGGCATCGGGTCGAGGTCGTCGGCCAGCGGCAGTACCGGGCGCTTCAGCAGCTGTGCCAGGTTGACGATGGTTGCTTCCTGGCCCGGCGGGCAGCGGTTGATGTCGGTTTCGCCCCTGGCCAGCGCGCTGGCGTAGTCGTGACAGTCGTCGTAGCCGCAGCGCCGGCATTGGGTCTGCGGCAGCAGCTGGTCTATGCGCTGGGCGAGCAGGTGCAGGGAGGCTGACGATGAGGCTGTCATGGGCAGGCAGGGCACCACGGGCAGGAGCAGATGGGGAAGGGGCAGGGCATCGTGGCTGACAGAGCCGCCCACGATGCTTGGAGAGATGCCGGCATCCTGTGGCGTTCAGGCAACGGCCTGTTGCGCGCATGCCCTGCAGGGCTGGCGTTCATCGACCGACAGGGCCGGGGGCCGGCCCATGTTCGCACGAGGGGGGAATAGCTGTCAGCCTTCGAGGTATTTCAGCTTGTCGGGCTTGCCGTTCCAGTCGTCGGCATCGTCCAGCGGCGATTTGCTGCGGGTGATGGCTGGCCAGTTGGGTGACTTGTCGGCGTTGAGGGCGATGAAGTTTTCCTGGCCACCGGGCACGTCTTCTTCGGCGACAATGGCTTCTGCAGGACATTCCGGCACGCAGACGGCACAATCGATACACTCGTCCGGGTCGATGACCAGCATGTTGGGACCTTCACGAAAACAGTCCACGGGGCAGACATCGACGCAGTCGGTGTATTTGCAGCGGATGCAGTTCTCTAGGACGATGTGAGCCATTGCAGCAGGAAGGCGGTAAGGAGTAGGAAAAAGGGTGTCCATTCTATCCCCTGCGCTCCATTCCGGCGATCAGTATTCATGGAAAATTCGATGATCATTTCATCTTTGCTTGACACAGATCTGTACAAGTTCACGATGATGCAGGTTGTCCTGCATCATTTTCCCGGTGCACAGGTCGAATATCGCTTCAAGTGTCGCAACGAAGGCGTCGATCTGGTGCCGCTGATCGGGGAAATCGAACGCCAGATCGAGCATGTCTGCTCGCTGCGTTTCCGTGAGGACGAGCTGGAGTATCTGCGGCAGTTCCGCTTCATCAAGAGCGATTTCGTCGATTTTCTGGGTCTGTTCCAGATGAATCGCAAATACATCTCGATTACACCGTCTCCGTCGGGTAATGGCGAGATCGAGATCGTCATCAAGGGGCCGTGGCTGCACACCATCCTGTTCGAGATTCCGGTGCTGGCCATCGTGAACGAGCTGCATTTCCGCCGGCTTGCACCGCAGCCGGATTACGAGGAGGGGCGGCGGCGGCTCGACCAGAAGATTGCGACGATCGTGGATGACCCCGAAATGGATGGCATCCGCATTGCCGATTACGGTACGCGCCGGCGTTTTTCGGGGCGCTGGCACGAGGAGGTGGTGCAGATCTGTGCGTCGCGGATGGGCGAATCCTTTGCGGGCACCTCGAACGTGATGCTGGCCATGAAGTATGGGCTGCGGCCGCTGGGCACGATGGCCCACGAGTATCTGCAGGCGTGTCAGGCGCTGGGGCCGCGGTTGCGCGATTCGCAGATCTTCGGTTTCGAGACCTGGGCGAAGGAGTACCGGGGCGACCTGGGCATCGCGCTGTCCGACGTGTACGGGCTGGATGCCTTCCTGCGCGATTTCGACATGTACTTCTGCAAGCTGTTCGATGGCGCCCGCCACGACTCGGGCGACCCCTTCGACTGGGGCGAGCGCCTGATTGCCCATTACGAGGCCAACCGGGTCGATCCGGCCACCAAGTCGATGGTGTTCTCCGATTCGCTGACTTTCGACCTGATGAAGTCGCTGTACCGGCGCTTCCGCGGGCGGGCCATCATCGCCTTCGGCATTGGCACCAATCTCACCAATGACATGGGCTACACGCCGCTGCAGATCGTCATCAAGATGACGCGCTGCAACGGTCAGCCGGTGGCAAAGATTTCCGATACGCCGGCGAAGAACATCGGCAGCGATGCCGAGTATCTGCAGTATCTGCGCAAGGTCTTCGAGATCGCGCCTGACCGGATTCCGAAGGCGATCGAATCGGCCGGTTGATCGGCCGACGTGCCGTCATGCCGGTGGTGAGGAAACGGAGCGGGCGGGCACCGATGGAGGTTCGCCCCGTTTTCGGGGCATGTCTGTTCGGAGCGGGGTGAAGTCGGGCGCCGCAGTGCAATGTCCAGCATGATGTCCTCCTGGCGGATGTCCCGGTCAGGAGGGGCTTGTCCGGAAGCTCGGGGGCTCAGAAGAACAGCCGGATGCCCAACATCAGCAGGCTCTCGGGGTTGGCGCTGCCCGATTCGGTTGCATAGCGGCTTTCGGCGAAGGTGGCCATGTCGCGTGACAGGCGCGAGGTGAGGCCCAGGCCGATCATGCCGTGGGTCTTGTAGCGGGTGTTGACCAGACCGCTGCCGTCGGCAATCTGGTGCCGCACTTCCAGCTGCAAACGGGGCTGGATGGGGCCGAACATGCCGAACCATTCGGTTTCCATCACGCTGCCGAAGGACAGGCTGGACTGGGCGCGGCTGCCGTGCCAGTGGTTCGCATCGAGCCGGCCTGCCTCGATGCGGGTGGCGACGACGTCGTAGCGGCTGTAGGGGGAGAATGTCCAGCCGCGAAACAGCTGCGGCTGACGGTTGACCGACAGGCTGAGCGCCTGCGAATAGCCTGAGACGCCCAGTCTGCCGTTGGCGTAGCTTTGCAGGAAATCGTTCCGGGCCCGGTGCTGTCCGAGCGAGAGGCTCATGTCGACCATCAGCGCCGAGGTTGGCTGCATCGACAGGTAGGCCGAGACCAGCGTGCCCGAGGACTTGCGGGTGGTGATGCGGCCGGTGGCAAAGCCGATGGCCACGTCTTCCTTCACCAGCTGGTCGCTGCCGATGATGGTGCCGGGTGTGGTCAGGCCCAGGCCGTCGCCGTTGTTGATGCTGTAGAGCGTGCCCCGGATATAGACGTTGGTCTTGCCGGGGGCGCTGTGCAGCAGGCGGTTGCCGGTGTCCCGCAGGTAGGGAATGGGCTGCAGCGGAATGCTGCTGCTGCTGTCCGCCAGTTCCAGCTGGTTCATGAAACGGGGAAGATCGCGGCCGCGCGCCCTGATCAGGCGCTGCTGGCGGGCACGGATCTGGCTGAGATGTGTCTGGACGCTGCCTTGCACCTGATCGGCAAAGGAGCGTGATGCCTTCTGATAGATGTCGACGGATTCACCGGCGCTGGCTGACAGCGGGGAGGCCATCAGCAGGGCCGTGGCCAGCATGGCGGCCACACGGCGCAGCCGATGGGCTTCGGGAGCGGCGGGGCAGCTGGCTGCCCATGTGCTGTGCCCTCCGGTAGACTCTGACCGGATCGCAGCCGCTGGGCGCGGCAGGCTGAGCGGGGGTCTGACGGTGGGCCACATGATTCTTCAAAACCGCACGAGGTGTTTCCGGAACGTATCTGATCGATGGAAGTGCACGGAAGGGTTTCCCTGACGTCGTTGCACAAGGTAATTTCCGTGGATCGGTTTGATTTTTATGGAAAAACCGGCGTGTGCATCGTGTCAGCGGATGGGCGGTAGCTCTGTGTCTGGCAATCGGTCATTGGTGCTATTGTCGCGCTTATATTTCAGGCAGGGTAGTTTTGTATCAATATGGAAACACGACAGGTCTCGATGAAAAACGACATGGACGGCGGGCGTGCGGGTGTGCCGGATGGGGCAGCGAAATCGGGTGAAAAGGCGCCGCTGGTTGGGCTGATTCCGGCGGCTGGCCGGGGCACGCGGCTGTCACCGCTGCCCTTCAGCAAGGAGCTGATGCCGGTGGGCTATCAGCACGCCAGCGAGGGGGCCGACCGCAAGCCCAAGCCGGTGTCGCAGTACCTGGTGGACCGGATGCGGCTGGCGGGGGTGGAGCAGATCTTCTTCATCGTGCGCCCGGGCAAGTGGGACATTGCCGATTACTACGGCGACGGCAGCCGGCTGGGCGTGCATTGCGCCTATGTGCATGTGGGGCTGCCCTGGGGGCCGCCGTTCTCGCTGTCGCAGGCCGTGCCCTTCATTCGCCAGTCTGATGTGGTCTTTGGCTTTCCCGACATCCTGATCGACCCGGTGGATTCCTTTACGCCGCTGTTGGCGCGCAAGGCGGAGACCGGGGCCGACGTGGTGCTGGGGCTGTTCGATGCCACGGCGCGTGAACCGGGCGATGTCATCACCCATGATCCGGCTACGGGGCGGGTGCAGAATCTCGAAACCAAGGAGGAGCGCCCGCTGCGCCCCGATCATTACACCTGCTGGATGTTCGCCGTCTGGGGGCCGCGCTTCACGGCCTTTCTGGAGGAGGAATGCCGGCGGCTGGCAGAGGTGGTGCAGCAGCGCATTGCGGCTGATCCGCTCGCCAAGGCGCCGGAGTGGCCGGTGGGGGCGGTGATTTCAGCCGCCATTCGCGCCGGCCTGCATGTCAACAGCGTCTATTTCCCGAAAGGGCGCTTCCTCGACATCGGTGAGCCGGTGGGCATCACGGCGGCGGCGGCTTTCCCCGGTGTCTGGAACGGGCTCGATCCGCATCCGCAGGATGGTCAGGATGGGCGCTGATTCCGCCCGCCCGCAATTGGCCTGGTGGCTGGTGCCGTCGGCCCCTGCGCATCAGCGCTTCCAGTCTGTCATCAGCAGCCTGGCGGAGCGGCCGGATGGCCCAGTCTTCGAGCCGCATCTCACGCTGGCGCTGAGCTGGCTGCCGGGTGAAGCCGATGCGGTGCGTGACGGGGGGCAGGTGCTGGATGGTGCCGACTTGCCGGCGCTGGCGCGGACGCTGGCAGCCCGGCTGCGGCCGGTGATGTTGTCGCCGGACGGCCTTGGCCACAGCCCGGCCTATTTCCGCTCGATCTTCCTGTGCATGGCAGCGCAGTCCGCCGACAGGGCGCTGCTGGCCGGGCAGGTCGACGCGCTGGGCGAAGAACTGGCCCGGGTTGCGCCGGGCAAAACCACGGCGCCTGCCTTTGACCCCCATCTGAGCCTGTTCTATGGTGAGCTGCCCGAATCGCAGCGGGAGCACGTTGTGACCGGGCTGACTGCAGGACAGGGCGCTGCAGCTGGTGTTGGCGGTCTCTGGCAGAGCCCGGTGTGTTTCGACACGCTGGTGGCCGTCAGACCGCGTCGGGGGGCTTCGGGCTTTGATCGCGTTGCGGACTGGGATGTTTTCCTGCGGGTGAAACTTGCTGGCCAGGGCTGAGCACCTGTGGCTTTTCAGTCCTTCGGGGTGTGTGATTTCAGCTCCGCATCTCACGTCGTGGTGCCGGAAACGAAAAAGCATCGCCTCCTTTGGCGCCTGCACCACAAAAACAGGGATATCCCCAATCGGCCCGCCCTGATGATGCGCGTAGGATTGCCGGGACATGCCGGAAGGGCTCCCGGAGACAGCCCCCGGCAACAGATCCGTGGCGTGTCGGATCAAGAACCTCAAGGACTTCCGTTGTGCGAGTGGGGGTCAGGTGAACAACCTTGGCCCTGTCGTGCGTCGTGCCCTTTTCAACCGGTCTCCGTTGGTCCGATGAATCGGGCCGGGTGTACGCGATCGTGGCCAGGAAGCTCCCCGAGGAGCCATCCAGCCGGTGGAGTGGTTTCCCATGTCCAGCCTCAAAGAGAACTTCAACAAAGCACAGCAGGAGGTAAGCAATCTGCCGGTGCCTCCAGACCGGATTGCGTCGCTGCGTCTGTATGCCCTGAAGATGCAGGCAACCGTGGGCGATGTCACGGGACGCCGCCCCGGCTTTTCCGACCTCGAAGGCCGCTCGCGCTGGGATGCGTGGCTGGCTGTTGCTGGCGTCGAGCCGGACGAGGCCATGACGGAATACATCGCCGAGGCGCAACGCCTGAAGGCAAGGCGTGCGCATCTCGTTTATTGAGCCGTGCGCTGACGGCGTCTTTGCCACCCCTGACAGGGCTTGCATGCCTGGCACGTGGCTCCCGCAAGGTTCCGCCTGGTGTCCAGGTCCAGCAGTCGGGTACGGGTTCTTGCGCCGAAACACCTCCCTGAACCGGACATCCGTTCAAAAAAAGGATATCATCCTAGGTTCCTTGCCACACGGCCGGTGAGCGCGTCGCCATGAGACGAGTCGGGTTGATCCGACGAGTCTTTTGCGGCAGCAGGTGATGCTCACCCGGCATGCCGGGCCGAGTCCTTTTCAGATTCGGGCCGATGGCTGCCGGCCGGTGGCTTTCTTTTGTCGGAAATCCACAAGGGGAATCCATGCGACATTATGAAATCGTGTTCATGGTCCATCCGGACCAGAGCGAACAAGTGCCGGCCATGATCGAGCGCTACAAGCAGATGGTCGAGGGCCGCAGCGGCAAGATGCACCGCATCGAAGACTGGGGCCGCCTGCAGCTGGCCTATCCCATCCAGAAGATCGCCAAGGCACACTATGTGCTGATGAACGTCGAGTGCGATCAGGAAAGCCTCGCCGAGATCGAGAACGCCTTCCGCTTCAACGATGCCGTCCTGCGTCACCTGGTGGTGCGCATGGACAAGGCCGAGACCGGCCCGTCGGTGATGACCAAGCGTCTGCAGAAGGAAGAATCGCGCAAGGTCGTCAACACCGAGGCTTCGGGCTCCGACAACGCCGAGTGATCAGGCAGGCGTGTCGGATTTCGGCAGTGCATTTCCGCTCGCTGCGGATGCAGGCAGTCAGCAGCCTTGGTCGGCTGGTAACAACCAGCTCTCACTGAGGGCCGAACTCGCGGAGCGTGGCGCACTGCGCTACACCCCGGCCGGTGTCCCGGCGGTCGAGTGTCTGCTGGCACACCGTTCCCTGCAGACCGAAGCGGGCATCCAGCGGCAGATTCAGCTGGAGATCAGCGCACTGGCACTGGCCGAGATGGCCATGCAGCTTGCACAGATCGACCCGGGCACGCAGCTGGAGGTTCAGGGTTTTCTGGCTCCGCAGCGCAAGTCCGGCAAGTCACTCCGCCTGCACCTGACACGCATCGACATCATTTGAACAAGACACTTTCAGAGGTTTCATCATGGTTGGTTTCCGTCGCGGCAGCAAAGACCGCAAACCCAAGCGTCCCGCCCAGTCCGCGCTGTTCAAGCGCAAGAAGTTCTGCCGCTTCACAGCAGAGAAGGTCGAGTGGATCGACTACAAGGACGTGGACACGCTGAAGGACTTCGTCACCGAGCAGGGCAAGATCATCCCCGCACGCCTGACCGGCACCCGTGCCCACTATCAGCGCCAGCTGGCGATGGCCATCCGCCGCGCCCGTTTCCTGGCCCTGATGCCTTACACCGACAACCACTGATCCCGATACACACCGCCAGGCGGATTGAAGCCGTTGCCTTCAGGGCAACACCACACCCGCCTCGCAGGAGCACATGATGCAGATTATCTTGCTTGAAAAAGTCGTCAATCTTGGCCAGCTCGGTGATGTTGTCCGGGTCCGTGATGGCTATGCCCGCAACTTCCTGATCCCGCAGGGCAAGGCCCGTCGTGCCACGGCTACCGCAGTGGCCGAGTTCGAGGCTCGCCGTGCGGAGCTGGAGCGCGTGCAGGCCGAGAAGCTGGCCGCAGCCCAGGCTGAAGGCGACAAACTGGCTGGTCGTCAGTTCACCATCACCGAAAAGGCCGGCGTCGATGGCCGCCTGTTCGGTTCCGTTACCAACGCCAACATCGTCGACGTGCTGCACAAGGAAGGCTTTGCCTCGGTGCAGAAGCAGATGATTCGCATGCCCCAGGGTCACGTCAAGACCATTGGCGAGCATCCGATTCAGGTTGCCCTGCACACCGACGTGCTGGTCGACATCACCATCAACGTGATCGGCGAACACGCCTGATTCACGTCGAGGCCCGGTGGAGGCCCGGCAGGGACTTCTACCGTGGCCTGCACCATCCCCGGTGCGGTCCTGCAAGCATCGGCGTATCCTTCGGAATGCGCTGTTGAGCAGGGGCCAAGGCCGGACAGATGCCGGAAGGGCGACCCCAGCGGGTCGCCCTTTTTTTCCCTGATTTTCTGCTGCTTTCCTGTTTTTTCTGCTCCTCCCTGATTTTCCCGACGGAGACATGATGGACGACGAGATTTCCCAATTGCGGCTGCCTCCCCATTCGATCGAGGCCGAACAGGCGGTGCTGGGGGGCTTGCTGCTCAACAACAATGCCTGGGAAGAAGTTGGCGACATGCTCTCCGATGATGATTTCTACCGGCACGACCATCGTCTCATCTGGGGGCAGATTGCCAACCTGCTGCGCCAGAACCGGCCGGCCGATGGGCTCACCGTCATCGACGCGCTGAAGCAGACCGGGCAACTGGACGAGGCCGGTGGTGCAGCGTACCTGGCCACGCTCTCCAACAGCTATACCTCGGCGGCCAACATCCGCCACTACGCCGAGATTGTGCGCGACCGCGCCGTGCTGCGCCGGCTGATTGCGGTTTCCGACCAGATCGCCTCCGATGCCTTCGACGCCCAGGGGCGTTCGGTGAACGAGGTGCTGGATTCGGCCGAGCAGCGGATGATGCAGATTGCCGAGAACAGCGGCAGAAAGAGCAATACCTTCCAAGCGCTCGATAAGCTGGTTCCTGCCGTTTTCGATCGCATCAATCAGTTGTATGAACGCGGCAACCACAGCGAGGTCACGGGCGTGCCCACCGGCTTCATCGACCTCGACCGGATGACGGCGGGCATGCAGAAGGGGGATCTCATCATTCTGGCGGCCCGTCCTTCGGTAGGTAAGACGGCTTTTGCGCTCAACATTGCCGAGCATGTGGCCGTCAATCAGGAACTGCCGGTTGCCGTCTTCAGCATGGAGATGGGCGCCGAGCAGCTGGTCGGGCGTCTGATCGGCTCTCGTGGGCGCATCGACGCCCAGCGGCTGCGTACCGGGCAGCTGACGGATGACGATTTCATCCGCCTCAGCGAGGCGATGGGGCAGCTGGCAGGGGCACCGCTACACATTGATGAAACGCCGGGACTTAACCCTTTCGAGTTGCGTGCACGCGCACGGCGTCTCGCACGAGACTATGACGGTAATCTTGGGCTTATCGTCGTCGACTACCTGCAGCTGATGACGGGGGCCAATCCCAATTCACGCGAGAATCGTGCCACCGAGGTGGGTGAGATTTCCCGTGCACTGAAGTCGCTGGCCAAGGAGATTGGGTGTCCGCTGATCGCGCTGTCGCAGCTCTCGCGCGAAGTCGAGAAGCGCCAGGACAAGAAGCCGATCATGAGTGATTTGCGCGAATCGGGCTCGATTGAGCAGGATGCCGACGTGATCCTGTTCATCCACCGCGATGACCGCTACGACCCCGAGGCCGAAACCAAGGGCATGGCCGAGATCATCATCGGCAAGCAGCGTAACGGCCCCATCGGCTCGGTCACGCTGGCCTTCCACGGCCAGTACACCAAGTTCGACAACTTCGCGCCTGGGCCCTGAGCTGCTTCAGATGCCTCCTGGCGTCTCCTGAAGCGCAAACGGCCGCCCGAAGGGTGGCCGTTCGTTTTTACCGCATCAGATACCGCATCAGCAACATGGCTGCAGGTGCGGCCTTGCCGTGCCCGGCATGGAGCGCGCGGGGCACTTGCAGGCCAGGCCGCTCAGGCAGGCAGCACGTTGGGTGGCGTGGCCTGGGGTTTTGCGGTCTTGCGGGGCAGCAGATGCTTGCTCAGGTAGTTGCGCACCGGCTGCTCGTAGAACAGGAATACCACTGCCGACAACACCAGCGTGGCAACCGTGACCACGGCCGAATACACCAGAATGCCCTGTTCGAGGAAGCCGATGCGCTTCAGCAGGCCCATCACATACACGTGGAAGATGTAGGTGGGGTAAGACAGCTCGCCCAGGAAGTTGATGCCCGACTTCACGCCTGCGGACAGCCGGCGCATCGACTGCTCGGTCGCCAGCGTCAGAACCACCAGCAGCGTGGCCGGCAGGCCGATCACCAGCACACGGGTCCACTTGTGCAGGCTCATCTCGGTGGTGACGAAGCCGGTGGAGGGCAGCAGGGCCCAGCAGAACACGGCCAGCGCAACCACCGACACGGAGATCGGCAGACGGCATTTCTCGATGGCCTTCGGATTGCCCATCAGTGCGGCCAGCACCATGCCGTAGATGAACTCGACGATGTAGGCATCGCTCCAGAAGGACAGGGCCGACTCGGGGGCAACGAAGGGGTGGATCTGGGTGAGTGCCAGCAGCATCACGGAGGTGATGACCAGCCGGTGCTTGTGCGAGATCGACAGCGCCACGAAGTACAGCAGGTAGAACAGGATCTCGTAGTTCAGCGACCAGCCCAGCATCAGCAGGGGCAGGTGGTACTGGAAGGCTTCATTCCATACCGGAATGAAGAACAGCGATTTCAGCAGCACCTCGACGCTGAAATCGACGTTGTTGAGGATGCTGGGCGCCACCAGTGCCAGCACGGCAAGCCCGAAGGTGCCCAGCCAGTAGAGCGGCAGGATGCGGATCAGGCGCCGGGTGAAGAACTGCGGCGCACCACTGCGGGTGACGTAGTGGATGATGAAGCCCGAAATGACGAAAAAGATGTCGACGCCCGCCGTGCCGAAAGACGGGAGATCGTAGTCACTGCGGATGTGACTGGCCACGACCAGCGCTGCTGCGATGAAACGCAGGGCCTGGACGGAGTAGATGGTCTTGTCCTGACCGGCAGCATGAGGCGCGGCGGGGGAAGTAGCGAACGGATTTTTCATGCTAGGGGGCCCTTCGTTCTGAACGGAGAGGTCGGCTGTGCCTCGTCCTGACACTGTCCCGACCATGCGTGTGACGGCAGCCGGGCAGAAGAATGCACGGGGCATTCTAGGAAGGGCCCCGGCAGGCGTCAGTCAAGAAAGTCGCACCGGACTACAGGGGCAGCGTGCAAATTTCACGCTGGCTACGGGTACTTTTCTCCGTTCGCCTAGCCGGGTTGCGTTTTGTGTATTTTGCCACGCTGTTAATCTGTTTTTGCCAAATAACTGTTGTAACGGAGTGTCGCTGCTTGTGTTGCGAACTGTTTTTGTTGGTCGGGCGGATCGCAATATGGCGGAAGATATTCCACATCATGATATGAAAACGCTGCAGTTGCTGGCCAAAGTGGTCATCAGAAATGATTTTGCAGGCACATGCCAGCCTCGCTGCGCGTGCCCGGAAGCGCCGGCGCCCCCTTCGTAGTGTGAAGATGGACCGAACCGGAGAGGCTGCGAGTACGTGTCGAGCGTTCTTCGCGTTGGGGGCATACGACGCTGTGTTACAGCCTTGCTGGCCAGGCAAGCAAAAAGCCCCGGCACGAACCTGGCAGGGGCCGTGCCGGGGCAGGGGGCGTATGTGCCGGGCCTGTGTGCCGTGTCAGAGCACGTCGGCCGCAAAATCGGCCAGCCGCGAGCGTTCGCCGCGTTGCAGCGTGAGGTGCCCGCCATGCGCCCAGCCCTTGAACCGTTCCACCACGTAGGTAAGGCCGGAGGAGGCTTCGGTGAGGTAGGGGGTGTCGATCTGGGCGATGTTGCCAAGGCACACCACCTTGGTGCCGGCGCCCGCGCGGGTTGCCAGCGTCTTCATCTGCTTCGGCGTCAGGTTCTGCGCCTCGTCGATGATGAGGAACTTGTTGTTGAAGGTGCGGCCCCGCATGAAGGACATCGACTTCACCTTGATGCGCGAGCGGATCAGGTCGGCGGCAGCGGCACGGCCCCAGTCGCCACCGGCACTGCCCCGGTTCAGCACCTCCAGGTTGTCTTCGAGCGCGCCCATCCAGGGCTGCATCTTTTCTTCCTCGGTGCCGGGCAGGTAGCCGATATCGTCGCCCACCGGCACGGTGGCGCGCGTCATGATGATCTCGGAATAACGCTTCTCGTCCAGTGTCTGTGCCAGACCAGCGGTGAGGGCCAGCAGGGTCTTGCCGGTGCCTGCCTGGCCCAGCAGCGTCACGAAGTCGATGTCCGGGTCCAGCAGCAGGTTCAGCGCGAAGTTCTGTTCGCGGTTGCGGGCCGTCACGCCCCAGATGGCATGGCGCGCTTCGGTGTAGTCGCGCACCACCCGCAGCACCGCCTCGTTGCCTTCGCGGCTTTTCACCTGCGCAAACAGCGGGTTCGCGTCGGATTCGAGGTAAACGAACTGGTTGACCAGCATCGATGGCACCAGCGGGCCGCGCACGCGGTAGAAACTGCGGCCGCCTTCCTGCCACGATTGCAGGTCCTTGCCGTGTGTGTCCCAGAAGTCGGCGGGCAGCGCCAGCCAGCCGCTGTAGAGCAGGTCGAGGTCATCCGTGACCTGATCGTTGAAATAGTCCTCGGCGGCCAGCCCCAGCGAATGCGCCTTGATGCGCATGTTGATGTCTTTCGACACCAGTACCACCTGCCGGTCGGTGCGCAGCTTGCCCAGCGCTGCCGTCACCGCCAGGATGCGGTTGTCGGCCTTGCCTGGGGGCAGCGCCTCGGGCAGGGGGGCATCCAGCACCCGGGTCTGCAGGAACAGCCGGCCGGTGGCGTCCTTGTTGCCCGAACGGCTCAACGGAATGCCGTCGTCGATCTGCTCCTGGATGGCATTGCCGGCAAGTGGCAGGCCGGTTCCTGATGCCGAGCCGTTTGGCGTGACCGCACTGCCCACGCCCGGTGCAGCCGGGCCAGACAGGGCGCTACCAGCCACACCAGGGCCGGAAATGAGTTCGTCCAGACTGCGGCTGACCTGGCGTGCATGCCGCGACACCTCGCTCATGCCGCGCTTGTGGTCATCGAGTTCTTCCAGCGTGATCATCGGCAGGAAGACATCGTGCTCCTGAAACCGGAACAGCGCCGTCGGGTCGTGCATCAGCACATTGGTGTCCAGCACGAACAGCTTCAGCCCGTCGACATGTGGGCGGCGTGCACGCTTGCGCGTACCTGCCCGGGCCGACTTGCCTTCGGCCTGAACCTCTGTCGTGTTGCCGTTGGGCAGGCCAGTGCTTCCCCGGACGCTGGCCGGTTGCGCAGGCGTGCCGGCATCGCGCGCGTCGTGAGCAGACGTGGATGCAACAGGGGCCGTGGCGTGCTCAAGAGGGGGCTGGCCCGGCTGGCGTGCTGCGGACTGAGCCTGTGCAACAGCGCTGGCATGGGTGCCAGCCCGGGTTTCCACCTGAACCAGTGCCGGACTCTCGTCCATCACCAGAGCCAGCTGGTTGGCGTCCACATCACTGATGACGGGATCGGCCTTGCCGCCTGTCTTGCGACGACGGGCCGCCGGCATCTTCGCCTTGTTGCGGGCGGCTTCGCGGATATCGAGACGGGCGCCACGGGTGGCAGGTGCTTTGGGCAGAGGCATGGTTGTCTTGTTGCGATGAAGATCGGCGACACGTGGCACGTGGCGCAGAAAAGCCCTGACAGTGCCTGGCAATCAGGCGTCTCAGGGAGAGTGACCGAACTCCGTCCGGCAATGTGCCGGCGCGGACGGGCTTTCCGGTGGCCACGGGAAATCAGTGCTGCCGAACCACCGCCAGCACTTCGTCGACATGGCCGGGAACCTTCACTTTACGCCATTCATGGATCAACGTGCCACGGCCGTCGATCAGGAAGGTGGAGCGTTCGATGCCACGCACCAGCTTGCCATACATGTTCTTGTCGCGGATCACGTCGAACAGCCGGCACAGTGCTTCATCGGGGTCGCTGATGAGCGCGAAGGAAATGCCCAGCTTCTCGCGGAAGTTCGCGTGGCTTTTCAGGCTGTCGCGCGATACGCCGACGATCTCGGCACCTGCAGCCTGAAAGTCGTGCAGCGCTGCCGAAAAGCCTGCGGCCTCGTTGCTGCAGCCGGGCGTGTTGTCTTTCGGATAGAAGAACAGCACCAGCTTGCGGCCGGCAAAGTCGCTCAGGCTGAGGTTTCCGTCCGTGGAGGCGGCGGTGAATGCGGGCACGGCATCACCGATCTGGAGGGAAGGAGCGTCGGGAGAAAGGGCGTCTGACATTGGGGTGGGTTATCGTGCTTCAGTTGTGTGGCGTTGACATCAGGGCATGAACCGGGCCGCGCAACCACCCCCCAGGCAGGAGCCTGCACTCAGCGCAGACCCGTGTCGAGCAGTGCGGCCAGCACCTGCCGGCCTTCGGCCATCAGGATGTTGTAGGTGCGGCACGCGGCCAGCGTGTCCATGCTTTCCACGCCGACGCCCGCCTGCAACAGCGGCCGGGTGAGCTGCGGATGGGGAAAGCGCAACTGTGCGCCGGTACCCAGCAGGATCACTTCCGGGCGCCAGTCGGGCTGGTCGGCAGGGGCATCGAGCAGTGCCAGCAGGCGCTCTGCATTCAGGGCCTCGAAGCTGGCCACGTCCCAGACATCGACCGGGCCTCGCGGCCGAACCAGCAGCGCGCCGCTGTGGCGCTCGCCGTTCACTTCCACCCAGTCATCGCCATAGGCGGTGAAGGCATTCAGGTCGTCGTGGCGGTCGGCGTGCAGTTTCATCGATGACGATAAGGGATGGCTGAAACCGCGTTCTACGGTACATTATGCGGTTGCTTGTCTACCTTGATAGTACCGCACCTTCGGGCGGGCGCCCTCACCATGAAAACCATCCACAAATCCGCCAAACTCGCCAACGTCTGCTATGACATCCGTGGCCCGGTGCTGGCGCGGGCGCGACAGATGGAGGAAGAAGGGCACCGCATCATCAAGCTCAACATCGGCAACATGGCGCCCTTCGGTTTCGATGCGCCCGATGAAGTCACGCAGGACATGATGGCCAACCTGGCCCATGCCTCGGGCTATGCCGATTCCAAGGGGCTCTTTTCGGCGCGCAAGGCGGTCATGCACTACACCCAGCTGAAGAACATCCGCGGGGTGGGGCTGGACGACATCTTCATCGGCAACGGCGTGTCCGAGCTGATCGTGATGACGATGAACGGCCTGCTGGACAACGGCGACGAGGTGCTGGTGCCCACGCCCGACTACCCGCTCTGGACGGCTGCCGTCTCGCTGTCGGGCGGGCGTGCCGAGCACTACCTGTGTGACGAGAACAATGGCTGGCTGCCCGACCCGGACGACATCCGCGCCCGCATCACCGAGCGCACCCGCGCCATCGTCATCATCAACCCCAACAATCCCACCGGCGCACTCTACCCGGTCGACCTGCTGCGCGAACTCATCGAGATTGCCCGTCAGCACCAGCTCATCATCTTCGCCGACGAGATCTACGACAAGATCCTCTATGACGGCGCGCAGCACACCTCCATCGCCTCGCTGGCCGACGACGTGCTGTGCATCACCATGAACGGCCTCTCGAAGAATTACCGGGCCTGCGGCTATCGCGTGGGCTGGATGGTCATTTCCGGTGACAAGCGCCATGCAGCCGATTACATCGACGGCCTGAACATGCTGGCCTCGATGCGCCTGTGCGCCAACGTGCCGGGGCAATATGCGATCCAGACCGCGCTGGGTGGCTACCAGAGCATCAACGAACTGGTACGCCCCGGTGGCCGGCTGGCAAGGCAGCGTGATCTGGCCTACGACATGATCACCAGCATTCCCGGTGTCAGCTGCGTCAAGCCGCAGGCGGCCCTCTACCTGTTCCCCCGTCTCGATCCCGAGATGTATCCGATTGCCGATGACCAGCAGTTCATCCTGCAGCTGCTGGAGGAGCAGCGGGTGCTGCTGGTGCAGGGCAGTGGCTTCAACTGGCCCGAAAACGATCATTTCCGGGTGGTGTTCCTGCCCAATACCGATGATCTCACCGAGGCCATCACGCGGATCGACCGTTTCCTCGGGGACTATCGCCTGCGGCATGGCAAGCGCGCCTGATGCCTTACCGGGCGGCGTGACGGGCCATATGCTGCCGCGTCGCGCATGCCGCGAAGGCAGCAGGATGTGCCTTTTCAGAACATTCATGCTCCGGTGGCCAGTGCAGTGTTCGCACGGCACGCCAGGGTTCAAATCAGGGAGTTTTTCCAGTTTATGAAATCAATCAAGGTCGGCCTGCTCGGCATGGGCACCGTCGGTGGTGGCGTGTACGAAGTCCTCAAGACAAATGGTGACGAGATTGCCCGTCGTGCCGGCTGCCGCATCGAGGTGGTGCGCATCGCAGCGCTCGATGTCGAGCGTGTCCGCAAGATCGTCGGCGATGCCATGCCTGTCAGCAACAAACCGATGGACATCGTCGATGACCCGAACGTGGACGTGCTGGTCGAGGTGATGGGCGGTACCGGGCTGGCGCGCGAGATCGTGCTGGCGGCCATTGCCAGGGGCAAGCAGGTGGTCACGGCCAACAAGGCGCTGCTCGCCGTGCATGGCAACGACATTTTTGCGAAGGCGCAGGAAGCCGGCGTGATGCTGGCCTTCGAGGCAGCCGTTGCCGGTGGCATTCCGATCGTCAAGGCGCTGCGCGAGGGGCTGGCGGCCAACCAGGTCGAGATGCTGGCCGGCATCATCAACGGCACCACCAA
>JAUNHU010000171.1 GCA_030523825.1 Lautropia sp. | reverse complement strand
AAGCGCTGACCGCGTTGCCGGGCGTGGGGCGCTCGACGGCTGCCGCCATTGCCACTTTCGGCTTCGGTGAGCGCGCTGCCATTCTGGACGGCAACGTCAAGCGCGTGCTGGGCCGGGTGTTTGCCCTGCAGGGTGATCCCACCAGTACCACCGTATTGCGACAACTGTGGGCGCATGCCGAAAACGAGTTGCCGGAGGCCGGCAGCCCGGCTGCTGACCTGGTCGCCTATACCCAGGGGCTGATGGACCTGGGGGCGATGGTTTGTACGCGAACGAAACCGGCGTGCAACCAGTGCCCGCTGGCCTCGGTGTGCCGGGCTTGTGCAACAGGCGAGCCCGAGCGCTTTCCCGGCAAGAAAGCGAAAAAGACCGTGCCGGTGCGTGTGGTGCACCTGTTGCAGCTGCAATCGGCGCAAGGCGTGCTGCTGGAAGCTCGGCCCGACACCGGCCTGTGGGGCGGCCTCTGGAGCCTGCCGGAATTGCCCGAAGCGCCTTCCATCGACTGGACCCAGGTGGGCAGCTTCGAGCATGTGTTCACGCATTTCAGGATGCTGGCGCAGGTGTGGTCGCCGCCGGCAGGGGCCGATTTGAAGGGCCTGATCCCCGAAAAAGGCCACCAGCGCTGGCTGAAGCCCGATGCGCTGGATGGGGCGCCGCTGCCCGCCCCGATCCGCAAGTATCTTGAGCGTGGCCAGTCCGCATCACCACAGGGTGATTTGTTCAGCGGGTAGTGCTCCCGCTCCAAGAGAGATGTGCGCAGGAGGACTGTCTGAAGCTTGCATGGAGCGCGCCCCATGCGGGGAGCCCGCTCAGGCTTAACGCTCGCTGGCGCTCACGATGCGCCTTTCGCAGGTCCCCTCCTGGTGCGCGCTTCCTCTGTTGGTAGCGTTTACCGCGTCTGCTGACCGTTCTGGTGGGTGCTGCCCACCTGGCGGCTGGCCAGGGCGCGGTGGCGTACCAGCACGCGCTCGGTCTGGGCGAAATGCTCGGCCAGCGCCTGCGACACATAGACCGAGCGGTGTTGCCCGCCCGTGCAGCCGATGGCAATGGTGAGGTAGTGGCGGTTGTCCTGCACGTAGCTGGGCAGCCAGTCGGTGATGAAGCGGGTGATGTCGCCGATCATCTTCTGCACCGCATCCAGCGGTGCCAGAAAATCCTTCACCGGCTGATCGAGCCCGGTGAGGGGGCGAAGCTGGGTGTCATAGTAAGGATTGGGCAGGCAGCGCACGTCGAAGACCAGATCGGCATCCAGTGGCACGCCATGCTTGAAGGCAAAGGACTCGAACAGCAGCGTCATCGAGGCGCGGTCGGTGCGGACCAGATCGCGCACCCACTGGCGTAGCGTGTTGGGGTGCAGGTCGCTGGTGTCGATGGAGGTGCCGATGTCTTCGATCTCGGCCATCAGCTCGCGTTCGCGCTCGATGGATTCTTCGAGCGTGGGGGCGAAGACGTGGGTTTCGGTGCCTTCGCCGCTGCGGCCGGGCAGGGTGAGCGGATGACGCCGCCGGGTTTCGGAATAGCGCTGCACGAGCGCATCGGTGCGCGCATTGAGGAACAGCACCTTCACGTCATGGCCCTGGGCGCGCAGCTGGCGAACGGTGTCGCGCAGGCCGGTGAGGCGGGTGCCGACGCGGGCGTCGATCGACATGGCGACCTTGGTGTGGCCTTCCTGTTCGAGCGAGAGGGCCACGTCGAGCACGTAGCGCACGGGAAGGTTGTCGATGCAGAAATAGCCGGCGTCTTCGAGCACGGTGACGGCCAGTGATTTGCCGGAGCCGGAAATGCCGGTGACGATGATCAGTTGCATGGCGTACCTGACGTGAGCAGCGAAATGGACTGAGGCGTGAACTGACGCCGGCAGATGATGGACTGATTGTAGGCAATATCGCCCGATTTGATGACGCGCTCTATTCGTCTTCCTCGTAAGGTTCAGGGGGTGGGGCAGGGCGGGGAGGCGGGGGTGTTGCGGCTTCGGCGCCAGCCAGTATGGCGGCCTGCTGGCGCTTGGCGAAGTCGCGGGTGGTGTCGATGCCGCGCAGCAGCAGGATGGTGGAGCGCACGGCGGTTTCGGTCAGCACCGCGATGTTGCGGCCCGCTGCCACGGGGATGGCCACCTTGCGGATGGGCACACCCAGCAGCGTTTCGGTGAGCGATTCGAGGGGCAGGCGCTCGTACTCGTTTTCGAGGGTGCTGCGCTTGACCAGATGCACGATCAGCTTGATGGACATGTGCCGCCGCACGGCACTTTCACCGAAGATGGTGCGGATGTCGATGAGGCCCAGGCCGCGCACTTCGAGCAGACCCTGCAGCAGGGCCGGGCAGCGACCGATGATGGTGTGCGGGTTGACGCGCTCGATGTCGACCACGTCGTCGGCCACGAGCCCGTGCCCGCGGCTAATGAGTTCCATCGCCAGTTCGCTCTTGCCCAGACCCGAGTCGCCGGAAATGAGCACGCCCATGCCCAGCACGTCCATCAGCACGCCATGTACCGAGCCGTGGTCGTTGGCCTTGCGGGTGAGGGCGGCGCCCAGCGAGTCGATGAGCGGGCCGGAAGCCAGAGCCGAACAGAGCAGTGGCAGATCGTTCTGATCGCAGAAGGCCATCAGCGGCGGTGGCGGGGGCAGCGCATTGCTGATGATGAGTGCCGGAGGCTGCGCCTGCAGCAGGGTTTCGTGCAGCTCGGCCCGGCCGCTGTCGGTGAGGTGGTTGTAGTAGGTGATTTCGCGCGGGCCGAAGATGGAGATGCGCTCGGGCCGCAGCGGATTCAGGTAGCCGAGCAGCGGTGCTGCGTGCATGCCGGGCTCGAACAGCACCCGGTATTGTCCTTCGCGGCCGGCGACCAGATTCAGGTCGGTGAGGCCCTGCTGGGTCTCGATGAAGGTTTCGACAGTGATCGACATGCGGCTTCCTTCCACGCTGGGGGCCGCGCCGGGCGGCCATGCGCGCGGAGGCGACCGGTTGTATGTGTTTGGCTGGCGGTACGCTGCTGCGGGAACGTGCCACCGCCTTTGTTGTGGGCTCTTGCGGCCGGCAGGTGCCGGCGCTGGCATCAGGCTGCCGGGCGAACCGGCTCCCAGGTGGCCAGCGTGCGATACACGGCTGCCGGGTCGGTGGCCGTGAGCAGGCTTTCACGCAGACTGTCGTCCGACAGCAGTTCGGCCAGTTCGGAGAGGATTTCCAGGTGTTCTTCGGTGGCGTGCTCGGGCACGAGCAGCACCAGCAGCAGCCGCACGGGCTCACCGTCGGGGGCATCGAAGGGGATGCCGTGTTCGCCGCGCAGCACGGCGATCAGCGGTGTCTTCAGATTGCGGATGCGACCGTGGGGGATGGCAACCTGTTTGCCCAGGCCGGTGGAGCCGAGGCGCTCGCGGGCAAAGAGCGAATCGAAGACCTTCTGGCGTTCAAGACGATGTTCGTTTTCGAACAGCAGGGCCGCGTGCTCGAACAGGCGCTTCTTGCTGGAAGCCGGCACATCGAGAAGGATGTCGCGTGCGGAGAGTAGCTTCGAGATGCGATTCATCTGGGGTCTGCCAGGGGCTGACGGAAAGCAATGGCACAGGGATGATGGATGTGCCGGTGGCATGCTGGGCACCGTGCCACAGGCTCCGCACTGACCTCGTCAGGCAATCGGCATGGTGCAGTTTCCATTATAGGAGTGTTCGAGGGCGCTGCGCCAACATCGCTGGCAGGCCGATGTGTGGTCCTGATGGGGGGCGGGACGGGGCACCTGTACGCCCAGAGTGGTTTGCCTTTGCGATTCAGTGGGTTGCGCGTGGTGCTGAACGACGGGTGGAAGATGTCGGCGACGGCCGCACACCGGATGTGCGGGAAATCTCGGGGAATCTGAAGGGTTTTGTCCGGAAGGTGGTGCCGCTTCGATGGCGGAAGGCGTGCCCTTGCTCGACGACATGCTGGCGTCGGGCTGCGGGAAGCAGACAAGTGGGGTTGGAAGTCTGCCAGGGAGGTGGAGGCTGGCAACAGGGGTACGAAGCGAATGGGCATGAAAAAGGCACCGGATGCCCGTGGGGGCATGGCGGTGCCTTTGTGGCGGGGACTGCACGATTGCAGCCCCGGTTTGCCTGCAACGGGTGTCAGGCGGAGACCGGCTGATGCTTCAGCGGACTGTTGCCGTGGTCCTGGCGCTTCTGCTTGTACTTGAGGACCTGACGGTCGAGCTTGTCCATCAGCGTGTCGACGGCAGCGTACAGATCGGCGTGTGTGG
>JAUNHU010000030.1 GCA_030523825.1 Lautropia sp. | reverse complement strand
ATGCCGAGAATTTTCCGGTGGGTTCGTGGCTGATGCCGGCGCGCATCCGCCCTGCCGTGCTCGCCATCTACCGCTTCGCCCGCCACGCTGACGACATTGCCGATGAAGGCGATGCGCCTGCCGATGTGCGCGACCAGGGCCTGCTGGCGCTGGATGCGGCGCTGCATGTTGCCCGGGGCGGCCAGCCCAGCGGCGAGCCGGTGGTCGACGGACTGATCGAGCCGTCGGCACGTTTCGGGCTCGACTGGCAGTATTTTCATGACCTGCTCGATGCTTTCCGTCAGGATCTGCGGGTTCGGCGTTATGAGGACGATGCGGCGGTGCTCGATTACTGCCGGCGCTCTGCCAATCCGGTCGGGCGGCTGATGCTGCAGTTGTTCGATGCCGACACGCCCCTGAACCGTCAGCATTCCGATGCCATCTGCAGTGCGTTGCAGCGGATCAATTTCCTGCAGGACATCGGCATCGATGCCGACAAGGACCGGGTCTATCTGCCGCAGGAGGTGCTGCGGGCAGCGGGCGTGGATGATGTGCAGTTGTTGCGTGAGGCCCGCAGCGGACAGCTGGGTGAACGCTGCCGCGCGGCGGTGCGCGAAAACTGGCGCGTGGTCCGGCGCCAGCTGCTCTCGGGCTGTTCGTTGCCCCGACGCCTGCCGGGGCGGCTGTCGGCCGAGTTGCGCTTCATCATCTCGGGTGGCCATCGCATTCTGGATCGAATCGCTGCGGCCGATTATGATTCTGTCGCACGACGGCCGAAGCTCGGCTGGGCCGATGCGCCCGCCCTGCTCCATCGTGCGATCCGTCTGCCACGGGAAGACGAACCGGTCTGATGCCTCCGAGGGCGTCGGGTGTGGCTTCGCAAGGTGTCACGCCTGCTTTTTTCCTCCAGCGTTTTTCTCCGGGCAGCGCGGGTCTCCGCCGTGTTCCGCTTTCCCTCCACGTTTCGCACGATGACGCCACAGCAATACTGTCAGGACAAGGCTGTTCGCAGCGGTTCCAGTTTCTATTACAGCTTCATGTTCCTGCCGCCCGAGCGCCGGCAGGCGATCACGGCGCTGTACGCCTATTGCCGCGAAGTCGACGATATCGTCGATGATCCGGGCGACCGGCAGGTGGCGCGACGCAAGCTCGACTGGTGGCAGGGCGAGGTCCGGGCACTCTTTGACGGCGCCCCCACGCACCCCGTCACCCAGGCGCTCCAGCCGCATCTGGGCTCCTGTCGCATCGAGCGTCGCCAGCTGCTGGAAATCATCGACGGCATGCGCATGGATCTGGATCAGGTGCGTTATCTTGATTTCGAGGGTTTGCAGCTCTACTGTCGGCGGGTGGCCGGGGTGGTTGGCGAACTTTCCGCCTCGATCTTTGGGTATGATGATCCCGACACGCTGGTCTACGCCGACCGGCTGGGCCTGGCATTCCAGCTCACGAACATCATCCGTGACGTGGGCGACGATGCCCGGATGGGACGTGTCTACCTGCCCCAGGCCGACCTGCTGCGTCATGGGCTGAGCAGGCAGCAGATCCTCTCGGGCCGCGCGGCCGAGCAGGACTCCCCGGCGTTTCGGGCGCTGATGGCCGAGCAGGTGCAGCGTGCCCGCACGGCCTACCGTGAGGCTTTCGCGCTGCTGCCCGAGGCCGACCTGCGCCGGCAGCGCCCCGGGCTTATCATGGCGGCCATCTATTCGGCATTGCTCGATGAGATCGAGCGTGAGGACTATCGTGTCATGTCGCAGCGGATCAGCCTGACGCCGCTGCGCAAGTTCTGGCTGGCCTGCAGGACCTGGGCCTCCGGCAAAGCTCCACGGATACGCGAATCATGAATCAGACAGCAGTTGAACAGAATCAACGTCCGGTAC
Organism: Lautropia sp.; assembly: GCA_030523825.1. Classification (GTDB taxonomy): domain Bacteria; phylum Pseudomonadota; class Gammaproteobacteria; order Burkholderiales; family Burkholderiaceae_E; genus Lautropia. The sequence continues at coordinate 26,040 of JAUNHU010000030.1, read as the reverse complement.
TGGTCATCGGTGCCGGCTGGGCGGGGCTGGCGGCAGCCATCCATCTGGCCCGTGTCGGGCAGCCCGTGCATGTGCTCGAAGCGGCGCCGCAGGCGGGCGGTCGCGCACGTCGGCAGGTGCTGTCATGGGCCAATGGCGAAGAAATCGTTCTGGACAACGGGCAGCATCTGCTGCTGGGCGCCTACCGGGACACGCTGGCGCTGGTGGATCTGCTGGGCGGCAAGGGCCAGTTGCGCATCCCCTTCGACTGGCGCGACACGCATGGCCTGCGCCTGACGCGCCGTGTGCACGCCGGCGATCCGGCCGATGCCGAATCCATTGGCACCCAGCTGGCCGAGTCGCTGTCGCTCGTCAGTGCGATGGTGTCCGCCCAGGGCGTTTCCAAACGCCAGCGGGTCAGCCTGTTGCGCACGCTGGTGATGACGCGGCTGGCGCACTGGCGGCCGGCGGTGGGCGTGCGCACGGTGGCTGACTGGTTCGTGCGCACCGGGCAGAGCGAGGAGCTGATCCGCCGCTTCTGGCGGCCGCTGGTGGTCAGCGCGATGAACACCGCGCCCGAACAGGCGTCGGCGGCCACCTTCCTGCGCGTGTTGCGTGACACGCTGGGCAAGGAGCCTGCGGCCAGTGATTTCGTGCTGGCCGATGAAGATCTGGGCGCGCTGTTCGTCGATCCGGCCATTGCGTACCTGCAGGAGCGCGGCATGGCGGTGTCGCTGCGTACCGCGGTCCGTGCCATCCAGGCGGCACCTGGCGGCGGCTATCAGGTGCGGGTCAGCCTGCCTGAAGGCGAGCAGGTGCTGGAGACTGATCGCATCGTGCTGGCCACGCCGCCTGCCGTCTCTGCCCGGTTGATGACCGGTCTGGTCGACGATGCGCTGCTGGCGCCGCTGAATGCCTTCGATTACCGGCCGATCACCACGGCCTGGGTGGGCTGGAAGTCGGGCACCGAGGGGCTGCCGCCCAAATTGCCGACAATGGTCTCCCTGCAGGGGGAGACCGAGGACGAAGGGCCGGCGCACTGGTTCTTCGACCGCGGCCGGCAGGGACTGTGGCGGCTGGGCGCGATGGTCATCAGCAACAGTGGCGAAGCCATCGGGATGGGCGAAGATGCGCTGATCGAGGCACTGCAGAAGCAGATCACCGGGCCGCTGGGCCTGCCGCCGGCGGATCATGTGGCGCTCATCCACGAAAAACGGGCCACCTTTGCCTGTACGCCCGACCGGCCGATGGTGCCACCGGGCTACCTGTTCACGCGCCGCCCGGGACTGGCACTGGCCGGGGACTACAGTTACGGCCCCTACCCTGCCACGCTGGAAGGCGCAGTACGCAGCGGCCGGATGGCGGCAGAGCTGCTGGTGGGCGAAAACCTGAACCTCGCCTGAAACTCGCCTGAGGCGTCCGCCTCATTCCCAGGCGCGGTCGATTGCCTCTCCGATGCGTTCGACCGCGATCACTTCCAGTCCGGCCAGCGGCTTGCGTGGTGCGTTGGCCTTCGGGCAGATCACGCGGCTGAAACCGAGCTTCAGGGCTTCGCGCAGGCGCTCCTGCCCACGGGGCGAAGGCCGCACTTCGCCGGCCAGCCCCAGTTCGCCAAACACCGCCAACCCCTTGGGCAGTGGCCGGTTCTTCAGGGACGAGAGCACCGCCAGTACCACGGCCATGTCAGCCGCCGGCTCGGTGATGCGCACGCCGCCCACCGCGTTCAGGAACACGTCCTGGTCGTGGTAATGAATGCCGGCATGGCGGTTGAGCACCGCCAGCAGCAGCGAGAGGCGCATCGGGTCGAGGCCCACGCACAGCCGGCGCGGCGAGCCGCCGGGCGATTGATCGACCAGTGCCTGGATCTCGACGAGCAGCGGGCGGGTGCCTTCCTGCGTGACCAGCACGCAGGAGCCAGATACCGATTCGGCGTGCTGTGACAGAAAGAGCGCCGAAGGATTGCTGACGGTCTTCAGTCCGCGGTCGGTCATGCCGAAGACGCCCAGTTCGTTGACCGCTCCGAAACGGTTCTTGATGGCGCGGATCAGCCGGAAGGTGGAGTGGTTGTCGCCCTCGAAATAGAGCACGGTATCGACCATGTGCTCCAGCACCCGCGGGCCGGCAAGCGCCCCCTCCTTGGTCACGTGGCCGATCATCACCACCGCAATGCCCTGCTGCTTGGCCAGCCTCGTCAGTTGGGCCGCACAATCGCGCACCTGCGAGACCGAGCCGGGCGCGGATTCCAGCGCCTCGCTCATCATCGTCTGGATCGAGTCGATGACCACGATTGCCGGTTTCACCTGGCCGATGGCCTCGATGATGCGCTCCACCGAGATCTCGGCCAGCATCGGCAGCTTCGAGCCATCGAGCCCGAGCCGGTTGCTGCGCAGCGCCACCTGCGCCAGCGATTCCTCGCCGCTCACATACAGCACGGGCTGATCCTGCGACATCATCGCCAGCGCCTGCAGCAGCAGTGTCGATTTGCCGATGCCCGGATCTCCACCGATCAGCACGACGGAACCGGGCACCATGCCGCCACCCAGCACCCGGTCGAATTCCGACAGCCCTGTCGGAATCCGGGGCACCGAGTCGATCGGCACTGTGGACAGCAGCGAGATCGGCGAGGTTTCGGCCAGCATCCCCTGGGTGTTGGCGCGGGATGCGGCCGATTTCTTCGGGATGCGGAATTCTTCCAGCGTGTTCCATGCCTGGCAGGCCGGGCACTGCCCCAGCCACTTGGCGGTGCTTGCACCGCAGTCGCGGCAGACGAATTGGGTCTTGGTGCTCATGGCGGCATTATGGCCGGCATGCCCTGCCCTCACAAAGCGCGGGCCGTGCGCTGGTGCTGCGCTGGCAACGCAGCGTCGCTTCTCATTCGATGACTTCCCGGCGTACCCGGGGCGTGATCGCGCACAGCAGCTCGTAGCCGATGGTGCCGCTGAGTGCCGCCACCTCGTCCACCGGGATGTGTTCACCCCACAGCTCCACTGGCGCCCCCGGCCCTGCTTCGGGTACGGGATTCAGGTCGACGGCCAGCATGTCCATCGACACCCGGCCCAGGAGCCGGGTGCGTGTGCCATTCACCAGCACCGGCGTACCCGTGGGGGCTACACGCGGATAGCCGTCGGCATAGCCGCAATCGACGATGCCGATGCGGGTGGGCCGGCGCGCCACGAAGCGGCTGCCATAGCCGGTGGCCTCGCCCGGGTTCATCTGTTGCACGGCAAGGATGCTGCCGTGCAGGCGCATCACGGGTTCCAGCCCCAGCTCCCGGGCGTCGATGTCGGCGAAAGGCGTGGCGCCGTACAGCGCAATGCCCGGGCGAATCCAGTCGCGGAGTGCATCGGGTTCGGAAAAGAGGGTGGCCGAATTGGCGACGGATTGTTGTAACCCTGCTGCCGTGGCCGTGTGGCATGCAGGCGCTGGATGGGCCGATGGCACAGGGGGGCGCGTTCCCTGACCTGCGGGGGTTTCCGTGGCGGGCTGGCTGCCCGTCGTTTTCGTTTCACTGCGGGATGGAGCGATTTCCCCGTGCGGGGCGCCGGATGCCCGTTGGTTTGCATCGTGCCGGATGAGCTGCTCGACCATCGCCATGGCGTGATCGAAGGTGGCGAGCGCAGCGTCGGCGCCGCCCGGCACATCGGCGTTGGCAAAGTGCGTCATGCAGCCCTGCAGCTGCACGCCGGGTGTTGCCAGCAGCTGGCGCACGAAGACCCCGAGATCTTCGGGTTTGACGCCGAGACGGTTGAGTCCGGTGTTGATCTTCAGCCAGACGCTGAGCGGCCTGTCGGCACGGGAATGCCCTGCCAGCCATTGAAGGTGGGCGCCCTGCCCTACCGCGAGCGTCAGCCCCTGCGCGGCTGCCTGGGCCACGTCGTCTGCATCGAAGGGACCTTCCAGCATCAGGATGGGTTTTTGCCAGCCGTGCTCGCGCAGGCGCGCTGCGCCCTCGAATTCCAGCAGCGCCATGCCATCGGCCTCGGCAAATCCCTGCAATGCGTTCAGGAGACCGTGGCCGTAGGCGTCGGCCTTGACGACGGCCCAGACCCGGGAAGACGGTGCCTGCTGGCGCACGCGGCGCAGGTTGTGGCGCATGGCGCCGAGCGAGATCGAGGCGGTCAGTTTTCTGGGCATGGTTCGGTCGGCTCCTGCGGGCGCGCGGAATCTGTTGTGATGAAGTCTATGCCGATTGTCCGGGTGATGCTTGCGGGAAAAGACCCTGAGCAACGGGGGATTTCTCCCTTCGGGGTCATTCCTGTGGAAATGGCTGCTGGTGCGCATCCGCGGCGCATGCTGGCCGTCGGGCCGGCCGGTGGGCCTGTGGCGGCGGGCAGGCCCCGGGACCGCAGGGGCCGGGGGCGTCGGCATCCCGTCGGGCTTGCAGGTATCATCGACGTTTCGCGTTCACTGAACAGTCCGGGGACATCCTGCTTGCGCGCAGGTCGATGCCTGCGAGTCCCGCCCGAATCAGAAGCCGCTCTGCCTGCACCGCTGCCTCGCTGGCGGCAGGCGCCAGGTGGTGACACAGGCGTACCCGGATCGCAACTTGTTCAGCATCCCGAACCACCGTCTGGCCCGTTGCCGAGGGCCAGCCACCTGACTGAATATTGGATCAGCCCGGATGAAACCCGGTTTCTACACCATCATGGCGGCGCAGTTCCTGTCGTCGCTGGCAGACAATGCCCTCTTGATCGCAGCCATTGCCCTGTTGCTCGAAGCGGGGGCTCCCGACTGGCTGATTCCCTTCCTGAAGCTGGTCTTCGTCGTTTCCTACGTGCTGCTTGCTCCCTTCGTCGGGGCCTTTGCCGATGCCATTCCCAAGGGCCGGGTGATGTTCGTCACCAATGCGGTCAAGTTGCTGGGTTGTGTGCTGCTGCTCAGCACCCTGCCGCCGCTGGCCGCCTATGCGCTGGTGGGCTTCGGGGCAGCGGCCTATTCCCCGGCCAAGTACGGCATCCTCACCGAGCTGCTGCCGCCCGAAAAGCTGGTGGCGGCCAACGGCTGGATCGAGGGCACCACGGTGGGCTCGATCGTGCTGGGCACGGTGCTGGGCGGCTTTCTGGTTTCGCCGATGATGTCGGCCTGGCTGCTTTCCCTCGACCTGCTGCCCGGTATCGATACCGGCATCAACAGCCCGGCCGAGGCGGCCGTGCTGGTCATCACGCTGATCTACGGGCTTGCGGCAGTCATCAACCTGCGCATTCCCGATACCGGAGCCCGCTACGAGCAGCGCCAGGCACGCTTCTGGCCGATGGTTCAGCGTTTCGTGCGTGCCAACCGCACGCTCTGGACCGACCCGCTCGGTCAGATCGCGCTGGCTGTCACCACCCTGTTCTGGGGCGCAGGCGCCTCGTTGCAGTTCATCGTGCTGAAATGGGCCGAGCATCAGCTGGGCATGCGCCTCGATCAGGCGACGATGCTGCAGGGGGTGGTCGCCATCGGCGTGGCGCTGGGCGCGGTGGCTGCCGCCTCGTGGATTCCGCTGAAGCGCTCCCTGCGGGTGCTGACGCTGGGCGCCATCATGGGTCTGGCCGTCACGCTGATGGCCGTGGTCAAGGGCGAGCTCATGGCCGTCCTGATCCTGCTGGTGATCGGTGGCATGTCGGGCTTTTTCGTCGTGCCGATGAATGCGCTCCTGCAGCACCGCGGTCACGTGGTGATGAGCGCCGGCAATTCCATCGCGGTCCAGAACTTCAACGAGAACCTCAACATCCTGCTGATGCTCTCGCTGTATGCGCTGATGCTGTGGCTGGAGCTGTCGATCAACACGGTGACGGTGATCTTCGGCCTGACCGTGTTCGGCATCATGGTGCTGGTGATGATGTGGCACGCGCGCAACCAGCGCCGTGCCGACAACGAGGCCCTGATCGGCGAGGACCCGCATCACGGCCGTTGAGCCGGGCCGCCCCTGAAGAAGGGGAGCTGCCCGCCCGTCTTTTGCAGCCCGACCGGCTTCTTTCTCAGTGTGTCTGCGTGCCGCCTGCTGCCGGGCTGAAGACGGTCTGTGCCAGGCACAGGTCTTCCCAGCTCTTGAGCTTGTCGGCCGGATTGCGCAGCAGGTAGGCCGGGTGGAAGGTGACGATGACCGGAATATCCCGGCCATCCAGCGTGATCCGATGGACCTTGTTGCGCAGCCGGCTGATGGCCAGATCGGAATTGAGCACGCTCTGGGCGGAAAAACGGCCCAGCAGCAGGATGCAGTCCGGGTTCGTCAGGCGGATCTGCTCATGCAGGAAGCCTTCGCATTCGGCCACTTCGGCCGGTTCGGGGTTGCGGTTGCCGGGCGGGCGGCACTTCAGCACATTGGCGATGAAGACATCGGCGCCCGGGTCGATGCCGGCTGCGCGCAGCATGGCGTCCAGCAGCTTGCCTGCCTGTCCGACGAAGGCTTCGCCCTGCCGGTCCTCCTCGGCACCGGGGGCTTCGCCGATCAGCAGCCAGCGGGCCTGCTCGGGCTGGCCACGTCCGAACACCGTGTTCTGGCGGGTCTTGGCCAGCGGACAGCGCTGGCAGCCGGCCACCTCCTCGCGCAGCATCTGCCAGCGCTGAACGTGCGACAGGGGCTGGACTTCGTCCTGACGGCCTGTTGCTGCACGGAGCATGGCATCGTCGGCGGGCCGCTCACCGGCAGGTGTTCGGGGCTCTGTCGTGTCGCTGCCACCATTTTCGGCGGCGACGGTGTCGTCCATGCCCGCGTGTCCGTCCGGATCGGCGTCCAGCCAGGGAGGCGGACTGTCGTCTCCCCAATCGGCGGCGAAGCCCTCGTCCGCCCTCTCCGCCAGCGGTGGCCGTGCCGTCGCGCCGTGATGCGCTTCTCTTGATGGGGACAGCGCCTCTGCCGGCGCATGCGCCGCATGGGCTGCCGGTGCTTCCCGGGTTTCCTGTGCCTGTGCATGCGTCGCCGGTGCTTGCTGCACATGGGGCTGCATGGCCGGGGCCGGGGTATCGGTGGGCATATCCTCGTCGTGATCGGCAGGCCAGCATGCGCCCGGCAGCGCCGAGGCTAGCGGCTGCCACAGTGGCCCCATCTTCAGCGCCTGCCAGGCGGCCCGTCGCCGGACGATGGTCTCAGACATGGCCGGCTCCTCCATCAGCTCGTGTGCCCTCGTGTTCGGGGTGCAGGGCGAGTCGCATCACCCACGCATCGTCGGTGCTGCCATCTTCTGCGCGATAGTAGTTCTTGCGACAGCCCACCTGCTCGAATCCCAGGCGTGCATAAAGCCGTCGGGCCGGCTGGTTGCCGCCTGCCACCTCCAGAAACATCGCCTGATGCCCTGCCTGCATCGCCGCGTCGATCAGGGTGCGCAGAAGGGCTTGTCCCAAGCCCTGACGCTGACGGGTGGCCGATACGGCGATCGTCAGCAATTCGGTCTCCTCAGGCAGCGGCATCAGGATGGCATAGGCAAGGATTTCGTCCGTGTTGCCATCCACCAGCACCTGACACAGGTGTCCGGCGGCCAGTGAATCGCTGAAGTGCCCTTCCCGCCACGGGAATGGCTGGACCTGCTGTTCGATTTCCACGATGGCCGGCAGATCGGAAGGGGTCATCGGTCGAAGCCGGGTGGCAGAGGCGGTCGTCATGCGGGTCTGCCCGGTCAGGGACGGGGGCCGGAGCCAGCCTGACGGGCTGCTTCGCGGCGGGCTGCCGCCTCACGCTGCGCATCGCGGTCGAGCGCCACCTGGTCACGCACATAGTGCGGCATCGCCATGCGTGCGGGGCCGGGCGCCGGGGCGCCGATACTGCGCGCCATGTCGAGAACCTCACGTGCGCCGGGCCGACGCCCGGCTGCCGCGGCTGCGTCCTGCCCGTGGGCCTGGGCGAAAGCCTGCAGGGCGGCAAAGCCCTCGCCAAAGGCTCCGCCGGCCAGATGAAGCCTGTCCGGGCCGATGGCAGATTGCTGCCGGATCACGTCGGTGAAAGTCTGTGCTGCCTTGTCGGCCGTTCCGACCGATGGGGGGAGAACCATGTGCGGCCAGTGTCCCGGCTGGCACAGATAGGCTGCGAAATAGCATTCGCCCATGCGCGCATCGATGGCGGCACAGACGAGCCAGGGGTTGGCCGATGACTGCCCTGCCCCCTGCCCCGCTTCTGGTGTTGCCGCAGGAGACCGGGAAGTGCTGCTGGCCGTGCGCATGCCGGCAGCAGCGGCTTGCCAGCCGGGAATGGTGGCAGTCAGCGCCACCAGTGAACCGATGGCTCCGACGGGCCTTTGCCCGGGCAGTGCCAGTCCCTGCATCAACCCGGCCGCCATGCGCAGCGAGGTGAAGGCGCCGGGGCCGGCGTTGAAATGGAAGTGTTCGACGGCAGACAGCGGCTGCCCTGCCTGGCGCAACGCCGTCTGGACGAGCGTCAGGGCGTCGCGGGATGCCTGCGGCCCATTGGTGGCGCCGGCGGTCTGACGGGCGCTGAGGTCGATGTCGGGCACCTGATCGCCGGATACGGCTACGGTGCAGTCATCCCATTCGATCGAGAGGGCCAGGCTGAGCGGATTCATGTCATGATTCTAGAGCCTGTCTCGCACTTGTTCACCCCTGCGCCGGTTCCGGCGCCGCGTGCAGGCAAGGTGCCACTTGCCGGGTGCCGTCAGTCGTCTGACGGCATTCCCGGTTGTCGGGTCAGTCCTGCCTGCACCGGCGGAGCGCTTTGTGCGGAGCGGTCTCCCGGTTGCGAGAGCCCCTTTTTGCGTAAAGTGCAAGCCCTGATGGCAGCTGTTTGTCGGACAGGGCGACAGAATGTCTTGCAGTGAAGATCTTGCGTTAGCCGAGTGTAAAAAATGCCGACGCATGTCGGTAAGATTGACGCAGATATCAGCAAGTATTGGTGTTGGTATGGATTGGTGTCTTTTTGAAAAAGTTTGGCTAAATCCTTGAAATGAAAAGCCGAAGCACTTCAGGAGGCAGAAGTGGAGATGGGCTGCGAGTGCTCCGGGCCGCTTTCGTGGTGCCACCTCTGGCTGTAACTTAAACTAACGTTGTTTCAGCTTGCCAGTCGATCATGGATTTACAAGTTAAGTAACATCTAGTAAAAGGTTGCAGATAGTCACGGATATCAACGAATGGAAGCGTCTGCCCGGGGCTGCGGCTCAGGGAAACCCGATATCATCTGCCAATGAACACAAGCGTCCGAAAGCTAGTCGTCGTCGATGACGACGCAAAACTGCGAGATCTGCTCAATCGTTACCTGACTGAGCAACAGTTTGAAGTCACGCTTGCTGCCGATTCGGCCTCGCTCAACCGGCTGATGCAGCGCGAGAGCTTCGACCTCATCATCCTCGACCAGATGTTGCCCGGCGAGGATGGCCTTTCGATCATCCGCAGGTTGCGCGCCGCCAACGATCGCACGCCCATCATCATGCTCACCGCCAAGGGTGATGATGTCGACCGCATCATCGGTCTTGAAATGGGGGCCGATGATTACATGCAGAAACCCTTCAACCCGCGCGAGCTGGTCGCCCGGGTTCATGCGGTGCTGCGCCGGCAGATTCCGAACGACACCCCGGGTGGTGCCATGCACGACATCGGTGCCGTCTCGTTCGGTCCCTTCGTGTTCGATCTGGGCACACGCACCCTCTCCCGCGACGGTGTCCGCCTCAATCTCACCACCGGCGAGTTCTCAGTCCTGAAGGTGCTGGTGCGCCATCCGCGCATCCCGCTCTCCCGCGAGAAGCTGATGCTGCTGGCCCGCGGGCGTGAATATGGTGCCTTCGACCGCAGCCTCGATGTCCAGATCTCCCGGCTGCGCAAGCTGATCGAGCCCGACCCGCAGAACCCGCGCTTCATCCAGACCGTCTGGGGTGTGGGTTATGTTTTCGTGCCCGCCTGATTCTTTCTCTCTCTGCGCCCTTCATCGGGGCGCATGCAGCCGACGATGCCATCGCCCTCGTCGGCTGATTTCTTTCTCCATCCCCATTTTCACGCGCCCTTTCGTGCGGCCGGAGATCTCTCCGGCCATTCTCCCGGCCCTCATGCCGTGGAGGATTCGTGCTTCCCGAGCCTTCCGGTCGTGATGCGGGAAACCAGGAACGGAAGGTGAAACTGAGCCTGTTCTGGCGCACCTTTGCGCTGATTACCCTGCTGCTGATCATCAGTCTGGGCGCGTGGTATGCGTTGTATCGCGCCTTCGAGCAACCCGCCCAGTCCCGCCGGGTTGCGGCAGAGCTGGCATCCAGCGTCCGCTTTGCCAGTGAGGCACTGAAACACGTGCCCGATGCCAGCCAGAGTGCGCTGCTGGCGGAACTGTCTGCCGGCAAGGGCCTGTCCCTGCTCCGTCGCAACACCACCGATCAGGTCGAGCCCTGGCTGGACCGCGAGATCGGTGCCGAAGTGGAACGTGTGCTGGGCCGCCGGCTCGGTGCCGGTGTCACGCTGGCAAGTCGAGTCAACGGCAAGGAGGGGCTCTGGGTCGGCTTTCAGATTGGCCAGGCTTCCTACTGGCTGATGTCCAGTCCCGAAAGGCTCTCCGCCTCGCCGCTCGGCGACCGCATCCAGCTCGGGGCACTGGCCTTGCTCCTCGTGCTGGCAATGATCGCTGCGCTGATGATTACCCGTCTGGTCAATGGCCCATTGGCCAACCTTGGGCGCTCCATCGACCGGCTGTCACGCGGTGAGCCGCCACCGCGACTGCGCGAAAAGGGCCCGCCCGAGATCGCGCTGCTCAACCGGCGCTTCAATGATCTGGCCGGTGATCTGCAGGCGATGGATGCCGACAGGGCCATTGTGCTGGCGGGCGTTTCACATGATGTGCGCACGCCGCTCACGCGCCTGCGCCTCGAAGTCGAGATGAGCCCGCTGCCCGAGAGCGCCCAGGCGTCGATGATCGAGGAGATCGAGCGTATCGACTCCATCGTGCATCAGTTCGTCGAGTTTGCCAGCCCGCTGGAGCGCACGGTCGAGCCGGTCGACATCAACCAGGTGCTTTCGCAGTTCCTGCGCCTCTACAGCCGCGAGCGTGCCGGTGGCATGCTGTCGGTCTTCAAGAAGATCGAACATGGGCTCGTCTGGCAGGGCAATCCGGTGTTGCTGGAGCGCATCCTCAGCAATGTCTTCGAGAATGCCATCAAGTACGCAACCACGCCCGGCGAGCGCGGCGTGCGCATCGACATCTTCGGGCGTCGTCACGACAAGGGCGGGGTCGAGCTGATTTTCCGCGACCACGGCCCGGGTGTGCCTGAATCTGCGCTACCCAAGCTGGCCCGCCCCTTTGCGCGTCTCGACACCGAGCGCAGCACCATCGGCGGTTCGGGCCTCGGGCTGGCCATCGTGGCTCGCCTGGCCCGCCGCACCCGGGGCGGGATGATCATCGAAAACGCCTCGGGGGGCGGTCTGAAGATCCGCGTCGTGCTGCGCGACCTCGACTCTGCCAAGGTTCAGGCACGCGAGACCTTCATCGACACGCTTGATCCGGTCAGCGCGCCAGCAGAGCTGTTGCAAGAGCAGCAATCGACTCGCAGCGCCCGACGGTCCCGACCTTCTCGTTCGTCTTTGCCTTCAGGTTGATCTGCGCGGGGTCGCATTCCAGTACCTCGGCCATCCGCGCGATCATGCCGGGCAGCCAGGGTTTCATCTTCGGCTGCTGGGCGATGATGGTCGCGTCGATGTTGCCCAGCCGGAAGCCCTTTGCCCGCACTGCCGCCATCGCGTCGCGCAGCAGCACCATGCTGTCGGCATCCTTGTAGGCAGGGTCGGTGTCCGGAAAATGGTGGCCGATGTCGCCGAGGCCCGCAGCACCGAGCAGCGCATCGGTGATCGCGTGCGCCAGCACGTCGGCGTCCGAATGCCCGGCCAGCCCTAGCGGGTGCTCCACATGCACGCCGCCGATGATGAGGGGCCGGTCGGGTACCAGCACATGCAGGTCATAGCCCTGACCGATGCGGAATGGAATCGACAGGCCGGCGTCCTGGCCCTGCTGCTGCGTCATGCGTGTTCTCCCTGGGGTTGCTGGTTCATCAAGATTCTCAACATGATCAGATCTTCGGGGGTCGTGATCTTCAGGTTGCGCCGGGTGCCGCTGATCATGCGCGGGCGCCCGCCCTCGGCCTCGATGGCACCGGCTTCGTCCGTCACGTTCGGGTGGGCTTCCAGCGCCCGCCGCAGCGCGGCAAAGCGAAACACCTGCGGCGTTTGGGCCAGCCAGAGCCGGCTGCGGTCCACCGTGCCGCCACTGCGATACTCGCCACTGGCTGCCACCGACACCCGGGTGTCGATGCGCTTGACCGTATCTGTCACGGGCACGCAGAGCAGCGCGCCACAGGGCTCGCTTTCCAGCACGCGCGCCAGCCGCTGCAGACTTCCCGAGTCGATGCCGGGGCGCGCCGCGTCATGCACATGCACCCAGTCATGCGGTTCGATCATGCCGCGCTGCGCCATTGCCGTCAGGCCGTTCAGCACCGTGTCACGGCGCGTGCCGCCGCCGCGCCGGATGAGCAGCACACGCGGATTGCGCAGCCCCGGCAGGCGCATCGCCAGCGGATCGTCGGCCTGCACCACCACGGCCACCCGTGTAATCCAGGATTCGGCCAGAAAGGCCGACACCGTGGCTTCCAGCACCGTGCGCCCGCCGCCCAGCTCCAGATACTGCTTGGGCACCTTGGCACCAAAGCGGCTGCCGCTGCCTGCCGCCGGAATCAGCACGAAATGCCGGCCGGGCGGCAATGCCTCCGGCCCGCTTTCCACCGGGGCGCGTGGTACCGGCTCGAAATATGTCGGGTTTCCCCGCCTGATCTGATCGTTCGCCATCATCCTGCCCGCCGGACAATGTCCCAGCGGCTAAAATACCCTGCTGTATGCAGAAAGCCGGTCGATGCGTGGTTGCACGCATGCCGGACCGGTCCCTGCCCTGATCGTTCCTTTACCGCAAGAAGTTCCCCAGGGGGCGACACATGCCTCATGTCTGCCGAGGCCCTCCGTGCCGAAGCACCGCGGCTCCCTGGTCAACCCATCAATTCCCAGCCTTGCAACACCCCATTCAGCGACTGCCGACCGGATTCGGTTCATCGGATGCCTGGTTTCTCACCCGGCGTTTCTTTCACGACGCGACATCTTCCTCTCCCGATTCATCGGGCAGGGATTCCGCCAGCGCAGCTGCTGCTGGCGGCACAACGGATGCCCCGAAACCGGCCGGACGATCCGGCGGGAACACGACACGCAAACGCGCGTCCGGCAAGACCCGCGTCATTGTATGCGCGCAGCCCGCAGACTGCAGCCGGCTGCTTGCAGAAATTGCCTGGTTTGCCCCCTCGCTCGCCATTGCGCAGCTTCCCGACTGGGAAACCCTGCCTTACGACCACCTCTCGCCCCATCAGGATCTGATTTCTGAACGGCTGGCGGCGCTCCATCAGCTCCAGCAGGGGCAGCTCGATCTGCTGCTGGTGGTGGCCAGCACGGCGGCCCATCGCCTGCCTCCGCCTTCGTGGCTGGCCTCGCGCACCTTTGCCTTTGCGCAGGGGCAGCGCATCGACGAGCAGGCACTCAAGTCGCAATTGACCCTCGCCGGTTATGAACACGTGGAGCAGGTGCTGCGCCCCGGTGAATATACGGTGCGCGGCGGGCTGATCGACCTCTTTCCGATGGGTTCGCCCCTGCCCTACCGGCTGGACCTGTTCGACGACGAACTGGAGGGCATCCGCACCTTCGATCCCGATTCCCAGCGCAGCCTTTATCCGGTGAAGGAAGTGAATCTGCTGCCGGGACGCGAGTTTCCGCTGGACGAGGAAGCGCGCACGGCTTTCCGGGGCCGCTGGCGCGAGCGCTTCGATGGTGATCCCTCCCGGGTGACGCTGTACCGCGATATCGGCAATGGCGTGGCGGGCAGTGGCATCGAGTATTACCTGCCGTTGTTCTTCGAGCAGACGGCGACCATCTTCGACTACCTGCCGGCCGAGAGCGAGATCATCCTGCACGGTGATGTGCAGCAGCAGTTGCAGGCATTTCTCGATGATGCCAGACAGCGCTTTGCCTTTCTGGGCAATGACGCCGAACGCCCTGCCCTCCGGCCTGACGAACTCTTTCTCGATGCCGAGCAATTCTTCATCGGTACCCAGGCATTTCCACGCTTCTCCATCGGTGTGGCCTCTGCCGGTGCGCAGGATGTGCAGGTTGCCGATGACGCGGAAAAGACCGCAGCCACTGACGGCAGACGATTCAATGCCCGCGCTGTGCCCACGGTTGCCATCAACCGCCGGCTGACCGAACCGGCTTCGGCACTGAAACTGCTGCTGGACACGCCCTCGCCTCTCGACGGCGTGCGCGAAAAGCGCCTGATCGTGGCCGAATCGCTCGGGCGGCGTGAAACCCTGCAGGAGCTGTTTGCCGAGGCGGGTCTCAAACTGCCGGCGGCCGAGAATCTGCAGACGGCGATGGCGCTGCCGGATCAGGTGGTGCTCACGGTTGGCCCGCTACAGCGCGGTTTTCGTCTGCTGGACGGGCAATTGCTGGTCATTACCGAGAGCGAGCTGTTTCCCGGCTTCGTGCGGCAGGGAAAGCGCGGTCGGCATGCGCAGACCACCCAGGTCGACACCCTCATCCGCGATCTCTCCGAGCTGAAACCCGGTGATCCGGTGGTGCATGAACAGCACGGCATTGGCCGCTACATGGGGCTCGTCACCATCGACCTGGGCGATGGCAACACCGAATTCCTGCATCTCTGCTATGCCAACGACGCCACGCTCTATGTGCCGGTGTCGATGCTGCATCTCATCGGCCGTTATTCCGGTGCTGCGCCTGAAAACGCCCCGCTGCACACGCTGGGTTCCGGTCAGTGGGATCGTGCGCGTCGCAAGGCCGCCGAGAAGGCCCGAGATACCGCTGCGGAGCTGCTCGACCTCTATGCGCGGCGTGCGGCCCGCGAAGGTCATGCCTTCCCTTTCGATCCTGCCAGCTATGCCGCCTTTGCCGAGGGTTTCGGCTTTGAGGAAACGCCGGATCAGCTCGCGGCCATCCATGCCGTCATTCATGACCTGACTGCTGCCAAGCCGATGGACCGGCTGGTGTGTGGTGACGTGGGCTTTGGCAAGACCGAGGTTGCCTTGAGAGCAGCCTATGTGGCGGCAGCAACCGGGCGGCAGGTGGCGGTGCTTACCCCGACCACGCTGCTGGCCGAACAGCATTTCCAGACCTTCAACGACCGTTTTTCGGGCTTCCCCATCAACGTGGCGGAGCTTTCGCGCTTTGGTACGGCCAAATCCACGCGCAACACGCTCGAAGGACTGGAGTCCGGCAAGGTCGATGTCGTCATCGGCACGCACAAGCTGCTCTCCAAGGACGTGAAGTTCCGCGATCTGGGCCTTGTCATCATCGACGAGGAGCACCGTTTCGGCGTGCGCCAGAAGGAACAGCTGAAAAATCTGCGGGCCGAAATCGACGTGCTGACGCTCACCGCCACGCCGATTCCGCGCACGCTGGCGATGAGCCTGGAAGGCATCCGCGATTTTTCGGTGATTGCCACGGCACCGCAGAAGCGTCTTGCCATCCGCACCTTCGTGCGCAAGGAAACGGCCGGCACCATCCGCGAAGCCATCCTGCGTGAGCTGAAGCGCGGTGGTCAGGTCTACTTCCTGCACAATGAAGTGGGCACCATCGAGAACCGCCGCCAGGCGCTGGCCGAACTCGTGCCCGAGGCACGCATCCAGATTGCCCACGGCCAGATGCCCGAACGTGAACTGGAACAGGTGATGCGTGATTTTCACCAGCAGCGCTTCAATGTGCTGCTGTGCACCACCATCATCGAAACCGGCATCGACGTGCCCACCGCCAACACCATCATCATGCACCGCGCCGACCGTTTCGGTCTGGCGCAGCTGCATCAGCTGCGTGGGCGCGTGGGCCGTTCGCACCATCAGGCGTATGCCTACCTGCTCATTCCCGACGAAGACGCCATCACCAAGGATGCCGAGAAGCGCCTCGAAGCCATCCAGATGATGGAAGAACTCGGTTCGGGTTTCTACCTGTCGATGCACGATCTGGAAATTCGCGGCGCTGGCGAGGTGCTGGGCGATTCGCAGTCGGGCGAAATGCAGGAGGTGGGTTTCACGCTCTACACCGACATGCTGCAGCAGGCTGTGGAGGCCCTCAAATCCGGGCGTGAACCGGATCTGGCTTCGACGCTTGCGCGCGTGCCGGAAATCAAGCTGAATGCGCCGGCGCTGCTGCCCGACGATTACTGCCCCGATGTGCATGAGCGGCTGGTGCTCTACAAGCGCCTGGCGAGTGCGAAGGACAGTATTGCGCTGGGTGAGCTGCGCGAAGAACTCGTCGACCGCTTCGGCAAGCTGCCCGAAGCGGCGCAGACACTCATCGACAGCCACCGGCTGCGCCTGATGGCTACCGACATCGGCCTTGCCAAGATTGACGCCAGCAACGAGGCGGTGCTGCTGCATTTCAATCCGCAGCCCAACACGCCGCCGGCGCAGATTCTCGGCTTTGCGCAGTCGCGCAAGGACACGAGTTTTGCCGGCCAGGATCGTCTGCGCATCAAGGCTGCCAGCAAGGACATCACCGAGCGTGTGGCGTTGCTGCGTGGCATGCTGCAGGCGTTGCTGCCGCCGGTTGCACTGGCAAGCCGTGATGCGAGCAAAACAGGTGGCGCTGGCGCCACTGATGCAGCGCCTGCCACCCCTGCTCTCTCGAAGCGCGCCCAGAAGAAGGCGGCACACAAGGCGGGCCAGAAGGTTTGATGGTGCCTGTCGGCGTTCTTTGTGGGTGACAGCGCCGGCGGGGCCGGTATCTACCTCCTCACAGCCTGCCGGCAAATGTTCGTCGGCAGACACCGGCCCCGCCGGCTTGGGTGCAGCTGTGAGCCCGGTGCGTTGGGGGCAAGCGACTTTTCTGTGGCGCTGCTGTAGCTATCTGATCTTCGTGGGCGACAGCGCCGGCGATACCGGTATCTACCTCCTCACAGCCTGCCGTCAAAGGTTCGTCGGCAGACACCGGCCTCGCCGGCTTGGTGCTGTTGTGAGCCCGGCAGATTTGTAGGCGAAAGACTGGTTGCAGATTTCGCAGAGTCTTTTGCTCCTTTGTCGGCAGCACCGGCGAGGCTCGCATCTGTTTCCTCACAGTCTGCCGGCTCCCATCTCCCCGGCGGCAACCATCTGTCATCTGTTCTGAGCCACCTTTCCTGGCGTGCTTGTCATTTGCCGGCTGGTATCGGCACGTTCGGCTCATCAAGCGCCCTCCTCACTGGCGTTCACTCGGAATACTCAGCCTCTGCGCCGTTGCAGCGCCATTGCAAACGGCACCCGCACGCTCCCTCCTGGGTATGTGCGCCTTCGTGCTGCCTGTGCCGGTTGTCATTCTCCCCGTGCCGTCCGACGCCAGACGTTTTCTTTCTGTTGCGTCGGCGCCGAAGATGCTTGCCCAGGGTGTCAATTCCTGTCGTGAGCATGGACGCCCATCGAGATATTCCTGTTTCCCGTGAGGAGAAATGATGTGCGTGTGCCCGAATACCTGATGTGTACCAAACACCTGAGCACGGAAGACCACCATCCGGTGAACCGGAACGCAGCGGGGTTGATTCCGGTTCAGGTCGAATTCACGGATCACTTTGGCAGCATTTCCCGCAGAAAGATTGATGCAGTTCTGCTCAAGTTGCTGATGGAGGCCGTCGAGCAGCAGCGTTTGCTGTTCATGTCTTTTGACGAATGGGCGATGCGTCTTCTGGACATCCAGTACCCAACTGCTGATGGCAGGGCGCTCATCCGGGTCAGGAAGATCAGGAATGATGACGGATTCCCCTCGAACCGGTGGCGCGCCGTTGGGATCAATCTGGGTGAGAACGCAGAACTACAGCTGATGAAGATTTGCGATGAGCAGGTCGTCACCCAAAACGAAGAAAAATTGCAGAAGCGTTCTGCGGAAAGGAGCGTCTTATGAGAGTGTCGACAGAAGTCGGAATTAGCCGCAATAGAGCGTCTCTGCACCAGAGTTTTCCGCAACTCAAGGTTGCCACGCTGTCGTTTGAAGTATTTGGCCAACAACGCGCAATGCGGATTGCAGATGCGGGCAGGAATGTCGATTCCATCATGGATGCACTGCACACCCATCGGCCGGATGTTCTGCTGGTGGCGGGGTATTCACTGCATGATGATGCTGTGCATGAAGCCTTGGAGAAGCGGCTGAGGAAGTTCGACTGGGACGGGTTGCTGTTTGTCGAGGTTCGTCATCATGTGGGCAATTTGTCGAGCCGTGCATTGCCGCGTCGCATCAACGGTGCAGTGGGGACACTCTCTCCACATTGCCTCTTTGCCTGGACTCGTGATAGGGGCTGGAAGTGCATGGGTCGCCAGTATTTCGTCTCCAGCGATCAGGCCCGGAAAAATGTTGGCAATGTGGTGCCAGCCTTTGTGGAGAACCTGCCCAACCGCACCATTGAGTTCAAGGGGCGTCGCTTCGGCGCGCTGATTTGCGGTGAGATCAATGCGTTGGTGGGGCGCGACCATGTTGTTCCGTTGAATGACGAAATTGGAAGCTGGCTGCGTAGTCTGGATGTGGTTGTCAACGCCACGCATGACCTGATGGGCAACCACGGAACCCTCATGGCGAAACGCAGTTGGCTTTCGCAGGGTGGCAGAGCCTATCTGTCCTCCTCCAACTGGAACACGCAGAGCGTCCTGTCCAACGGGAAGACCAGGGTGCAGCGGCGTGATTCCCGCACCCTGCACACCTTCTACCTCGACGGTTGCGAGATGTTGCAGAGCCGCCAGCCCACACCACACCCGGATTACGAGTACCGGGAAGGTGTGTTGCCTTCTCGATCTTCCGTGTCGGCCCCTCAACTGATTTCCAGCACGATAGCTCCTCCTCCCAAGACCAGCAAGAACATGGAACCGCAAAAACTGACGCCCGCAACCAAGGGGAATGAGCCTGTGAAGGCATCTTCTGCCCCCAAAGGAAAAGCTTCCCAGCCCCTGTGGGAAATGCTCAAGTCCGTCTATCCCGACGTGCTGTGCGAGGCAAAATTCGACTGGCTTGTCCTCCCCCGTGTGGACAAGATCTCCGGTGCCGATCAGCAGGCCCGGCCACGGGGTGTTGCGGCCGAGGTCCGTGCTGCGCTGATCGAGGACTGCCGGAAGCATCAGCATCATCATGCCAACCAGAAGAAGCGGCAATGCACACCGGAGCAGCTGGCGGCCGAGTTGATGACGCCGCGTATGTCGTCAATGGAGTTCGATTTCTACATTCCCAGCCTGAAGCTGGCCATCGAATTCGATGAGCGCCAGCATTTCAGTGCAGAACGGGCCGTGTCGCTGGCAGCCTACAAGGGACGTGTGCAAACCGGCTTCGATGTGCGCGAGTGGATCGAGCGCTGCAACACGATCAAGGCAGTCGATGCCGATCCGGTATGGCGGGATTGGCAGCGCGCCTATCGGGATGCGATGCGCGACGTGCTGGCAGCCAGGCATGGTGTCCGGCTCATTCGCTATCGCTTCGATGCGATGCCTGGCAGCGAGGAAATCAGGGCACTGGCAAGGCTTGAGGCGATGAGCGCTTGAGTTGGTGTACCACGCTGTCTGATGATGGACCGGGGTATGATTGCGGGTTGCAGAGGCCGCGCGGCGGGTTGCACGCTGCGCGGCCTTTTTCCATCACCCCCACCTCCCCTTTCCCTCCCTTTTCCCTCGCCGGAGCCCGTCATGAGCCAGAATCACGTCGTCATTCAGAAAACCGCCGGGCTGGATGAGGCATTGCTTGCCGCCATCAGCGCCCAGCTGGCGGCGCAGCCGGTGGCGCAGGAGCAGAAGCGTGCGAGCTGGGCAGTGGCGCCGTTGAGTGCGGAAAGCCTCGATGCGCTTTGCGAGCAGCACGGTGTGGACGCGGCCAACGTGCCAGAAGGATTGCGCCTGGATCAGTTCCGGCTGCTGGCCATCGACATGGACTCCACGCTGGTGACGATGGAGACCCTGGACGAGATTGCCGACATGGCGGGGCTGAAGGAAGAAGTCTCGGCCATTACCGAGGCCGCCATGCGTGGCGAGATCAAGGATTTTTCCGAGAGCCTGACGCGCCGCATGGCGCTGCTGAAAGGCGTCAGTGTCGAGCTGATCGAGCGCGTGTATCAGGAACGACTGCACCTCTCCCCCGGCGCGGAGACGCTGCTGGCTGCCGCGAAAAAGCATGGACTCAAGACGATGCTGATTTCCGGCGGCTTCACGCACTTCACCGAGCCGCTGAAGGAGCGGCTGGGTTTCGATTACGCCTTTGCCAACCAGTTCGACATTGCCAACGAGCGCCTCACCGGCCGCGTGCTGGGAGCCATCGTCGACCGGGAATTCAAGGCAGCTGCGGTACGCCAGTGCTGCGCCAGTATCGGTTGTGCGCCGGAGCAGGCCATTGCCGTTGGTGATGGCGCCAACGACATTGGCATGATGGAAGTGGCCGGCCTCTCTGTGGCCTATCACGGCAAGCCCGTCGTGCGCCAGCACGCCACCTGGTCCATCCGCCAGGGCGGGCTGGACACCATGCTGGGGTGGTTGGAGGGCTGAATCGCTACCGCCTGCAATGGAGGCTGGTCTTCAATTGGGGGCGGAGGATTGACCGCTCCCTTGTTTGTCCCGCCCCTGCAGTGGCCTGAGCGTTTCACCGTGTGCGCTGTGGTTGCAGCACCAGAGCGCTTGCCTTGAGCCGGTGGCAAATTTCATCCCATCCCGGGCACGATTGCCACCTCGATGCGCTCGGCCAGCTCCAGTACGGCGTCATGCGCCGATTCGTCATCCAGCAGGCTGCGCGATGTCTGATCCTGCCGAAGCATGTTCGCCGCAATCCGGTCGCCAAAGAGGATGAAGGCGCGGGTGGTGTCGTCCTGTCTCGAAACCCATGAAAGTCCCTGTGCTTCGGCGCATTGGTGATGAATGGCCTCGGCCCATTTGCGGGTGGCCGGGTATTGGTGCTTTTCCGTGTCGATGAGTTGCCGGCGTGTGAGTCCCAGTTTTCGCAGTGGCACGCTGGCAAGGTCGACAAGCTGCAGTGGTGTCTGCACCAGAACGCGGGAATGAACCTGTTCGCGCAGTTTCCGGCGGTCGAGCGTTTTCAGGTCGGCGGTGTGAGGCACGTCGTGGAAGATGGTTTCCATCAATGCGCCAGCCATGCTGGTGCTCGCATACAGGGTTGGAATGGGCTTTCCGCTGGCGGTGCGAATCGGGCTGAAGCGCGCGTTTCCTGTCGTGCCGGGATTGAATTGCGTGGCGCGGTAGCGTTGCAGGTGTATGCGATGCAGGACCTTGCCGTTGGGCAGTGTGGTCAGGGTGAGTTTCAGGTGTGCAGCGGGGCCTGGCAACGTATCCATGTCTTCCTGAGCATGGACGGGTGATGCGGCATGTGTGGCCTCTTCTCGCGTGAGAGAGGGCTGATCCGGCAACGACGAAGGCGTTGCCGTCTTGCGCCGCTCAGCCATGCGCGACTTCCTGAATTTCGTCGTGTGCCGCTTCGATGACCTGGTCCGGGGATGATGCCAGCAGATCCTGCGGGCGTTTTCCGTTCAGAAAACTGTTGGCCGAGCGAAACCAGTAGGCCATTCCCCAGCCATCCTTGTGTCCGTCGAACACGTCGATGATCTGGCCGAGTGCCTTCAGGGGGCGGAAGTCGTTGTGCGGGTCGAGTCCGTAGCCCGGAAAATAATCGACTCCGCCGTGCGGAATGGCAAAGATCTGTCCGCCCTTCTTCCACTTGTTGGGCTGCGCGCTGGGGTTGCGGCTGCTGAGCCCTGCCAGCTGGGCAAGTTCGGCGGCGGTGAGCCAGTCGCCGCTTTCCAGCACGGCCTTGCGGGCACGTACCAGCATGGCGGCTTCCTTCAGCAGTCGCGGCGAGGCCGGTTTGGGCGGCATGAGCATTTCTGCAAGCCGCTTCAGCGATGCCTCGCTTTGCGCTTCGAGCAGCAACTCGCCCAGCGACGCTGCAACTTGGGTGACGTTGTTGGCAAATGTCTGGAAGGCACCGGGGTCGAGGCGGTCGAAAGCCAGTACGAGCACCTGGTCGGCTTCTGAGGAGGCGAGCCGGGCCCGCACTTCCTTCGGGCTGCCTGTCAGCGTGGAAAGGCCGGAATGTTCAGCGATGGCGCCCATGTGTGGCTCCTGCTGCAGTGGCTTGCAGGGTTATCGAGGTTAGATGGATTTTATCATCTGTTCAATAACCTGTGCAGTCCGCTCCCCGGCATGCGTGGTGCCATCCATCAGCCCGTCGTGTGCCGGAGTGGCTGCTTATGAGAACGATACGGGCCTACAGGTGGGCGAAGCAGCAGGAAATGGCTGCTTGCGACCATGTCAATGTCACGTCGTGGCTGAGGAGAGAATCAGCGCAGGCCCTTGGCAACCAGATCCTTGTAGCCGCCGTGGTTTGTCACCTGGGTGTAGCCCATCGCCTTCAGTTGTTGAAGGGCTGCTTCCGAACGACGGCCGGAGCGGCAGTACAGGTTGATCGGGGCGTCCTTGTCGGGGCTGATGGAGGCGATTTCCCGGGCGATGCGGTCGACGGGCACGTTGTGCGCGCCTTGCAGGTGCCCTTCGTTGTATTCCTTCTCGGTGCGCACGTCGATCCATACACCTTCGGCGCGTTGGGCTGGCTTGCCCTGTTCATGGCCTGCTGCCTGCGCCTGTGTGGCGACGCTGGTCGCCGGCTGATTGGCCATGCCGTTTTCAGAGGCAGCGCTGGCGGCCAGCGGCAGGACGGAGAGCAACAGGCTGAAGGTGATAGGGGTGGCTGCTTTCATGCACGTTCTCCTGGCGGGGATTGTTGTGGCGGATTCTACGTAACGCTTCAGCCGCCAATTCGCCTGCCATGCAGTAAAAAATGCCGGCGGTCAGGTGCTCGCTCCGCGCGTCACTGTTCGGTGGTTCCGCCGGAATTCCTGTGCCGCTCCCGTGCATTGTTGTGCATGGCGGCAAGCCAACCCTGCGCCAGTCTGGATGGAGCAATGGTTGTGCCGCAGGGCAGCCTGGCGGTCATTCCGTGGGGCGCCCTGCCTCGCTGACTGGGCAGTCAGGGGATGTTTTTTACCGAAACCTGTAATAGCTATCCGTCAGCGTGTTCGCTTTTCGTGGGAGTCAATCGCCCGACAGCAATTCCCCGTACAGATCATGCTCGTCGGCGTCGATGATGTTTACCTCAACGAAGTGGCCCGGTGACAGGGCCTCGGAGGTCGGGGCGTCTTCGAGGTCGATGTAGACCATGCCGTCGATCTCGGGGGCATCGGCCTTGCTGCGTGCAGCCAGGCGCCACCAGCCTTCCTCAGGGTCGTGCTCGATGGCGTCGATGAGCACCTGCTGGGTGCTGCCCACCTTGGCGGCCAGTCGCTGTTCGCTGATGGCCTGCTGCACTTCCATGAAGCGGGCGACACGTTCCTCGCGCACTTCGTCGGGCAGCGCGCCGGGCAGCTCGTTGGCCTTGGCGCCGTCCACCGGCGAGTAGGCAAAGCAACCGACACGATCGAGCTGGGCTTCTTCCAGAAAATCCAGCAGGTACTGGAATTCTTCTTCGGTCTCGCCCGGAAAGCCGGCGATGAAGGTGGAGCGGATGGTGAGATCGGGGCAGATCTCGCGCCAGGCGCGGATGCGCTCGATGTTGCGCTCGCCGCTGGCCGGACGCTTCATGGCCTTGAGCACGCGCGGGTGGGCGTGCTGGAACGGCACGTCCAGATAAGGCAGCACCAGGCCCTCTGCCATCAGGGGCAGCACCTCGTCCACCGATGGATAGGGGTAGACGTAGTGCAGCCGCACCCAGCCCCCGTATTGCTGCGCCAGCTTGCCAAGCTCACGGCACAGTTCCAGCATGCGGGTCTTCACCGGCCGGCCGCCGACGAAATCGGTGCGGTACTTCAGGTCCACGCCGTAGGCGCTGGTGTCCTGCGAGATGACGAGCAGTTCCTTTACGCCGGCCTTGAACAGGTTCTCGGCCTCGCGCATCACTTCGCCGATGGGGCGGCTGTCGAGGTCGCCGCGCAGGCTGGGGATGATGCAGAAGGAGCAGCGGTGGTTGCAGCCTTCCGATATCTTGAGGTAGGCATAGTGATGCGGGGTGAGCTTGATGCCGGCCGCAGGCACCAGATCGCTGAAGGGATCGTGCGGCTTGGGCAGGTGCTGGTGCACCGACTGCATCACTTCTTCGAGCGCGTGCGGCCCGGTGACGGCCAGCACGCTGGGATGAATCTCGCGCACGAGATTGCTGTCCTCGCCGCCCTCGCCCTTGCGGGCGCCCAGACAGCCGGTCACGATCACCTTGCCGTTTTCGTTCAGCGCTTCGCCGATGGCATCGAGCGATTCGGCCACGGCGTCGTCGATGAAGCCGCAGGTGTTCACCACCACCAGGTCGGTGCCTTCATAGGTGTTGGTGATGCGGTAGCCCTCGGCGCGCAGCTGGGTCACGATGCGCTCGGCATCCACCAGCGCCTTGGGGCAGCCCAGCGACACGAAGCCGACGCTGGGAGCACGATCCAGTGCCGATGCGGCGGCTTTCGGGGCATTGGACGGGGTGGACGGTGGCGGGGTGTCCTTGGGCGTGCTGCCCGGACGGCTGATCTCGGTTCCGATCATGATAGGGGGAAGGGTTGAGGCAGAGTGCTCCCCGTGGCCGGACGGACGATTGCCTGAGCGGTGTCGTTCAAGGGCGGACACCGGTTGATGATGCTCGATGGGAACAAGGCCGTCAGCTTCGGGGAGGCACGGAATACGTGGGGACAAAGGAATGTCCCGGAAGCCGCCGATCATATCCGAAAGCCATTTCCCGTCCGTTGCGGTCGGGAATGAGGAGGCAAGGTCATGCCTTGCAGCCCCTGAACAATGGCCAAGGGGCCAGTCATGTCTCCCCGATTGTCGGTATTGCACTAGCAGGCTGTTGAAATACCCATTTCCTGATTAACCACCACATCTGCCCACATCAACGAAATCATGGGTTTGCGATCTGGTGACTGCCCTGAAACCCACGGCCGAACAGGTCTTTCAACAGCCTGCCAGGCGTGGGCCAGGCACGCAGGGTGCTATCAGCCCATGTGCAGGCCGCCGTTCACCGAGAAGTCGGCGCCGGTGGTGAAGGCCGATTCGTTGGAGGCCAGCCAGCCCACGAGGGAGGCGATTTCCTCGGGGTCGCCCAGGCGGCGTACCGGAATGGTGGCGATGATCTTGTCCAGCATGTCCTGGCGGATGGCTTTCACCATGTCGGTGGCGATGTAGCCGGGCGAAACCGTGTTGACGGTGACACCCTTGCTGGCCACTTCCTGTGCCAGAGCCATCGTGAAGCCGTGCAGCCCGGCCTTGGCGGTGGAGTAGTTGGTCTGGCCGAACTGCCCTTTCTGGCCGTTGACCGACGAGATGTTGATGATGCGCCCCCAGCCCTTTTCCAGCATGCCGTCGATGACCTGACGGGTCACGTTGAACATCGAGTTGAGGTTGGTGTCGATGACGACGCGCCAGTCTTCGACCGACATCTTGCGGAACAGTCCGTCACGGGTGGTGCCGGCGTTGTTCACGACGATGTCGGGGTTGCCGAACTCGGCCTTCACCTTGTCGAAGGCTTCGACGGTGGAATCCCAGTCGGCCACGTTGCCCACCGAGGCGTGGAAGTGAAAACCCAGTTCCTTCTGCTCGTCCAGCCACTTTCGGACATCGCGAGAGGGGCCAGCGCCGGCGATGACGATGTGACCATCATGTGCCAGACGCTGGCAGATGGCCGTGCCGATTCCGCCCATGCCACTGGTCACATAAGCAATACGCTGAGTCATGGAAGTGCAGTCTCCCGTTTCATGAGAACAATCCTCCCGACAGATTAAGCCATTGGCTCGCATTTGTCAGGTGAATGAACGAATCCTGATGCCCGGTGTAAACCCCAGTCAGGCCGGCACACCGGCTTTGCTTCCGCCGAAAGCTCCTCCACAATCCATTCCATGCTGATCGTGATCATTGCCTGGATGTACGTCGTCATCCTGATGGCCCTGACGGAACACTCCTTCATCGCCGGTCTGATGACCTTCCTGCTCTACGGCCTGCTGCCGCTGGGCACTGTCGTCTATCTGCTGAACACGCCGGCCCGCCGGGCGCGGAAGAAGCTGGCGGAACAACAGGCCGAGAAGCAGGAGTTGTCGGCAGG